>NZ_CP022529.1:1818750-2121875 GCF_002237595.1 Labrenzia sp. VG12
ATGGCTGTCATCTATGCCCCCAATGTCTGGCGGGCACACTAGGGGCACCGGTTGAACCGTCTGTGACGTAATATTAGCGTCGCTAATAGGAGCTACGGTTTGGCAGCGCAGATATTATGGAACTGTCATGAACGCCTCCCCAAGCCCCTACCAGATCAAGGCTTTCACCTTTGCCGCTCGCGAAGAGTCGATCTCAGCTGCCGCGAAGGCACTCGGCGTCACGCAATCGTCGGTGACACAGCACATCGCCAAGCTGGAAACCCGGATGGGCACACAGCTCTTCATCCGCCGTCGCTCAGGCCTGGAGCTGACCCGTGCAGGAAAGGAGCTTTTTTCCGTGTCAGACCGGCTGGCGACCATGGAGCAGCTGGTCACCGAGAAGATCAGCGACTACAGCGCCCTGACCGACGGACACATTCGCCTGATCGCAAACGCGCCGCGCCCGGCCATGCCGATCATCGCCCAATACGGACGGCTTTTTCCGCAGGTCCAGATCGATTTCACCCTTTACAACTGGACCACGGCCATGACCCTTCTGGCCGAGCGCCAGGTGGACATCGCCATCGTGACGGACCCCGAAGAGAGCCCAGCCCTTTTCACGCACGAGCTCAGACGGTCCAATTACAAGGCCCATATGCTGAAAAGCCATCCCCTGGCCGGGCGCAAAAAGATCTTGCTCGCCGATCTTCAGCATGAGACCCTGGTTCTTCCCGAAGATGGGTCTCTCACCCAGAAAGTCGTTCGAAGAAAGTTCAGGGAACATGAGGTGCGCCTGCCCCGGATCCTGCGCACCACCACTTTTCCGATGGTCAAGGAAGCCATCCTGCACAATCTTGGTATCGGCCTATTGTTGGAAAACAGCCTTTTCCCGTCTGACAAACTGACCGCCGTCTCCGTCACAGAAATGCCGGAAGGCTATCGCGACTGCATTGCAATCCCCGCCGACAAGCGAGAACTGCGTTTGATCAGGAGTTTTCTGGATGTTGCGGTCGAAGTCCGGGCCGGCGGCGGAATGTGAGAGATCTGCGAAACGGGTGGCGCCGCCTGGATGCGCTCAAGCAGGCTGTAGGCCGATAGCGCAATCAAGAATGGTGCAGCTGAGCGGAGCGAACTGGAACCGCGCTCATGTTGCGCAAAGCGCGATAGCGCAAACAAAACCGCGCTCAAGCAGGCCGAAGGCCGATAGCGCAATCAAGAATGGTGCGGGCGACGGGACTCGAACCCGTACAGCCTAGGGCCGAGGGATTTTAAGTCCCTTGTGTCTACCAATTCCACCACGCCCGCGGATCCCATTCCCCTAGCTGCCTTGCAAAAAAAGCGCAAGACGCAAGGCCGGCAATTGCGGTTTCCGGGCGCCGCTTTCCACGTTCGCGTGTTTTTGCATCAAGTGACGCTGGAAATTGGCGGCTTTGAACGGTATGTGGAAGGGTAATCCAAGAACAATGCGCAGGCAGCGACCATGCCGGGTCTAGCAGCCACGCAGATAAGTGCGAGACACGGACACCCCATGGTCAGCTATATCGACGCCGCCGACGCTCCCCTGAAGAACACCGGACAGGTGCGCCTTTACGGGCCTGAGGATTTTGAGGGCATGATGCGCGCCGGGCAACTGACGGCGGCTTGCCTCGACGAGCTGGCCTCCATGGTGAAGCCGGGCACCACCACCCAGGAAATCGACGATTTTGTCTACCAGTATGGCCGCGACCACAACGCCCTGCCGGCAACGCTGAACTATCGCGGCTATACCAAGTCCAGCTGCACCTCGATCAACCACGTTGTCTGTCACGGCATTCCGAACGACAAGGCGCTGCGCGACGGCGACATCGTCAATATCGATGTGACTTTCATTCTCGACGGCTGGCACGGCGATTCCAGCCGCATGTATCCGGTCGGCCAGCTGAAACGCGCTGCCGAGCGCCTGATCGATGTCACTTACGAATCCCTGATGCGCGGCATCGAGGCCGCCAAGCCGGGCAACACCACCGGCGATATCGGCCATGCCATCCAGACCTATGTCGAGGCACAGCGCTGTTCCGTGGTGCGCGATTTCTGCGGCCACGGTCTCGGCCTTCTGTTCCACGACACGCCGAACATCCTGCATTACGGCCGCCCGGGCGAAGGGGTTGAGCTCAAGCCCGGCATGATCTTCACCATCGAACCGATGGTCAATCTCGGCCGCCCCCATGTCAAAGTGCTGAGCGACGGCTGGACGGCGGTCACCCGCGACCGCTCGCTGTCGGCCCAATTCGAACATTCCATCGGCATCACGCCTGAAGGCTGCCAGATCTTCACCACCTCGCCGGGTGGCCTCCACAAGCCGGGACGGCCGAACGACTGACAGGAGTAAATGGACCAGAAGTCTTTTGATGGCATTGCCGGCTCACCTGAACCGGACCACAAGGGCCACCGCCAGCGACTGAGAGAGCGGTTTCGTAAAACCGGCGAGCAAGGGCTCGCCGACTATGAGCTTCTGGAATTCCTGTTATTTTCTGCCCTGCCCCGCCAGGACACCAAGCCGATCGCCAAGGCCATGCTGCAACGTTTTGGCTCCTTTCCTGCCGCGCTTGCCGCTCCGCGCGAACGGCTGAAGGAAATTCCAGGCCTGTCCGACATCAGCATCGACACGCTCCAGGCAGTTCATGCCGCGATTATCCGCTACCACCGTTCCGGTATCACCGAAAAAACCGTGTTGGAATCCTGGCAGGGCGTGATCGACTACCTGCAGGCCGCCATGGGCCAGAACAATATCGAGCAGTTCCGGGTACTGTATCTGGACAAGAAAAATGCACTGATCGCCGATGAACTCCAGCAGACCGGTACGGTCGATCATACGCCGGTTTATCCGCGCGAGGTCATTCGGCGAGCGCTTGAGCATGCGGCCACGGCGATCATCCTGGTCCACAATCATCCATCCGGCGATCCGACGCCGTCCCGGGCCGATATTCAGATGACCCGGAAGATCATTTCGATAGCTGAGCCTCTGGGCATCACCGTGCATGATCACATCATCGTCGGCCTACGTAAAAATGTCAGTTTTCGAAGTCTTCAACTGATCTGATCCAAACACCGCCCAGGGCCTCGTCTCGAAATCTGCAAAGCTCTTCATCGACCTGGAGAAAAAAGATCGGCACCTTTTTCGGTTTACCGATATTTTACTATAGTTCTGCGGCATTCCTTAACCGAGTTCGACAATACTCTGCCCGAAGCAACTGGGCAGGTGCATGTACAAATCGTCCAAAAACTCTGGCGGCCGGATAGCAAACGCGATCATCATCCCGATGGTCGTGGTGGTCATCATTTCGGTTTTTGGCATTTTTGGCCTGATGCACTGGTCTGCCAGATTGTCGGACGAAACCGCGGAACAGTCCCAGCACAAGCTCATTGCCGGCGCGCTGCAATTGACCAAGAACTACCTGGTCAAACTGCAGAACGGCGTGGTCATCTGGGACGAGGCCTATCACCGGATCAACCAGCCGGATCCCGATCAGAGCTGGATCTATGACAACATCATGCACTGGCTGTTCCAGAACCATGGTTTCACCAAATCCGTTCTGATCAACCGCGACTTCGAAGTCGCCTCCGTCTATGCCCAGAACCACACCAGCAAATGGATGGACGACCAGCTCTTCAGAGACCTGTCGCCGTCAGTTGCCAAGGTCAGGGCCCGCTATATCAACTCCTTCACGCGCACCCCGTCCGGCCTGTACAGTTTCGTGCCGCAGAGCAGCGACGCGCGCCGGTCGATCGCCGAAACGGGGGTTGTCGCTCTGGCCGGCGAACCGCATCTGTTCAGCGCGGCCGCGGTCATGCCGCAGATCCAGTCAATTGCAAAAGAGCGTTTTCCGCCTTCGGTTCTCGTCAGCCTGGTGCCATTGCGCGGCGAAAAGCTGAAGGACATTTCCGAAATGTCCCGGCTGGACGGCTTTGTCCTGACCAATTCCCAGACCGGCCGGGATGGTGTTGGCCGCTATCAGCTGCGGTCACCACGCAATGCGGATATCGGTATGATCGCCTGGCAAACCACGCAGCCGGGCACCCTGATGCTGCAGCGGATCAACCCGTTTCTGGCGCTCGCAGCGTTCATGATCGCAGCCGTTGTCATCCTGGTGACGCTGTTCACGCGCCAGATGACCCGGCGCCTTGCTCACAGTGAAGCCAAGGCGGTTCATGCCGCCCGTCATGATGCGCTGTCCGGCCTGCCCAACAGGGCCCGCTTTCATGCGCTTCTGACCGACACGCTGGAAGAGAGCATTCACAGGCAAAGCAACACGGCCGTCGTCTATATCGACCTTGATCACTTCAAGGATATCAACGACACGCTGGGGCATTCGGCCGGCGACAAGGTCATAGTCGCGGTTGCGCAACGTCTGAAACGGGTTATCCCGGAATCCGGCATCGTTGCCCGCATCAGCGGCGACGAATTCGCCATGGTCATCAAGGACTGCGAAGATGATGTCTGGCTGGAATATGTTCTGGACCAGGTACAGGATGAAATCGCCCGCCCCATCATGATCGGACGCCGGGAACTTCACGCCAGCCTCTCGATGGGTGCTGCCATCGCCCCGCGCGACGGCAATGATCCTGACGAACTTCTGCGCAAGGCCGACATCGCCCTTTACGATGCCAAGGCCAATGGCCGCAATCGGCGTTCCTTCTTCGAAGCCAACATGGAACACCATGTCCAGTCCAAGGACAGGCTGTCCCGCGAACTGCGCCTAGCGCTTAAAAACGACGAGCTGGACCTGGCCTACCAGCCCCAGACCGACACCAGCGCCGAGCGGATCGTGAGTGTGGAGGCCCTCGCCCGCTGGACCAAGGAAGACGGCACCGTCGTCTCTCCCGCCCAGTTCATTCCGGTTGCCGAGGAAACCGGCCTGATCAACGATCTGGGCCTCTGGGTCCTGAACAAGGCCTGCGCCCAGGCCCATGAATGGCCCGGCATTGTCATGTCGGTCAATGTATCGCCCAACCAGTTCAAGCATCCGCGCTTCGTGGAAAAGGTGATGGCGATCCTGGCTTCCAACAACCTGCCGCCGCAGCGGCTTGAAATCGAGGTCACGGAAACCGTCTTTGCCGGGCGCAATGACTCGGTTCTGAAGGCCTTGCGGCGCCTGAAAAACCTTGGTGTCAAAGTGGCACTGGATGATTTCGGCTCCGGCTATTCAAGCCTCAGCTATCTGCGCCGGTTCCCGTTCGACACGCTCAAGATCGACCGGGATTTCGTCTCCGACATGAATGGCAACGAGGAAGCGGAAGCCATTCTCGTGTCGATCATCCAGCTCGGCAAGGCGCTTGGCATGACCATCGTTGCCGAGGGTATCGAAACCCTTGAGCAGATCCGTTTCCTGCAGGCCCATGACTGCCACAGGATGCAGGGCTATTTCATCTCCAAGCCGCTGCCCGAAGCCGCCCTCACCAAGTTCCTGGAAGACTTCAATGGCGATGGCGGCACGTCTGGTTTTGGCGCTGATCTCAGCTACCAGGCGCAGGTGGCGAAGGGCTGAACGGCCACTGAGCTGCCCCAACTAGAGCATGCTCCTGAGCAAGACATATGAGCTAATTCGGCAGGTTGAATGCCGCCAGTGCGCCGATAGAAAAAGAAATTCCCAGCGTCCATACATCGAACAGAAGCATCGGCCAACGCCTTGTCACATTTGAAATCGAGGGGAAAAAATAGAAGAGCACCCCATCCTCGATTGGACCTCCAAATGCGGTTTGCACTTTTCTTCGAATGGTCCAGCCACAAAAATATCCTGCCGCAGGAATAAGCAAAATGGTAAGCTTTGAGCCTGTAATTTCGTGAAGAAAATAAGCAGAAAGCAATGCCGCTCCAAAGAGAAAAACAGAAGGCAAAGTATCGTCAAGTTCTTTTTTCGTGGGCGTTTCGAACTTGAACAGTCCGGATTTCCATTTTCTGTAAAACTATGGAAAGCCGCCTTGAACCTGCAAAGCCAAAATAAAGAAAAATGGGGCGGGAACTCCAAGGAAAACAGCCAGCTTATGGAGAAAAACATCCAAAAGGTCAGTCTCCCGCAACACCCAGTCGCTTGACCAGTTTGCTAGAAAACGCAGCAAAGCTTCTGAAAGGCGCTGTTTCGGCGTGTTCAAGCCAGGCCGTTGTCTTCTCCGCAGCCATCACCCTAAGCCCGGCTGCCCCGAATTCTGCCCGCACCATATCCTCGAACCAGGCCGCATGCTGGGCCCGGCGCCGCTCGCTCAATCGGCCGCAGTCTTCCAGAAACACCTGGTGCCGGTTCAGCTGGCTGACCAACTCGTCAATGCCTGTCTGGTTTTGGGCCGAGACTTCGCAAACAGGTACCTGCCAGTCCTCTGCTGTTGATCGGCTCAGGGACAGCGCGCCCTTCACATCCGACGCGGCCCGGCGCGCCAGGACCTCCATGTCGGCTTTGGTCACCGCGACGACATCCGGCAGTTCCATGATGCCGGCTTTCATGAATTGCAGGCTGTCGCCGGAGCCCGGCTGAATGCACAAGACAACACTGTCGACCGCCTGTTTCAGATCCCCTTCCGACTGACCTATGCCGACGGTTTCAACGATCACCCGATCGCAAACCGCTCTTAAAAGCGCAATGGCAGCCACCGCTTCGTCGGAAAGACCGCCGAGCCTGTCGCGCGCAGCCATGGAGCGGACAAAAACGCCGTCATCATCCGGGTCTGTCTTCAGTCGTGTGCGATCCCCCAGAAGGGCGCCCCCCGTCAGCGCGGACGACGGGTCGACCGCAAGCACGCCAACCCGAAGCCCGTCAGCGCGGAATGCGCTGATCAGGGCATCGGTCAGACTGGACTTGCCGACACCAGGAGGTCCTGTCAGACCCAACACGTGGCCAAGGGGCCTGTTTGCGACGTCATCCAGAAAAGCCGCGGTTACCGGATCTGCTGCGTGTGTTTCCAGACGGGTAAGCACCCGCGACAGCAGACGTTTGCCCCCTGCGCGCAGTTCGGCCAGATCCGGGAAGGAGCCGCTCACCTGCGCGGCTCCTCAAACAGGGCTCGGGTCAGCAAGACCACTCAGCCCGCGGTTTTCTTCTTGAGCGCCGCCTGAGCGGCGGCCAGGCGGGCGATCGGCACGCGGAACGGCGAGCACGAAACATAGTCCAGGCCCACGCCTTCGCAGAAGGTGATCGAGGCCGGGTCGCCGCCATGCTCACCGCAAATGCCAAGCTTGATGTCCGGGCGGGTCGACCGGCCGCGCTCCACGCCGATCTTGATCAGCTCACCGACGCCCTCCTGATCGAGCGACACGAACGGGTCCTGCTCCATGATCCCCCGGCTCTGATAGGTGCCGAGGAACGATGCCGCGTCGTCGCGCGAAATACCGAAGGTCGTCTGTGTCAGATCGTTGGTACCGAAGGAGAAGAACTCGGCGGACTGTGCGATCTCGGCCGCTTTCAGAGCCGCGCGCGGCAACTCGACCATGGTGCCGATCTGATAGGTCAGTTCCGCGCCGCTTTCCTCCATGACGGCCTTGGCCATGGCCTCGATGCGCTGACGCACCAAATCGAGTTCGCCTTTCAGGCCAACAAGAGGCACCATGATTTCCGGAACAACCGGTGCTCCGGTGTCCTTGGCAGCCTGGACGGCGGCCTCAAAGATTGCGCGAGCCTGCATTTCCGCAATTTCCGGATAGGACACCAGCAGGCGGCAGCCGCGATGGCCAAGCATCGGGTTGAATTCCTCCAGCGCCAGCGCCCTGTCGCGCAGGCGCTCCGCATCGGCGCCCATCGCCGTTGCGACTTCGGCAAGCTCCTCATCCGATTTCGGCAGGAACTCGTGAAGCGGCGGATCGAGCAGGCGGATGGTAACCGGCAGACCGTGCATTATCTCGAACAGCTCGATGAAATCCTGCCGCTGCATCGGAAGCAGCTTGGCAAGCGCCGCCCGGCGCCCCTCTTCCGTTTCCGCCAGGATCATCTCACGCACCGCAATGATACGCTCACCTTCGAAGAACATGTGCTCCGTGCGGCAAAGACCAATGCCCTCCGCACCGAATTCACGCGCCACCTTGGCATCCTGAGGCGTTTCGGCATTGGTGCGCACGCGCATGCGCCGTCCTTTGTCAGCCCAGCCCATCAATGTGCCGAAATCACCGGAGAGCGTCGGCTGAAGCATCTTCACTTCGCCCAGAAGGACCTGGCCGGTTGCCCCGTCAATCGTGATCGTGTCGCCTTCCTTCAGCTGCCGTCCCGCAGCATTGATGACGCCATTGCGATAGTCGATGCGAAGCATACCGGCACCGGCCACGCAGGGCTTGCCCATGCCGCGTGCCACCACGGCCGCGTGGCTGGTCATGCCGCCGCGGCTGGTCAGGATGCCCTCGGCGGCATGCATGCCGTGAATGTCTTCAGGGCTCGTCTCCACGCGCACCAGAATGACCTTGCGGCCGTCGGCCTTGGCCTTTTCCGCTTCGTCGGAGGTGAACACGATGGCGCCGGACGCAGCCCCCGGAGAGGCCGGCAGACCGGTCGTGATCACGTCGCGTTCAGCGTTCGGGTCAATGGTCGGGTGCAGCAACTGGTCGAGCGCGCCCGGCTCCACCCGGCCGATAGCGACATCTTCCGACAGCAGGCCTTCAGCGACCATGTCGACCGCGATCTTCAGGGCTGCCTTGGCCGTCCGCTTGCCATTGCGGGTCTGCAGCATCCAGAGCTTGCCCTTCTCGATGGTAAACTCCAGGTCCTGCATATCCCTGTAATGCGCTTCCAGCTTGTCGCAGTAGCTCTGGAACTCAGCAAAGGCTGCCGGCATCAGGCTTTCCAGAGATGGATTGGAAGAGCCCGCCTCAATTCGTGCCTTTTCGGTGATGTCCTGCGGTGTGCGGATACCAGCGACCACGTCCTCGCCCTGGGCATTGACCAGAAACTCACCGTAGAGCGCCTTTTCACCGGTGGACGGATTGCGGGTGAATGCGACACCTGTTGCCGAATCCTCACCCATATTGCCGAACACCATGGCCTGGACATTGACGGCCGTGCCCCAGGACGCCGGCAGGTCATGGAGCCGGCGATACGTCACCGCCCGCGGCACCATCCAAGAGCTGAAAACGGCTCCGACTGCGCCCCAGAGCTGCTCCTGGGGATCCTGCGGGAACGGCTTTTCCAGTTCCTCTTCCACCAGTGCCTTGAATTGCTCGATAATGCCGAGCCAGGCATCCGCGTCGATTTCCGTATCGAGCGTAAGCTCGTTGCGCTCCTTGTAGTCTTCGAGGATCTCCTCGAATTCGTGATGGTCAAGCCCGAGCACCACGTCGGAATACATCTGGATGAAGCGCCGGTAGCTGTCATAGGCAAAACGCCGGTCGCCGGCCTCGACAGCCAGGGCCTCGACAGTCTCGTCGTTAAGGCCGAGATTGAGCACCGTGTCCATCATTCCGGGCATGGAAACCCTGGCGCCCGAGCGCACCGACAATAGCAACGGCCTGTCGGTGTCACCGAATTTACGTCCCGTGATCGCACCGACTTTTTCAACGGCTTCCGCGACCTGGGCGGCCAGTTCGTCCGGATAAGATTTTTCGTGCGCATAGTACCAGGTGCAGACTTCGGTGGTGATCGTGAAACCCGGTGGGACCGGCAGTCCAAGACTGCTCATTTCGGCAAGGTTTGCGCCTTTGCCGCCGAGCAGATTGCGCATTTCCGCAGCACCCTCGGCATCGCCATCACCGAAACTATAGACCCATTTGGTCATCTACCACTCTCCTCACCTGGGCATCCGGAGACCCGTTCGTCTGCGGTCAAGGCCCAATCCCGACCGCCGGCCAACAGGTGTCTACCCTATGTGCTTTCGCACATTATCAGTTTGACCTGGGGCAAATTGTGCGCCCCCGGCTATATTGCACCGCACATTCCTGCGACAGCGCTTGTTTGTCTTCAAGCCCTTTTTGCCGGAAAACCGTATCCTTGCGCCATTTGGCTGGGTAATTCCGACGATGTGCAAATTCAAAAGGATTTAAACCCTCAGAAAGTTACCCCGGCCTTCTTGCCGGTCAGCCTTAAAGACGCCATTGTCAAAGGCAATAAGCAACAATCGATGTGACGGGTAATCAAAGTGCGAGGAATGATGACAAACGTGACCGGCGCCGCTGTGAACACGGACCGCAGACCGCTGCGGCTGAAGCTCCTTGCGCTGGTCAGCGTGCTTGCCCTGTCGCCGGCTCTGGCGATTGCCGACACCAACGCCGGATCGCAGGTCTTCGGCACACCGTCCGGCCTGCCCTTCACCCTGTCTGGCAGCTACCTGTCCGGACGCCTTGCCGGCTTTGAAAAAGACTATGGCCAGGCCGCCGCCTTCTACGAGGAAACGCTGGCCGCCGACCCGACCAACACCATGCTGCTGGAGCGGACATTCCTGCTGAAACTCGCCAATGGCGATGTCGAGGAAGCCGTTCATTATGCAGGTGAGCTCGAAAAGGCCGGCCTGCAGAATTTCCTGGCACAGCTCGCGCTCGGTGCGTCCGACATGGTCGAAGGTCAGTACGCCAAGGCAGACGAGACGCTTTCCAAGGGCCGCAACGGCCCGCTTGCGCAACTCTCCATCGGCATTGCCCGGGCCTGGGCGCTTTATGGCAATGGCAGGATCGACGAGGCGCTGGACACGATCGACGCCCTGAGCGGACCGGACTGGTTCGAGGTTTTCAAGGCAACGCACAAAACCCACCTGCTCTTTGCCGCCGGCCGCAACGCGGACGCTCTTGAAGCGGCGGAAGGCGCCTATGCGATCGACCAGGGCGCCATTCGTGTTGTCGACGCCTATGCCCGTGTGCTTGCGGCAAACGGAAGGCAGAAGGAGGCTCTGGAAGCCCTCGATCTCTACGACGAGCAATTCCGGGGGCACCCGAAGCTGGACCAGACCCGCGCCATCATCGCAAGCGGTGACGTCATTCCGCCGATGGTCACCGACCCGTCGGAAGGAATGTCCGAAATCCTTTATGGCCTTGGTGCGGTGATTGGCCGGGACGGCGGCGAGGAACTGTCGACATCCTACCTGCAGCTCGCCCTTTTCCTGGATCCCAAGGCCGAATTTGCAGCGATTGCTCTTGGCAGCATCTTTGAGCGCATGGAACAGCCCGATCGCGCCATCGAGGCGCTAATGATGGTTCCGGCGGACAGTGTGCTGAAGCGCGAGGCCGAGATCCAGGTTGGTATGAATTTCAACCAGCTTGAAAAACTCGACGACGCCCGCGAGCATCTCCAGGCCCTGATCGACGAAGACCCGTCGGACCTGGAAGCGGTGATCGCGCTCGGCAACGTTCTGCGCTCCCACGAGATCTATGACGATGCCGAGGCCATTTACACCCAGGGCATCGACACGATCGAGGAACTGGAAAACCGGCACTGGCTGCTGCTCTATTTCCGCGGCATTGCCAGGGAACGCCTGGGCAAATGGGATCTGGCGGAAGCCGACTTCCGCAAGGCCCTGGAGCTCAACGAAAACCAGCCGCTTGTCTTGAACTACCTGGGCTATTCGCTGGTGGATCAGGGTCTGAAACTCGACGAGGCGCTTGAGATGATCAAGACGGCGGTCGAGTTGCGGCCGACCGATGGTTACATCGTTGACAGTCTCGGCTGGGTCTATTTCCGTCTGGGCCGCTACGAAGAAGCGGTGAAGGAACTGGAGCGGGCGATTGAGCTCCGCCCTGCGGATCCGGTCATCAACGATCATCTGGGCGATGCCTACTGGATGGTAGGCCGGCGGAACGAAGCCCGCTTTCAGTGGAACCATGCCCGCGATCTCGGACCGGAAGAAAAAGAACTTCCGAAAATTCTCGACAAGATCGCCAATGGACTGAAAGATCCGGAAGGAACCGACGCTGCCAAGGCTGAAACCGGCAACAACGGCGGCTGACCGGAAACACGAAATGTCCCTTCAAACAGCCACGTCTGCCCGGGTGGAGCTTGCCCGGGCCAAAGTGAATCTGGCGCTGCATATCACCGGACGGCGCTCCGACGGCTATCACCTGCTCGATTCGCTGGTAGCCTTTCCGCAAATCGGGGACCGGATTGCCGTCGAGCCGGCAGACAAACAGGAGCTGCGGCTGGAAGGTCCCTTCGCCCGCGATCTGGACGGTCCGACGGAACACAATCTTGTCCTGAAAGCGGTCAGCGGCTTTGCCGCCCGGGCCGGCATAACCCTGCCTCCGGTCAGACTGACGCTCACCAAACGCCTTCCGGTTGCCTCCGGCATCGGCGGCGGCTCCAGCGATGCAGCAACGACCCTGCGACTTCTGGAAGACTTCACCGGAACCTACCTTTCCGAAGACACCATGCATGCCCTTGCCCTGTCTTTGGGCGCCGACGTTCCGGTCTGCCTTTACCCCGAAGCGCAGCGCATGAGCGGCATCGGCGACGAACTCGCACCCGGCCCTGTCCTGCCCAATTGCGGTATCGTGCTGGTCAACCCCAAGGTTGGCGTCTCGACCCCGGAGGTTTTCGCCGCCTTGAGCCATCGGGACAATGACGCCCTGCCGCTTGTGCCGGAGAAGTTCGAAAGCCTGTCGCAGCTCACCGCCTATCTCTCGAGCTGCCGCAATGATTTGCAGGGCCCGGCAGAAAGCCTTTGTCCGGAAATCAGTGCGGTGCTCGCGGCCCTTCAGGAAGATACAAGGATCGAATTCAGCCGCATGTCGGGCTCAGGCGCGACCTGTTTTGGCCTGTGCGACCAAAAACACGCCATGGATGTTGAGCGCAGCCTGAGGGCCGAACACCCAAACTGGTGGATTGCCTCCGGCCCGCTGGCATGAAAAAGGCCTGCCTCGCAAGAGACAGGCCCAATAGAATTCTTGTTTTTCAGAAACTTGGAGCGGTTAGCTCACACGGGAGATGCAGAAGGAAACGGCATCGGCAAGGGCGTCGTTATGCGCACCTGCTGGCAGAGTTTCCAGTGCCCTCAGAGCATTGTTGCCATAGGTCTTGGCCCGTTCGACCGTCTCCGCCAACGCATCGTATTTCTTCAAGAGGTCGATGGCCTGTTCCAGATCGCCATCGGCAACATCTTCGCCCTCGAGGCAGCGCTTCCAGAATGCGCGATCGGCATCCGTGCCACGGGCGACGGCCAGCACAACGGGAAGCGTGATCTTGCCTTCGCGGAAATCATCGCCGACATCCTTGCCTAGATCGG
Source organism: Labrenzia sp. VG12 (assembly GCF_002237595.1). Taxonomy (NCBI): domain Bacteria; kingdom Pseudomonadati; phylum Pseudomonadota; class Alphaproteobacteria; order Hyphomicrobiales; family Stappiaceae; genus Labrenzia; species Labrenzia sp. VG12. Next base: position 1,831,882 of record NZ_CP022529.1, read on the forward strand.
CTGAGGAGCCGCCATAATCCAGGGCATCGTCGACCAGCTGGAAGGCATAGCCAAGTTCAAGACCATAGGTTCGGGCGGCCTTTTTCATGTCTTCCGACTGATCTGCGATCACCGGCCCGACCTCGGCCGCAGCAGCAAAGAGGGCTGCCGTCTTGGCCTCGATCACGCGCAGATAGTCCGCCTCGGTGGTGGCGATGTTCTTGGCCGCACCGAGCTGCAGCACTTCGCCTTCTGCAATCACTGCCGACGCGGTGGACAGGATGCGCAGTGCTTCCAGCGAACCGACATCAACCATCATCTTGAAGGCCTGGCCGAGCAGGTAATCGCCAACCAGGACGCTGGCCTGATTGCCCCAGAGCTTGCGGGCCGCCAGTTTGCCGCGGCGCATGTCACTTTCATCGACCACGTCATCATGCAGCAGTGTCGCCGTGTGCATGAACTCGACACTGGCCGCCAGGGTGACATGCCCCTCGCCCTGATAACCGAACATGTCGGCGCAGGCGAGCGTCAGCATCGGCCGCAGCCGCTTGCCGCCTGAGGAAATCAGGTGTTTGGCGATCTCCGGGATCAGTTCAACATTTGAACCGGCCTTGGACAGGATCAGTTCATTGACATCCGCCATGCCAGAAGACACAAGGTCCACCAGCGGCTGAATGCTCGGCTGGCGCGCCTGATTGTCAGAATAGGTTGCAACAACGGCCACTTATGGCACTCCCTGAATATTTGAGCGGACAATATGGCGCGAAGGCCTCCGGGGCAAGCCGCCAATCCGTTGACAAACGCTTGAATTGCCACGATCAGCAGGTTTTGCTGTAGACCAGTCGACCGTGCTCCGACAAGACACATTGAATTGCTGAACCGCTAACGCCGGGAAAACTATGGAAGAACTCGTCAGAACCAACGATCCAGTGCTGATTTCGTTCCTGGAATCGATTCTAGAGGAAGCCGGCATCAAGCATTTTGTCGCAGACGGCAACATGAGTATCCTGGAAGGATCGCTTGCCATGATCCCGCGGCGGGTCCTTGTCGACGGCGATCAATTGCAAAAGGCGCGCAGGCTGGTGTGTGACGCCGGCCTTGAACATGAACTGCGTCCGGAACGCGGACAGGCCTGAGATGACGACGCCCCCGGCGACCTCGGAACCGGAAACCACACATGACGCCTTTCTGGGCGGCAAGGTCTATGTCCACCAGCCGAGACGTGGCCGTCACCGTGCAGGACTTGATGCCGTCTATCTTGCCGCCGCGCTGCCGGAGGGAACCAGGGGACATGTTGTCGATCTTGGCGCCGGTGTCGGCACCGCCGGTTTTTGTGCTGCGGCGCGTCTGCCTGACATCAAGGTGACGCTGGTCGAGATCGACCAGACCGTGCTGGATCTCGCCCGGCGTGGCCTCAACGACCCGGCCAATGCCGCCTTCGCGGACCGAATCTCCCTTCTGGAGGCCGACATCACCGCAAAGGGCAGCCAGCGTCACGCAGCTGGCCTGACACCCGCGATGGCCGACCATGCCATCATGAACCCGCCCTATTACGAGGCCGAAAAGTTCCGCGCTTCACCGAACACGGCCCGGGCAGGCGCCCATATGCTGGACGATCGCGGCCTGGAACCCTGGGCCAAGACGGCAACGGATATCGTGCGCGACGGAGGCAGCCTGACGGCCATCTTCCGCGCCGACGGTCTGCGCGAACTTCTGGACGTGCTTCAGGGCCGCTTTGGCGCGATTGACGTCATACCCTTGCGTCCTAGGCCCGAGGCACCGGCCACGCGGGTGCTCATTCGTGCCATTCGCGCCAGCAAGGCGCCCTTGCAGCTGCTGCCCGGCTTTGTCTTGCACGCGGGCAGCGGATCGGACTTCACCGACCAGTCTCGCGCCGTGATGCGCGACGGGGCCGGCCTTGGCCTCACCCCGCGATAACCCGCGATCAGCCGTCTTCAGTGAATGAGGATTTCACCATCCGCATAGCGGAAATCGACCGGCTCGATCAGGTTCTGATGGGCAATCCGAACAGAGTGAATGCTGCCTTCGATCTCCCGTTCCCAGAACGTCAGAAACCGGGTCAGTTCCGGAAATTTCGGTGCAAGATCTTCGGTTTGCCAAAGGAAACTCTGCAGAAATCGCGGGTGATCGGGCAAGTGGTAGAGGATCTCCGCGGTGAGCAGTCCATATCCCAGGAACCGTTTTTCAAAGTCAGAGCTGGTTGTCATGCCAATCCTTTCTTTTGCCTAAGAAAAGAGTGTCACGGAACTCTGGTTAACCAAACCCGACTTTTGGTCAATTCCTGTTCAAAACCAGCACTTTAGCAGCACTCCAGCGCGCCTGCTAACAAAATGCCGTCCATGGAGCGGGCAACGGATTACTTGGATTGGATGGAGCTCAAATACCCCAAAAAGGCGTCGATGTCATCCGGCGCAAAGGCAACTTCCGGCATGTTTTCATGGGCGGTCACGATGCCTTCCGCCAGCGGTTCCTCAAGACTTTCGAGCGGATAGAGCTTGGAGAGATCGCGAAAAGCGGGTGCTCCCTCCTGTGCGCTGACATCGTCAACGGCAACGGCGTGGCAGGCTGCACAATGGATTTCCGCAAGTTCCCGCCCGGAGGCCAGGCTGGCGGCATCGGTCGGATAGCCGGTGTCCGAGGCCATGGCGGCAGTCCCGCACATCAAGACCGCAGCCGCCCAAAGAATCGTTTTGCCAGGCAACACTCTCTCCTCCCTTGAATCAGTTGCGCTTTTATAGAAGGTTCGGAAGCAGAAACACATTAGGGGGATCACGTGGCCGCTGCGATGCCCCCTTGCACATGGCCATGCCGTGATGCTGCCTATATACATCTGGGATTGCCCTGCCCGCCGGAGACACCATGAGCCAATTGCCCCTGCCCGCTTCCATTGACGACACGCTCCAGCTGATGGATCAGGCCGGTTACGTCGCCGACCGGTCCCTGGCAACCGTCCTGCATCTTGCCCTGAAGATGAAGCGGCCTCTGTTTCTGGAAGGGGAAGCCGGTGTCGGCAAAACCGAAATTGCCAAGGTGCTGTCGACGACACTCGGGCGCGACCTGATCCGCCTGCAATGCTACGAGGGCCTCGATGTCGCATCCGCCGTTTACGAGTGGAACTATCCGGCCCAGATGGTCGAGATCCGCGTAGCGGAAGCTGCCGGCGACACGGACCACTCGGAACTGTCGAAGTCGATCTTCGACGAACGGTTCCTGATCAAGCGCCCCGTCTTGCAGGCCCTGGAGCCTTCCCTGTCCGGCGCGCCCGTGTTCCTGATCGACGAGCTCGACCGGGCCGATGAGGCCTTTGAGGCGTTCCTTCTCGAAGTGCTTGCCGACAACCAGGTTTCCATTCCCGAACTCGGCACCATCAAGGCCGAAGAACCGCCGATCGTGATCATCACCACCAACCGGACCCGGGAGATCCACGACGCCCTGAAGCGCCGCTGTCTCTATCACTGGGTCGACTACCCGGATGCCGAGCGGGAACTTGAGATCGTGCGCCGCAAGGTTCCGGGGGCCGCGGAACGCCTGGCGCTTGAGGTGGTCGCGTTCGTCCAGAAGCTGCGCGCCGACGAGGATCTCTTCAAGCAGCCGGGTGTGGCCGAGACGCTCGACTGGGCGACTGCCCTTTCCGAGCTCAACGAGATTGCGCTCGACCCGGACATGGCCTCCGACACGCTCGGCGTCCTGCTCAAATACCAGGACGACATCGAGCGCGTACGCGGCTCCAAGGTGCGCCAGATGATCGACGACATTCGCAAGGACGTTTCGCAGCAGCCCTCCATGCCGGTCGTGTGAGCGAGCGGCATGATCTTCGTTTTCGCCAATAAACAGGGCGGTCTGCGAGGCGAACATGTCTTCTTCGCCTGAGCTGCGCTCCCGCATCACGGACAATATCGTCTATTTCGCCCGCACGCTACGCAAGGCGGGCGTGCCGGTCGGTCCGGCCTCGGTAGTCGATGCCGTTGCCGCGGTCGAGGTCAGCGGCATTCAGAACCGGGACGATCTTTACTGGACACTGCACGCCGTGTTCGTCCGCAAGCATGAACACAAGGTGCTGTTCGACGAGGCCTTCCGAATCTACTGGCAAAGCCGCGGCCTGATTGAAAAAATGCTGGCGGTGCTCTCGCCGGTGGCCCCGCCGCGCGGTGAACCGGAAAAGCCGAAGGCCGGCCAGACCCGGGTTTCCCAGGCCTTTGAGGCGGCCAGGGAACGGGTGGCGGAAGAAACGGTGCCGCAGATCGAGATCGACGCCAAGTTCACGGTATCCGGCAAGGAACTGCTGCAGAGCAAGGACTTCGCCCAGATGACGGCGGAAGAAATCGACGCGGCCAAACAGGCCCTCAGGTCAATGAGCCTGCCGATGGACAGAATCCGGCTCCGCCGGCTCACCCCTTCCGCAAAAGGCAAGGTCGATCCGCGCCGCACGCTCAGAGCCTCGATGCGCGCAGGCGGCGATATCATCGACCTCAAATACCGCAAACCGGCCGAGAAGCGACCGCCCCTCGTGGTGCTTTGCGATATTTCCGGTTCCATGAGCCAGTATTCAAGGCTTCTGCTGCATTTCCTGCATGCCGCAACAGCCGAACGTCGAGACGTGCACACGTTCCTGTTCGGCACGAGACTGACCAATGTCACCCGTCAGCTGCGGATGAAGGACCCGGACGAGTCGCTTGAGGCCTGTTCGGATGGGGTGGAGGACTGGTCCGGCGGAACCCGCATCGCCTCGGCGCTGCATGATTTCAACCGCCACTGGTCGCGCCGCGTGCTCTCCGGCAAACCGACCGTTCTCCTCATCACCGATGGGCTGGAACGGGATACGGATGAGGATCTGGAACGGGAAATCGACAGGCTGCACCGTTCCTGCCGCCGTCTGATCTGGCTGAACCCGTTGCTGCGCTTTGACGGTTTCGAGGCCAAGGCGAAGGGCATACGCGCCATGCTGCCCCATGTCGACGAATTCCGCGCCGTCCATTCCCTGGATGCCGTCGCAGACCTTGTTGCCGCGCTTTCCGGAAGCGGCGGCATCACTGAAAAGACCGACCCGAAACGCTGGCTCACCGCCTGAAGGATCTTCACGTGACCGACAAGAGCTTGTCCGAAATCGAAGACGGCGTTGCGGCGGTCTCCGACATCTATGCCCGGCGCTTCGAAATTGAACGGGACAGCGGCTGGTATCTTGCCAAGCTCACCGAGGAACTCGGCGAACTCACGGCCGCCGATCTGAAATGTGCGGGCAAGGGCAGACCGAATGGCAAATCGGCGGAAAACCTGAAGCGGGCTTTGGCAGATGAAGCCGCGGATCTCTTCGCGCACCTGCTTTTGTTTTGCAGGGATCGGGAGATTGATCTGCAAGAGGCCGTCAGGGACAAGTGGCTGAGCTATCTGTCAGCAGCTGAACAGGCTGACTGACATCTGGCTGCCTTACCCCTCCTTCCGATAGAGGATCGTGCCGCGCTGGTTGATCAACAGCACCTCGCCGGTCACCGGATGCACATAGACCTCGACCCGTTGTCCCTCCGGGGTCGTGCCATAGACTTCCCAGCAGCCGCCATCTTCTTTCATGCGGCGCACCTGCCAGCCGTCATCGGTCAGTTTTTCGCTCACCTGCTCCTGAGAGAGCCACGCGGCCCGATCGGTCGGTTCGCATTCAAAAACGCCGGTGGCATAGGCCGGAAAGGCGAAGAGGCCAGCCAGCATGGATTGGATGGTGTAGAGCGTATAATTCATCGAATTCTCCTCCGGTCGGCAGTCAGGACGAAACAGGGGCTGGTTTTGCGCCGGGCCGATAGAGACGGAACACACGGTAGGCCTCAAGCGCGGCAAGCGGCAGGAAATGCACCAGGGCCGGGCCCAGATTGTTGTGCACGAAGATCCAGTGCAGCAGCGTCGCAATGGCCGCGACATAGACGCTGCGCTGAAGCGGCCGCCAGTACCGCCCGAGTGCCCTGACGGAGACATCGTTCGATGTCAGACCAAGGGGCAGGAAAATGAAGAAGGCGAGCCAGCCGGTCCAGATGCCGAGGCTCCAGAACTCGCCGAGCACGGCTTTGAGCGAGCCCATATCGACCAGGTAGAGCACCGTGTGCAAAACCGCATAGGCAAAGGCGGCCACGCCAAAATAGCGCCGCCGTCTGGCCATCCAGAACCAGAACCTGGATTTCGGAAACATCAGACGGAATGGTGAGATGACCATGGCAATGATCATGAAGCGCGCGGCGAATTCACCTGTCGGGTGCAGCAGGGCTTCCGTGACCGGACGCCCGTCGTCTGGTCCCGCCCCGCCGATCAGGGCTGCCATCATCGGGATCGACGGCAGCGCCAGCAGTGCCCATAGAAAGTAGCGTGAATTCAGGATGGTCAGCATGTCGCCCCTCGCCCGGATGAAAGATCCTGTGCCTTTGACGTTTCAAAGACTAGCAAGAAGGTGTCGCGCATCTGTGCCGGGAGCCCCCCGACTTTGTCGCAAAATGTAACGGCGTTTCCTGGATGAAAACCCCACCGGCATCGTGTTGGGGCACTGGAGACCGGTGGGGCCATTGATAAGGGCCTGAGAAGACCCGGCCTCACCTTATATTCAATTTCATGAAACTAGATGCGGCAAGCTGTCCCTGCGGCAAGCTGGCCGTCCACTACGGCAGCGCGATGACCGGTGTTCGAATACCGACACGCTGGTAGAGATCCTGGATGTCGTGGTTGGCCATGCGAATGCAGCCATAGGAAACGGCACGGCCGATGGACCCCGGGCGGTTGGTGCCGTGAATGGCGTAGTTGCCGTTGGAGAGCGTCATGGCGGCCACACCCATTGGATTGTTGGGTGCGCCTCCCTTGATCAGGGTCGGCAGATGCGGGTGATCCCGGCGCACCTCGGCAGAGGGAGACCAGTCCGGCCGCACGTATTTGCCGGTAATATAGGCCTGCCCTGTCCAGGATTTGCGGCGTTTGCCCACAGCCACCTTGTACCGGATGGCCCGGTTGCCGCGCAGAACCAGGTAAAGCCGCTTTTCGGAGTTTCTGATCACGATCGTCCCAGGCCTGAAACGATGATCGGAAAACCCGACCAGCTCGGCCGCGCGAGCGGGGACGCTCCCTGACAAAACGAGAAACAGCACGAGAACTGTCGGCGCGAAGACGCGGTACAAATCGGCCGGACGCATGGCACTTTCCTATTCCCAACCGGAATTCAACCTTGCCCAACCCTATCCTGCTCAAAGACTTGAAAGAATGGGCAGCGCCCTATTTTCTTAACAGAAGGTTAATAGACGCCATGAGCGTCTGTTCCTGGTCTTTCGCTTGTGACGCGCATCACTATGCCCGGCCGTGGCAACGGGGATACTTCAGGCATGGCTCCGGGAAGACAGTTTTCCGGAACAAGGTGCCTAGCCGCACCGCCTGTTTCGACAGACCCGTTTCATGGCCGGAATCAAGGCCTAGCTCAAGGATATCGAGATGCCCCGTATCCCGTTCCCGACTGCCCGTTGTCGTCCTATCAGAACCCTGTTCGCCGGCCTTGTCGGTCTGCTGGCCCTCTCCCTGGCGGTTCAACCGGTCGCGGCCGGACCTCTGACCGGCACCTACACATTGTCACCTTCCCAGGTGAACACCGGATTTTCCGTCAAGGTCCTCGGCGGCAAGCCCGTCACCGGCGCTTTCAAGAGCGTGTCCGGCAAGATGGTCCTCAATCAGAACCGGCCTGAAAAGAGCCACGTCAGTGTGAAGGTCGATCTGGGCAGTGTTCAGACCAACAACGACAAGGTCACCGGCTTCTTGAAAAGCGCCGCCATGTTCGACGTGGCCAATCATCCGGTCGCGGTCTTCAAAAGCACGCGGGTGCGCATGACCGGAGACCGCAGCGCTGAAGTGGAAGGCAACCTGACCCTGCGCGGCAAGACCATGCGCACCAAGCTGACCGTGAGGCTGACAGGCGCCAAGGCCAGTGGCGGTGTCGGTTTTGAAGTTACCGGTGGGTTTTTCAGAAGTTTCTACGGCATGAAAGCCGGCCAGCCGATCTATGCCGACAAGGTCAATCTGGTCATCAGCGGAACTGGCCGCCGCAGCTGACCGGCAGCTCATCCCTTCGAAAAAGCGCGTGTCCTGTCAAACGGCGCGCGCTTTTCCGTTTTGCTGCCAGAAACGAAAGCTCAGGGACGGCGCTGCGGCACCCCATCCCGCCATTCATACCAGACATAGGCTGGCGCATTTGCATCACCGTTTGCGTCAAACCGCACCGGCCCGATCACCGTTGCCAGATCACCGGTGCCAAGCGCAGCTGCAACATCCTTCAAGGTGGTGTTGCCAGCGCTTTCAGCGGCCTGTGCCCAGGCCTGGATCGCCGCATAACTGGTCAGCGCATAGCGGTCGGCCGGCAATCCTGCCTCGTCCAGCGCAGCCACCACCTTCTGTGCCTCCGGGCGCTGCCGCGGTATTTCAGGATAGGTCAAAAGCGTCCCGTTTCCTGCCGGCCCGGCAACGAGCCAGAACTCGTCCGTCATCAGGGCATCGCCTGAAATCAGCACGGCATCGAGACCCTGGCGCTGCATCTCAAGTGCAATCAGGCCGGCCTCGGGATGATACCCGCCCAGATAGACGACACCGACATTCTGCAGGCCGAGCTGTGACACAAGACCACGATAGTCGTCTTCCCCCGCATCAAAACCAAGAGACAGGCTTTCGCTGGTGCCAAGCGCATTCATTTCCGCCTTGACTGCATCGACAAGGCCTTTGCCATAGGCGGTCTTGTCATGCAGCAAGGCAATGCGCTCAATACCAAAGTCCCTGGCGAGCAACTGTCCGGCCACCTTGGCTTGGCTGTCATCCCTGGGCGCCAACCGGAAGACGCCGTCTCCAGGCCGATCGTCCGTGAATTTCGGCAAGGTGGTCGCGGGCGAGATCTGGACGATCCCGGCATCGGCATAAACCTCGCTGGCCGCAATCGACGCTCCAAAACAGAAGTGCCCCGCAACGAAGACCACCCCCTTGCCGATCAGCTGGTTGGCAACCGCAACCGCCTTGTCCGCCACGCAGCCGTCATCCACCGCTTCCAGGATCAGCTGTTCGCCATTGACACCGCCGGCCGCATTGATGTCGGCAACGGCCTGTGCCGCTCCGGCGAGCATCTGTTCGCCAAAGGCACCGAACTGGCCCTCCATCGGACCGGCAACCGCAATGCGGATATCGGCCTTGGCAGGCACGGAGAGAGCGCCAAGGGCCAAGAGCCCTGCTGCAAGGCCAAGTTTCTGCAAGAACATCCACATCTCCGGCATCTACATCACACCGATATGCCTAGCGCGGGCGGTTGCCAAGCTCAATCCACAACCCATGTTTTCTTGTCCGGGTCTATTCAAAAGACACATGAACACGTGGTCGATGAACCGTTTGACGGCATCCGAACCATTTCGCTAAGACAGCCTAGGCAGCCCCTCCCGGCGCGCATAGACTACCGCCCAAGACGATTCCCGCGCCAAGCGGTCAAGGAGCCGAACCATGTCCACTTCCCCGCCGGACCAGACCGATCAGGACCGGTTGCCTCTGGACACCACCAGCTTCCGCGAAGCCATGAGCCGGATCGCGGCAGCCGTACATGTTGTCACCACCGACGGCAGCGCCGGCCGCTTGGGAGCAACTGTCTCCGCGGCGTGCTCGGTCAGCGACAATCCGCCCAGCATTCTCATTTGCCTCAACCGGGAAACGCGCGTCCACGATGCAGTCCTGGAGAACGGCTGTTTCTGCCTGAACACCTTGAGCGACGACCATGAAGACATCTCCGATGCCTTTGCCGGACGCCACAAGCTGGAGATGCCGGAGCGTTTCGCCAAGGGGGACTGGACGGCGCTGGCAACCGGCTGCCCCGCGCTCGACAGCGCTCGCCTGAGCGTCGATTGCGAGGTGCATTCGGCCACCGAAATGGGCACCCATTCCATCATTGTCGGCACCGTCACCGACCTGCGCATGACGGACCCGGGCAAATCCCTGCTCTATGTCCGGCGCGGCTACAAAAGCCTCGACACCTGACGTCACCACGCGCACACTGATCCTCCAGCAGTCATATTCGGGACGCATCTTCCATGGCCGGCCAACGCAATCTGATCACCGACGTTCCGGGCCTGAAGGTCGGCAATGCCTCTGACCAGTCCCTGAAGTCCGGCGCGACCGTGCTGGTTCCGGACGAGCCGGCCGTCGCTTCTGTCGCCATTCACGGCGGCGCGCCCGGCACACGTGAAATTGCACTTCTTGAGCCCGAGCAGACCGTGGACAAGATCGACGCGGTGGTTCTGGCCGGAGGCTCCGCTTTCGGTCTGGATGCGGGCGCCGGCGTGCAGGGCCGTCTGGCAGAACTCGGATACGGCTTTCAGGTCGGCCCCGTGCGCGTACCGATCGTGCCCACCGCAATCCTGTTCGATCTCCTCAATGGTGGCGACAAGAGCTGGGGTCAGGCGGCGCCTTACCGCGACCTCGGCCGGTCGGCGCTGGATGCCATCGGATATGACTTTCCGCTCGGCTCCATCGGCGCGGGCACGGGCGCGACCACGGCCAATCTGAAGGGCGGCCTCGGTTCCGCCTCCCAGGTACTCGACAACGGGGTTACGGTCGGCGCGATCGTTGCCGTCAACGCGCTCGGGCGGGCCACCGTCGGCGAGACACCGCATTTCTGGGCGGCGCCCTTTGAGGAAGAAGCTGAATTCGGCGGCCACGGCATGGCACACCCCCTGCCCGCAGACAGCACGACCGTACGCACGAAGCTGGATGGCCTGAAGGCCGGCGCCAACACGACGATTGCGGCTGTTGCCACCGACGCCATCCTGACCAAGGGAGAGGCAAAGCGTCTCGCCGTCATGGCACATGACGGTCTTGCCCGTGCGCTCTGGCCGGCACACACGCCGCTTGATGGCGACCTCGTCTTTGCCCTTTCCACCGGACAGAAGCGCCTCGAGAACGGACTGGAAGACATGGTCCAGCTCGGGGCGGCGGCGGCATCCTGCCTTGCAAGAGCCATTGCCCGGGGCATCTATCACGCCACGCCTGCCGAAGACGACCCGGTGCCGACCTGGCAGACCCGCTTCGGCAGCTAAATCAGATCCGGCCGCCGTCTGGCGCCGTATGTAGAGCACCTTCATCGACAGAGGCTTTGCAAGACCATGTTTCTCCTCAGGACTGTTCTGTTCCTTCTTCTGGCCGCCGGCCTTGCCGCGCCGGTTTCAGCCAAGACCCTTGTTCTGGAAGAGTTCTTCAAGGGAAGAACCGTCGGCAAAGGGGTTTTTGAAAGCAGGATCGCCGGCGTCAATCGCCCCTTCACCGTGTATCTGAACGGCCAATGGGACCCCAAGACCTTCACGTTGCGACTGCGCGAGGACTTTGTCTATGACGACGGTGAAAGGGACACCAAGACATGGTTCTTCCAGAAGGTCGCCGATGGACGCTATGTCGGCCAGCGATCGGATGTGATTGCTCCCGCCAATGTGCGCACCACATCTGACGGCGCGATCCGCTTCTCCTATATCGCGCAGCTGGAGACCGAGAACGGCCCCTTGCTGCTGCGCTTCGACGACACGCTGGAACAGGTGAACCGCCGGACGGTGCGCAACACGGCCCGGGTGATGAAAGCCGGCTTCACCATCGGCACTGTGGAACTCACCTTTACCAAATAGCCGGGATCGAAAGGAAGCGATCGATCCTTCAACCTTGCCAGACGCGACAATCCTGCTTTTACTCCAGAGGCACGTTCACTTGGGAGGCTCCAGATGGTGTCGCGTCTTTTCGCATTTCGCTTGTGCCTGTTGCTGATGGTCGGTCTGACCACGGCTTTCGCAGGACAACAGGCCCAGGCCATGGGCACCGGTCTTGCCGACGCCCTGGAAGACAAGTTGCGCGATCCCTTTACCGGCGACTTCGATGCCCTGATCGACCGGGGTTACATCAGGGTGCTGATCCCGTTTTCGAAAACCGGCTATTTCATCGACAAGGGCGTTCAGCGTGGCAGCGCCGTTGACCTGATGACGGAATTCGACAAGCACCTGCACAAGCTGCACGACAAGAAAGTAAACGAGGCGAAGATCGTCCTGATTCCGACCCCGCGCCATCGCCTGTTCTCCGACCTTTACGAAGGGCGCGGTGACCTGGCGCTCGGCAATCTGACCATCACCGATGAACGGCGGGAACTCGCCGACTTTTCCGATCCCCTTCTGACCGGTGTTCATGAAGTCCCGGTCACCCTGGACAGCGTGGCAGATCTCACCTCGCCGGACGCGCTGGCCGGCAAGTCTGTCACCGTGCGGCAATCCGCGTCTTACTATCAAAGCCTTCAGGATCTGAACAAATCGCTGCAGGCGGCCGGCAAGGATCCGATGAAAATCACCACGGCCGACGAAAAGCTGGAAGATGACGACCTCCTGGAAATGGTCTCCGCCGGGGCTCTTCCCATGGTGATTGTCGACCAGCACAAGGCCGAACTCTGGCTACAGGTTCTGGACGGGTTGAAAATGCATCCGGCGGCATCGGTGCGCACGGATGGTGAAATCGCGATCGCCGTCAGAAAAGACGCACCGACCCTTCTGAAGGAGGTCAACGGCTTTGCCGCCACGGTGAAAAAAGGGACCCTTCTCGGCAACATCCTGTTCAAGCGGTATCTGAAGGAAGCGACCTATCTGAAGGACATGCGCGACGCGCATTACAAGAGCGCCCTAGACGAGCTGCAGACCGTCTTCCGGAAATACGGCACGGAATACGAGATCGACTGGTTGCTGATTGCCGCCCAAAGCTATCAGGAATCCAGGTTCGATCCCAAGGCCCGCAGCCGCGCCGGAGCAGTCGGTCTCATGCAGATCAAGCCTGCGACTGCGGCCGGCAATCCGATCAACATCAAGGGCATCGACAAGGATCCGGACAAGAATGTTCATGCCGGCGTCAAATATCTGCGTTTTCTCGCCGATCACTATTTTGCGGAGCTGAAGCCCAAGGAGGCCAACCAGACCTTCTTTGCGCTGGCGGCCTATAATGCCGGTCCGAGCCGCTTCGAGCGGATGCGCGAAAAAGCGAAAAAACACGGCTACGATCCGGATAAATGGTTCGGCAATGTCGAATGGATCGTCGCCTCTGAAATCGGCCGGGAACCGGTCGACTATGTCGGCAACATCTATCAGTACTACGTCGTTTTCTCGCAGGAGCAGCAACGCCGCGAGGCTGATGCCGCCGCAAAGGCAACGGCACAGCAGTAACCTCCACGTTCGGCTAGGCGGCCTTGCGACCGAGTGTGCCGGCGCGGTTCATCATCGCCGCCCGGTCCTTGTCCGTTGAACCACGAATGGGTGAGAACATGTGGTAGCCGACCGGCTTCAGCCCGCAGAAATTGAGGATCTGCTTTTCAAGCTGCTTCCGGGATCCTGCCCCGTAGATCCAGCGATAGAACCATCCGGGCGTGTCCGAGGTGACCAGCACCCGGGACGTCCGCCCCTTGAGCAGCTTTTCCGGCAACGGCTTGCCTTCGACATACTGGAACGCTGTCCCGGGCAATAACACCCGGTCAAACAGGCCCTTCAGTTTGGCCGGCAGCCCGCCCCACCAGAGCGGGTGGGCCAGGACAAAGTGTTCGCACCACAGGATGTCCTGCCAGAGCGCTTCCAGATCCGGCTCCAGCGGTTTGGCATCCTTGAAACCGGACTGTCCGAAATCCGGATCGAAGTGCATGGCAGACAGGTGCCTCATTCTCACCTCCTGTCCGGCCTGAGCCGCATTGTCGGCAAAGTTCTGCGCCAAAGCTCCACAAAAGGATCCATCGGCCGGATGTCCGTCAAGAACGAGTATGCGTTTCATCTGTGTTTCCATACCTGGTTACGCCATCAGTCAAAAATTGACCACGGTCATTTTTTGACGGCGTTATAGAGATGGGTCAAGATATTTTTTGACCGCGGTCAATTTTAATGAGGAAACATGACACGCAAACCACAGCAGCGCAGCATTGCCACCCGCGCCCGCGTGTTGACCGCGGCCCGTGACCTCAGCCAGAAACACGGCCTGGAACTTGTCACCGCCGACGCGGTGGCAAGGGAAGCGGGCGTGGCCAAGGGCACGGTCTTTTCCCATTTCGGCGACATGGATGGCTTGCTGTCCTACGTGTTGCTGGATCGCTTGAATGCCCTGCGCGCTGCAAACGCGGCAGAAGCGGCAGAAAGCAGCGACCTGCAGGACCCGGTCGGTCTTCTGATGCGGCGCATGATGGCCCTGATCGCGGTGATCACCGACAGCCCGACAATCTTGCGCCTGTTTCTCGACAATATCGGTGTGACCAAGCCACATTGCGCCGAAGCCTTCGTCGAAACACTGGACGGTCTCGACAAGGATCTTGCGACCTTTCTTGAAGCCTGGCAGCAAACCGGCACGCTGAAACCCGCTTTGCGGCGGGACAGGTCTGCTGCCGAACTGACAGACGGACTGATCGCCTTCATGATCCACGGCGCCATTTTGCTGAAGAGCCATCAACTGACCGACAGAACGGCACTGGAAGAGCGGTTGCGGCGGCACGTCGAAGCGTTTCTGCTGACGGAAAAGGGCTAGGTCAGGCCCGAGGCCAGCGGATCACGGCATCGACAACGGGATGATCGTGCGGCCGTCGATATTGATCTTGTCCGGATCGTAAACATCCGGATTGGCCCGCTTGAGGATCTCAAGCAACGTCCCGTCCTGCTCAGCCTGTTTCAGGGCCTGGGTCAGGAGCGCATGCAGCTCGGCATTCTCTTTCGTGACATAGAACCGGAAGTCATTGGCATAGACGAGACCAAGATGCGGTTCGATCAGCAGGTCGGGATGCAGGGCGGCTTCGCCGGCAATCTCCGTGATCCCGCGCGGGAAATAGTCGACCCCTCGCCCCCCAAGGGCAATGAGGTGATAGATCTCGGGGTTCCAGACCCCCTTGAATTCCTGCAGTTTCAGGTCGTTCTGCTGCCAGACATCAACGTCGTTCCAGCCGGCGCCGAGCGCGGCAACGGTACCAATGGCCTGGAATTCCTCAAGGGAGGCAACGCCCTTGTAGAGATCCCGGTCCCTGGGGTGGATCAGCATGACCCGATAGCCCTTCAGCCCATCGGTGATGTCGACATCCACCTCCAGATATTCCTGTTTCAGATCCGGGCTCTCGCCCCGCCAGATCAGGTCCAGCCCGTCGCCGGTCTCGAACAGCTTCATTTGACGAGCCATGTTGAAATCAGCGTCAATCCGCTCAAATTCAACCTGCCGACCGGTTTTCTCAAGGGCGCTGGTGACCAGTTCGACGACATAGTCCGTTGTGCTGACGTCGGGAACACGCAACTTGATTGTTTCTGCCAGTGCAGGCGGCTGCCAGAGGACCAGGGCCGTTGCGAAGATAACCGCCAACACGCCGTTCAGCATGAACCACCTCTTCCGAAAGCCACATGACAACCCAACTTTCCGTAAGGTTAGCTGAAAACCGTCACATTGGCGATCAACGCCTCCGGGCAAGTCTGCTCGCGCACCACTGCAAAACGAACCAGGGTGTTCATGGACAAGCCTTCAGCGAGACTGGTCCGGTTCTTCGCCAGGCCAGGAAACCACATGGTTTTCATAGTCTTCCAGCGCCATGCCGTCCTCGGGAACCGTCTTGCCCCGAACGGAAATGCCTGCCTGATGGACCGTCTCAGGGTCTCCTGAAACCAGCGGATGCCACCAGTAAAGGTCCCTGCCCTCGGACACGAGGCGATAGCCACAGGTCGGCGGCAACCACGTGAGTGTCCTGACTTCTGCAGGTGTCAGCTGGATGCAGTCCGGTACGGTCGCGGCCCGGTTTTCATAGTCCCGGCACCGGCAGCTGTCGCCATCCAGAAGTGTGCAGGCAACGTCTGTCCAGACGATCTCGCCTGTATCCCAGTCTTCCAGCTTGTTCAGACAGCAGCGGGCGCAGCCGTCGCACAGGCTCTCCCATTCAGATCCGCTCATGTCCTCAAGCGATTTTGTTTTCCAGAACGGAAGGTCGCCCGCAATGTCGTTCGCGCTCATGCCTGATGGTGCCTTTTGGGTGCCGCGGTTTTCCGGCGCCTAGCACGCCGGAGAGGAGCCGGCAAGCAACGGGCACGCAATAGTGTTTGAAAAGCAAGCATTTTCTAAGGAAAATCGGTAAACTGGAATCACGACGACGCGGCAATCGGCCTGTTTTCCAATTCCGGAATAACGGCTAACGTGACCTTAGCGAGTTTGACCCGGAGACCCTGTTCGCGTGAAGAACGAAGTGAACTCAGACAAGACCGACCCGATCGGCGAAACGGCAGGCAAGACTGCGGGCCGAACGGCGGAAGAACCGCCCCGCAAGCGGCACCGGATCCGTCGGTTCTTTCTGGCGATAGACGCCTTTGTCGATACGGCGCTCTGGAAGAGCGGCTCGGCCATCCGCCGTGTCTTTGAAAGCTATGACGCGTTTTTGCGGCGTTTCCGCGCCAAGGGAATCTGGCGGATGCTCGCCGAAGTGTCTTCGGAGGGGCTGACCTATGGCCTGGCCGGCTTCATCGTCGTGCTGGCCTTTGCCCAACCGGCCTTCGAGGCCACACGCTATGCGGACTGGAAGACGACGGACGATTTCGCGGTCACCTTCCTGGATCGCTTCGGCAAGGAAATCGGCCGACGCGGTATCGTTCTCAATGACAGTGTCCCGCTTGAAGAGATCCCGGATTCCATGATCAAGGCCACGCTGGCCACGGAAGACAGGCGTTTTTTCAGCCATTTCGGCATCGACTTTGTCGGCACGTTTCGTGCGATGGTGGAAAACGCCCGCGCAGGCGGCGTGGTCCAGGGGGGCTCCACCCTCACCCAGCAGCTGGCCAAGAACCTTTTCCTGACCAATGAGCGCAGCCTCAGCCGCAAGATCAAGGAAGCCTACCTGGCGCTCTGGCTCGAGGCAAACCTCAGCAAACAGGAAATCCTGAAGCTCTATCTCGACCGCGCCTATATGGGCGGTGGCGTCTTCGGCGTGACAGCCGCATCCGAATTTTACTTCAACAAGAATGTCCGTGAGCTGACGCTTGCCGAAAGCGCCATGCTTGCAGGCCTTTTCAAGGCGCCGGGCAAATATGCCCCCCACATCAATCTGCCCGCGGCGCGCGCACGTGCCAACGAGGTGCTGACCAACATGGTCCAGGCCAGCCTGCTGACTGAAGGCCAGGTGATCGGAGCCAGGCGCAACCCGGCGCTGGCCGTCGACCGATCCCAGGAGCAACTGCCGGAATATTTCCTCGACTGGGCGCTGGACGAGGTCAAGAAACTGGCCCGGCGCAATCCGGCCATGGCGCGGGACCGCATCGTCACCGTGCGCACCACGCTCGACCCGGCCCTGCAGCGCCAGGCGGACCTGGCAGTTGAAACGATCCTGCGCGAAAACGGCAAGCTGCGCGACGCCAACGAGGCGGCCCTGGTCTCCATGGTTCCGGACGGTGCCGTCGTCGCCATGGTCGGTGGCCGGTCCTATGGCGAAAGCCAGTTCAACCGGGCCGTCAATGCCTTGCGCCAGCCCGGCTCCTCGTTCAAGCCCTTCGTCTACATGACCGCCTTCATGAACGGCTATGAACCCTCCAGCATCGTGCCGGACCGGCCGGTCTGGATCGGTAACTGGTCGCCGAAGAACTACAACAGGAGCTACCGAGGGCCGGTCACGCTGAAACTCGCGCTGACCAAGTCGATCAACACCATTCCCGTGCGCCTGTCGCTGGATTTCGGCCGTGACAAGATCATCGAGACGGCTTACGCGATGGGGCTGACCCACGAGCTTGAAAACTCCATCTCGCTGCCGATCGGATCGTCCGAGGTCTCTGTGATCGACATGGCCGCAGCCTATTCCACCTTTGCCAATGGCGGCTTCAAGGCCCCCGCCTATGCGATCCTGGAAGTGAAGAACAGCAACGGCAAGGTGCTCTACAGGCATGGCACAGACAGCCCGGAGCAGATCCGCGTGCTACCGGAAGAAAAGGTTCATCAGATCAACGATATCCTGGTCAATGTGGTGGAAGCCGGCACGGCTCGCCGGGCCCGGATAGACGGTGTTGTCGCCGCCGGCAAGACCGGCACGACCAACGCCTATCGGGATGCCTGGTTTGTCGGCTACACCGGCAACTTCACCACCGCCGTCTGGTTCGGCAATGACGATTTCTCATCCACCCGGCGAGTGACCGGCGGCAGCCTGCCCGCCATGACCTGGCAGAAATACATGGCCTTTGCCCATAATGGCATCGAACTGGCGCGCATGCCGGGCGTTGAGGCAGAAAGCCTGCCGCGCCTTGCGCGCTCTGCCCCTGCCCAACTGGCAGACAGGCAGTCAGACACGGCTCAGCCCAGGGTACTCAAACGACGCACACAGTCTCTGCTGCTCAGGATCGGCCGCGATCTGCGCCGTCTGATGGGCCAGCAAAGTGCCAGCGCAGTGCCTGCAAGTGAACCGGCCGAAACCGTGGCGGTGCAATGAGCGACACGTCTTTCCGTCCATCGCCGCATGGCGAGGCCGACTGGTACGAAACCCGTCTGCCGCGCATCATTCGTCCGCACCGTGGCCACCCCTTGCGGACCCTCGCGACGGTAACGACTGTCGTGGTCCTGGCCGCGTTGATCGGCATCAGTTCCGCCTATCTGATCATCGAACGCGAAGAGCCGCTGAATGCGGAAACCATCGGCCCCTGGCGCGCCTATCCCAAGGCGGGAACGGCAAGTGCAGATCCCTATTCCGTTGCGATCTACACCCGCGGCGCCGTCATTCCTTTGGCGTCCGGCGAAGGATTGGCGCTGGTTGCACGCGAAGACAGCCGGGGCCACCTGCTCGATCCGACCTGCGTCTATCGCATTGCCGGCCAGACACCTTCCGCGCGCCTCTGGACACTGACGGCGGTAAACGGGCACGGGCGTCTCGTGGAAACCCTGTCGGGGCGCGCCAATCTGGCAAGCAACAACCTTTTGCGGGCTCCGGACGGCAGTTTCGAGATCATGGCCGCCCGCAGCCCTCATTCAGGAAACTGGTTGCCACTGGCAGCCAATGCAAAAGCCAGCGACGGCCTTCGCTTTGTCCTGCGGCTCTATGATGCGCCGGTCACGACCGGCGCCGCGCTGGACGGTGTCAGCATGCCGGTGATCGACAGGCAGGGCTGCCCATGACCCTGTCACCGCGTTTTTCCCTGACCGTCGGACTATTGGCCACGCTGTGTCTGGCTGCGATCATTCACATTCTTGTGGTGCTGAGCATACCGCACAATGTCCAGCACAGTGCTTACGACAATGTCGCCGCACACGGTCCCGACAGGCAGTTCAATCTGCTTCCCGATGTTAACCCCGGCGCGGAAGCGCTGCCCGATCTCGATCCAGCGATGAAACATGCGACCTGCCGTTTTCAGTTGAGCGAGGGGCCGGTCCTGTTTGACGCCAGCATCCCGGTGCCATTCTGGTCGATCGGTCTCTTCAACGCGGCCGGTGAAGCCGTCTACAGTCTCAACAACCGCACCGCCGGGGCCGAACGCCTTTCCATGCTGGTCCTGACAACGGAGCAGCTCTCAATCCTGCGCGAAAACCCTCCTGAGAACCTGGAGGACCTGATTGTCATCGAAACGGAGGAGCCGATCAGCGGTTTTGCCCTGCTGCGCGCCTATGTTCCGCACCCCACACGCGCTGGCACCGTTGATCGGGCTCTGAAAGCGGCGAGTTGCAGGGGAATATGAGGGCGACACCTCTTCAAACACCGCCCCCAGCTTCGATGTGAGAGGTCCTCAACCCGGCGCATGGACACAGACTACAGACTTTATGCCGCCGGAGCGGTGCTGCACTTTCTGCCCTTTGTTCTGGGTTTCGCCGTCGGTCGATTCGACACGGTCATTCACGAAAAACGAACGCTGCTCAGCCGGGTTTGCCAGGTGTTCACCGGCTCCCTCCTGGCCTGGATCGCGCTTTCCTTCGTTTTTCCGAAAAGCTTCTTCACCATCGTTTACGAGGTGCTGCTGATAATCGAGATGCTGTCCTTCGGCCTGTTCTATGCCAGCTTCGCGGCCATTGCCTATTTTGCCGGACGAGCATCAGGACGAGACTACTTGTGAACGCAAAGCCCGCGGGCATCGCCGGACCTCACTTTTGAACCGGCGGCCGTTCGGTGCTCCAGTTCTTGTAGATACGGGACCGTTTGACAGGCTGGTCGGCAACGCCCCGGGAATTCGGATCGCAGCCGGCTTCAGCGATCCGGACCTGCCCTTCAAGCTCCCGGATGGCATTGTTGACCTTCCAGACCCGGTTCTGGGTCGGTGTTTCGATTTCCAGACCGTCCAGCGCTTTCTTGTAGGCTATGATGCGATACCTGAGCGCCTGGCCGACCCATTTGATCATCACGCGGTTTTCCCAGACCCTGGCCTTGGCACCTTCATAGGTTTCTTCAGAGGTCACAGGTTGACGCTGAAGCACCCGAAGACGCTCATCATCGGCCTTCTTCACGCGCAGCGCCACCTCGCAAAAAGGCATCACCAGCCCTGCATCACCGGAGGCATCGGCGGCGATCTTGTCGTAGCGCGCGTTGGACGATCGGAATTTGTCGGATCGCAGATAGATAAGGTAAAGGTCCGGCGGCACCCGCCCCTCGGTCTCCGGCAGGACCCGCGTGCGCGACAGTTCCACCATCGTTCCGCCGATCCAATCCTTGGTCCAGGGGGGACGGATCAAGGTCCAGCCGCGGTTGCGCATCAATTTTTCGTCATCGGTGTAATTGAATTTGGAAACCGGATCGCCGCGCAATCGCGCTGCCTCATCGCCGGCCGTCGGCATCACCTTGTCATGAATGACGGAGGGCCTGGCGCGGTCGAAGTCGCCGGTAGGGCGCACACAGGCCGAAAGACCAAGGGCCACCAGCGCGACAAAGGCAATCCGGGAGGGCACTCCCCAAACGGTTCCGCCGTCCCTTGAGGACGCGGCAGCGTTATGTTCCGCTTTGCCTTTGCCCATCGGGCATGTCTCCAGACCGCTGCGTTGAATCTCTGCACATGCGGCTGGAGAGGCTTGGACCGTCAGTCCTTGTCGGAACCAGCTGGTCCGGCCGCCTTACCGATGGTCGTGATTCGTGCGGCAAGATCAAGGTCGTGACGCTCGTAGCGTATACCTGGGAAGAGGATAACTTCCCCAAAGCTGTCCCGGCTGGTCGAGCGGCGTTGATTTGAGCGCTGGCCCACACGCGCAGTGGGCCGTTGTGCGGATGAAAAGTCCAACAAGGTGCCCATCGTCTCCTCCTTCGGTTCCGATCTCCCCTGGACGGCGTATTACCGACGGGGAACGGTCAAACGGGCGACGCATTACTTCCTGCTTCTCCATTAAGAAGTCGTCAGGGTTAACAGCATGCTAACGCTTTTGCTTCAATTTGAAGGGTGTCAGTCCAACCGGTGGTCCGGTCTTTTGTTTTTTGTAGACGGGTCTTATGCGCCAACGCCAACGTTTCAACTCGCCTGTGCCAATTTTCTCGTCCCAACGCAAACACACCCAAGCCAGCGGCTCCGACCGCGGTGTGTTGCTGGCCGCAAGCGAGCTATTTGCCGGCCGATCACGGCATGATGTTGATGAAAAAGAGATTTTTCTGGAACTTGCCCGCAATCTCCTGCCGTCGACCTCCCTGCCCGACCGACGCAGAATTGCCACGTTGCTCGCCGGGCATCCGGAAATGCCGGACGATCTGCTCGAACTTCTGGCAGGCGACGACGACGACCTGACCGCCTATCCAGCGCTTCGTTACAGTCCCCGGCTTTCTGTGGATCTCCTCTTGCGCACCGCCCGAACGGGTCCGGACAGCTTGCGGAAGGCGATCGCCAACCGCCCGTCACTACGCGAATCGGTGATCTCTGCACTGTGTGAACATGCCGGCGCGGCCGTGATCCGCATCCTTCTGGACCGCGATGACATCATCCTCACGCAAGCGCATCAGGCGAAATTGAGTTGCCGTAGTGACATCGTTGCTACTCTTGGTTTAGAATTGGCTGGTCAGGACGCGCTAAACCCGGATGGACTCATGGGACAATTCCTGCATTTGCCGGCTCCGTTGAAAGCCAAGGCCATCGCCGCCGCCGAGATGACCAGCCTTGTCAAACAGGCTCAGGCGCCTGCAACGACGCCAGCAGCAGCTGCCAATAGCGGCCGCCTGAAACTTCAGGACGCCCTGCTTCAGGAAGCGCTTCAGCAAAACCGCAGCCGCTTTGCCGACCTGCTTGGCCAGGGTCTTGGTCTGCCACGCTCAACCTGCGACCTGTTGATCAAGCAGGATCAGGCAGAAGGCCTGACAGTGGCGCTGAAAGCGCTTGGTTTCTCGGCCGGTCAGTTGACGACCGTGCTGATACGCCTGGCCGGAGATGATCTTTCCCTGGAACGCCTGCGTAGCCTGCTGCGCCTCTACAGAACACTGAGCGCCGGCGCAGCCGAAGTCCTGGTTGGCCAGTGGATCCTGCATGATCAAGGAGCCCAGTCCGCCGAGACGTCTGCACCCGACCACACCCCGCAGTATCAGGAAAACGGGCGGCGCGAGACCCGGGCAAAGGGCAAGCCACTCTTTCGCGTCACCAAGGCCGTCAGGAAGTCCGGTACCTGAGCAAAACGCCTGTCCTTAAGACTCACGCTTCAGAAGTCTTCAAGGCAAGCCGCATCGGCGGCAGGCTCTAGAACCGGAAGACGCCCGCTCCCGGATCGGGGGTATCCTCCTGCACCAGGGGTAGGTCAACCTGCCCTTCCCGCGCCTCGATGTCGACCAGCCAGTAATCCGGATCCATTCGAGCCTCGCTGGCCAGACGACGATCGATGGCTTCCCTGTCAGTTCGCTCAAACAGTTGTTCGAACAGGCGCCCCTGGGGCAATTCGCTGAACATGGATTGTGGTGCAGGGCCGTAAAAGTCGAAAGTTCCATCAAGCCGGTCGACACAGACAAAGACAGCGCCTGCTTCCGGCGCGCCCTTCTTGCTTACAGCGGCAAACCCGCCTTCGCCGAAGATGCGCCGGACCAGCGCGCTGACAAAAAACTCGGACGTGACCCGCATAGCTGTTCCCAACACCCACATTTGGCGGAGAGGCAATGGCTTGCCTCCTTACCAACGATGATTTCCGGCAGGTTTAGGTCAGATACGGTTCCCGGGCAACTGCCCGGCCTCATCCGGAGAGTTTGCGCCCGCTGACCATTTCAAGTCGCTCAATGACCTTCGGGCCAGGCTCTCCGGTCATGGGCAGCCCCCGGTCGAATTCGAACCGCCGGATCGCAGCTGTGGTGTTCGCCCCCATCAGGCCATCCGCCTTGAGCGGCCCATAGCCCAGCTCGGACAGGGCTTTCTGTATTTTCATGAGTTTGGGATCAGAATCGACGGGCGAGGCTCCCACGTCGCCAACGGGCTGAGGCGGCGGGGCAATACTGCCAGGCTTGGCGCGCGGGATCGGCACCAGTCCCTCCGCCGGAGCATCACCATGCATGAGCACCAGAGCCAGCAGGGCTTCGCTGGCATCGCCTGTTTCCACCTGGCCGGCCCGGCGCTCAAAGGACCGGATCGCCCGTTCCGTTGCCGGACCGTTCAGCCCGTCGAGCGGTCCCTCATACAATCCGATTTTCCTGAGGGAAATCTGCAGGTCGAGCACCAGCGTCGAGATTTCCTGGATTTTCAGTCCCGGACTTCTGCCGTCCGGCTCGGGCATCTGGAAAGCCTCAGGTCGATCCCGTGTCGCAAACAGCGGCGCCGGATGGCGGCCAGGCTGGAGACCGATTGCGTTGGCGATAATCAGGCAGGCCGTCAGTCCCATGACAACGGTGCCACCGGCGGCAACGGGATTGTCGAGCGCCACATGTCCAGCCCTGGACATCAGGGTTTCAGGGGGCTGGGCCGCCTGAGCTTTTGTCGATTTCGTGGTCTTGCGCGTTTTCGCCATGCCGCCCACCTATGCCGTCCTGGCCAGGATAACGCCCCCGTCGGACGCAGCGGACCGCGGAAGGAAAAGGATCACCTGATTGTCCTTTTCCGCTTCTTCTGGAACGCACAAGCGGGCACCGGCACGGTCCAGCAATTCTTTCGCCCGGTCGATCACCGACTTTGAATGCGCCACGCGCCAGGTCTGTGCAGACCGCCGCCCGGAGACCGCCACAACACAGGAAACGTCCGTGTCGGTCATCTCTGCGGAAATCAACAGAACCGCCCCGTCGCCGCAGGTCTCGATCATGTCCGCCAACAGGCAGTTCAGTGCCTGCCGCACGCCTTTCGGATCGACCGTGACCAATGGCAGATTGTCGTCTACGGAAAAATCCAGATGAATGCCGCGCCGTGCAGCGACGGGGGTCAGAAGGTCCCGGCACTGTTCCAGGCTGGCCGACAGTTCACACGCGGCATGAAGAGGCTCGTTCGGAGCTGACTCCAGGACTTTTTCTGCTTCGTCCTGCTCAATCGGTGTGGGGGCCGGCGCAGACAGCCGCGACATCGCCGCGGGCGCAGCGCCATCCATCATCTCGGCCGCATCTTCACTATCCGCACTCGAGCGACCGGAAGGAACATCAGCCGGCTCTGAAGTCAATGCAGACTGCCTGGCGTCGGAAAGCGTCAGCAACAGAACCTGGTGCGCATCGGTTTGCACTGCGGACTGCAAAGGCAATTGCAGTACGAGTGACAGGCAGCGGTAGTCAGCCAGCCCAATCTCACCGGGGCGCGTCGCGCCAACCCGAAACCGAACGTCGAGACGCTGCGCCTTGCCACTGTGGCGCGCTTCCGACAGGCGGGTCAGATAAAGCGGCCGGTCCGCGACATGCAGGCGCGGGAACAGCCAGTCTTCTCCGTCTGCGAGCGGCAGCGGCCCAACCAGTGTCGAAACCGAACCGCCCAGAAGACGAAGCGTACCGTCGGCTGCAACCTCGCACACGACATCCCTGGTGCCTTGTGCGATCAGTTCCCGATCGCACTGCGTCCTTTGCACCACCTTCTGCGCCAACATCCTGTCAAGCGTCAGACGAAGGGAAAGCACGCCCGCATAGAGCAAAGCGCCGAGCGTGGCGTAAAGCGCCATTCCGGTGGCAGGAACCACGATCTGATAGTCCGGCATGGGCAGGAAGGCAATTGCAGCCAGGAGCGCACCACAAAGCGCGCCCACCGCGAAGGGTACCTTTCGGTCGGTCGCAAAGGCAGTTTCCATCAGCGGCATCAAGAGCCATATCAACGCAAAGGAACTCATCCCGCCGGTCAAGACACACATGGCAGCGATGAAACACGCAAACAGGGTGGATGACAGGGTAATGGCCCTGTTGAGCGCTCCCGATCTGGACAGGTAAAGAGCCAGCGGCCATTGGCCGAGCATCCAGGCCAGAACAAGCAGCACGGCGGCATGAGGCGGGCCGGCCAGCGCAAGGTGGAGCGGCAGCACAAACAGCGCCGCCCCGCCACTCACGAAACTGCTGATCATGAAGGAACGGTGCAGCGGAGCCAGAAAAGGATCGGAAGCGGCAGCAGGATGAATCATTCCGTCAACGCGGCTCACCCATTGCCCAAGTGTATTTCGCATCAATTTCAGAAGGTTACGCACTCTACTCAACTCTACCGCAACACCGCGCAGGATTGCTCTTACCCTGGATAGAGGCATTGTCGTCTGGAGCACTTAAGGAACGATAAAGGATGAATTCGGTTTGCCGATTTTTTCCAAAAAAGGGCGCGGTTTCAGAGACTTGGTGCAAGATCATTCAAATTTGAATCAATTTGTCAGAAAACTCGACTTAAATACCTGTTTTATTTTACGAAAATTGGACCTTCCCGCTCAACCGGGCATTCTCATGTCGCTGTTATGGTGCCCTCATAACAAGCGCGCCAGTGGCACAAAGGCGTGCAAAGCAGAACAGACTATGGGTAGCGACATGTTCTTTCTCTTGAGGACGGCCTTCTGGCTCACCTTGGTTCTGGCCCTGATTCCCCTCGGGTCCGGGAAGGAAAGCACCACGGTGGAAAAAGTTGATCCGGTTTCTGCCTTCCTGGCAGCACAGGCGACGGTGTCCGACATCGGTGGTTTCTGCGGGCGAAATCCGCAAGCCTGCGAAACGGGCGGCAATGCCCTCACCGCAATCGGCAGCCGGGCGCGCGACGGTGCGCGCATCGTTTATGAATATCTCGACACACAGATGGCCGACCAATCAGAGACCGACGCTCTGCTCACGGGCTCGACCACCCCTGTGACCGAACTTGCTGCCGAAGAAACCCGGACGGGCACTCCTGTCTGGCAACCTGACTTGAACAACGTCTCCGCGCTGGAGACAGAATTTGGGCCGGTGCCACGGCCCAAACCCCGCTCAGGCCTGAAGACCTGAGCGGTCTGGCTGTTGACGACCCTATGACCTCCTGGGTCTGAGACGGCCGATTGCGCCCCCGCTGGAGCGGTGCCGCAAGGCGGCATCGCAAAGACGGCTTCACTTCAGCGGTTTGTTCCGCTGCGCCGCAGATGGAAAGCTGCCCATTCCATCTGCGGCGTATTTTTATGTCTTGCTGCCGGCCAAGCCGCCATCTCATCGCCTGATGCCCCGGGCTGCGGAGAAGATCCGGCCACTTACCCATTTGCAGATCGGCATGTGCGAGCTATATGAAGGCGCAAACGACCTTCAAAGACCGGTGCCATGACGACCAGCCTAGACGAAATCCTTGAGACCTTTGACTTTCTCGACGACTGGGAAGACCGGTACAAATATCTGATCGACCTCGGCAAGGAATTGCCCCCGCTCGACGGCAGCGAGAAAACCGATGCCAACAAGGTTCGCGGCTGCGTGTCGCAGGTCTGGCTGATTACCAGCGTCGACAAGACGGCAGATGGCGGCCCGGTGCTGACCTTCAAAGGCGATAGTGACGCGTTGATCGTTCAGGGGCTTGTCGCGATCGTGACCACACTTTTCAGCGGCAAACCGGCTCGGGAAATCCTTGAAACCGACGTCGAGGGCATCTTCGGCAAGCTCGGACTGCAGGAACACCTGACCCCGCAACGCTCCAACGGACTGCGCTCCATGGTCGGTCGCATCCGGTCCGACGCCCAAGAGGCCCTCGAAGCTGCCTGAATCAGGCGCATTCCAACGAGACAAAAAAAGAGCTGCCCGGCAGGCAGCTCTTGACGTTTTGCTCTGGGGCAGAAGCGATCCTTACTTGGACCGCTTGCGCTGCTGGCCGAGGCCCATTTTCTTGGCAAGTTCGGAGCGCGCTGCTGCATAGTTCGGAGCAACCATCGGATAGTCTGCACCAAGGTCCCACTTTTCGCGGTACTCTTCCGGGGTCATGTTGTAGTGGGTGCGCAGGTGACGCTTCAGCGACTTGAACTTCTTGCCGTCTTCGAGGCAGATGATGTAGTCCGGCATGACCGACTTCTTGACCGGGACTGCAGGCTTCAGCGGCTCCGGCTCCGGTTCGCTGGAGGCATTGGCTGTCTTCTGAAGAGCGCCATATACCTCGTTGATCAGGCCTGGCAGGTCTGTTGACGCAACAGTGTTGTTGCTCACATAGGCGGACACGATGTCTGCCGTAAGATCAATCAGATTTGTATCCACCGGACTGTCAGTCATTTTTCACCCGTTCTCTACTGATTTCAAAATTTGATACGCTGTTTACCTGCAAAAGGATTGTTCCGAAAGCACTTTTGAGAAATCTGTTACTTGCGGATCTGGAAATCGAAAACGATTCTACTTTGCAGGAAATCGTCACAGCCTTATATCGCTGTCCCCCAGAAACGACAACCCCGGAATTCAAATAAAAGTCGCTTCGTCTCAATAAAAATCAAATTCTATAAATATTGACCGGATCTTGTGCACCTAGTTAGACAATGGATGGATAGTATTGTCTCGAAAGCAGACTAAACACGTCGGCGCAGCAAACTTCCGGCCTCAGCCCTTGGGCCTCATTGTTTCAGCCAGAGCGTCTTCCTTGGTATCGGCGCAGGGACGGTACCCGGCCGAATAGGCAGCTTTTGCCAACAAATGGGCCGAAATTGGGGCGGTCAGAAGAAAGAAGACCACACCTGCGATCGCCCGCGTGACAACGCCGAGGTCACCTGCGTGAACTGCAAGCGCCAGAAGCATCACACCTGACCCCAGCGTGCCGGCCTTGGAGGCCGCATGGGTTCTCATATAGACGTCCTTCAGGCGCACGAGACCAATAGACGCCACCAGGGCAAAACCGGCACCGATCACAAGCATGACGCCGGTGACGATTTCAACAAGCGCCGTCATTTTCCGGCCTCCCTGCGTCTGATGCTCTCTTCGACTTCTTCCATGATCGTCTGGTCCCCGGCCGATCCGCGGTTGAGGATGAACCGCGCGAAGGCAACGGTCGCCAGGAACCCGACCAGGC
The DNA here is from genome assembly GCF_002237595.1 of Labrenzia sp. VG12. NCBI lineage: Bacteria > Pseudomonadati > Pseudomonadota > Alphaproteobacteria > Hyphomicrobiales > Stappiaceae > Labrenzia > Labrenzia sp. VG12. The sequence goes on from NZ_CP022529.1 coordinate 1,860,198, forward strand.
CGAGCGTGATCGCAATATCGATATAGAGATAAAAACCGGTCGAGACACCGATCGCGGCAATGAAGCCGATCCCGGTTGCCACCAGCATGTCGAGCGCCACCACACGGTCCGGCAGGGTTGGCCCCTTGAGCGTCCGGTAGACGATCACCAGAAACGACACAGTGAGCAGGCCCAGGGCAATATGAACGCAGACATGCAGGAACTGCGAGGCAAAACTGTCAATGGGTGTCATCGGAACACCTCCAGGATCTTGCGCTCAAAACCGTTCTTGATGTCATCGATTGTCGCCTGCGGATCCGGCACGTCAATGCAGTGGATATAAAGGGTCTTGCGGTCTTCCGAGACGTCCATTGAAAGCGTGCCAGGCGTCAGCGTGATCAGATTGGCCAGCATGGTGATCTCAAAGTCCCGGTCCACTGTCAGCGGGAACGCGATAATGCCCGGCTGCAGATCGATTTTCGGCCGCAGCACGATCATCGCCACGCGCCAGGCCGACTTGATCAGCTCGTAGACAAACAGAAACGCGAGGCCGACGCCCTTGGTCACTCTTTGTGTGTACTCGGTCGTGCCAACCTGTTCCCGGATCAGATAAAGAGCGCCGAAGCCGAGCAGGAAACCAAAGGCCAGATTGACTTCGGCAAAGCTGCCCGTGACCGCCGCCCAGGCAAGCATCAGAAGAATATTGATGAGAAAGAGACTGGTCATCCCTCACCTCCAAAGACCGATCGCAGGTATCCAAGCGGATTGACCACGCTGTACCCGCCGCGCAGTGACAGTTCCATCATCCATTCCGGCTGAAGGCCAAAATAGACGACAAGTGCCGTCAGGATTAGGAGAGGCAGCCACACGGTTCCTCCCTTGAGATGCATGCTTGCAGCGCCATCGCCGGACACCGACTGGCCATCCGGCGTTCCCTCTGGTCCGCCACGCCAGAAGGCGTAGATCCAGACCCGCCCCATGGCCAGCGTCGTCAGGAAGCCGCTGAGCAGGATGGCGGCACCCAGCCAGGCACGGCTGTCATCAAAGGCCTCCGCGACAAGGACCACTTTTGGCCAGAAGCCGGAAAAGGGCGGCAGGCCGGACACGGCAAAAGCCAGGATCAGGAACACGGCGGCAAAGGCGGCGTTCTTCTGATAAAGGCCGCCCAGCTTCCGCAGATCATAGGACCCGGCCATCAGGTTCATGACACCGGCCGCCAGATAAAGCGCTGTCATGACTATGATGGAATGCACCGCATAGAAGATTGCCCCGGCAATCGCCTGCTCGGAGCCGATCGCGACACCGGCCAGCATGGAGCCGATGCCGGCGATCACCAGATAGCCGAGAAGCCGCCGGACTTCGCTTTGGGCAAGCGCGCCGATCGCCCCGACCAGAAGCGTACCGATCGCCACAAGCGCCACAACATCGGCCATGTATTCAAGCGACTTTGGAAAGACCAGCACGAACAGCCGGATCAGGGCGTACACACCAACCTTGGTCAACAGGCCGGCAAAAACGGCGGAAATCACGATATTCGGCGTGTGATACGAGGCCGGCAGCCAGAAATTGACCGGGAATGCGGCCGCCTTCATGGCAAAAGCCAGGAAATAGAGTGCCGCAACCGTTGCCAGTGTCCCGGAGGCCGGATTGTTCAGCTCCGCCACCTTGCCGGCAATATCGGCCATGTTGAGTGTGCCGAACATGCCATACAGCAGGCCGGTTGCGATCAGAAAGAGGTTGGTGCCGACCAGATTCAAAACGCCGTATTTCACGGCGCCGTCCAGCTGGATCCTGTCATTGCCGAGCACCAGCAGGCCATAGGAGGAAATGAGCAGGACTTCAAACCAGACATAGAGGTTGAAGACATCGCCGGTCAGGAAGGCGCCGCAAACACCGGTCATCAGCAACAGGAGGAACGGGTAGAAGCCATAACGCCGCCCGGTGCTGTCGACCGTAGACATGCCGAAGATGCCGGCACACAGCGCAACGACAGAGCCGATCATGGTCAGCGTTGCGCCAAGCGCGTCGACCGTAAAGGCGATGCCGAATGGCGGCAGCCAGCCGCCCATCACCATGGTGATCACACCCTGGTCGAGCACCCGCAACAGCAACCCGGCACTGGCCACGACAAGAAGCACCAGGAAACTGACACCAAGCTTGGGCTGCAGGTCGGTGTTCTTGCGCAGCATCAGGCACAGCGCACCGCCCAGCATGGTGATCAGCACCGGGGCGACCACCAGCCAGTCACCCGCGGCAACGGGTTCGAGATTCATCGCCTGGGAATAGTCGACGGAAACGGAGGAACCGGCCATGAAGCTTAGTACCCTTGCGGCGGAGTTTGATCGTTGTCGGGCTCGGCGACGCGCATCTCGTTGACTTCATCCGTGCCCAGCTCCTGATAGGCGCGGAAGGCCAGCACCAGCAGGAAGGCAAAGAACGAAAACGAAATCACGATTGCCGTCAGCACGAGTGCTTGCGGCAGCGGGTTCGCCGTCGCGATGGCAGGCGTATAGAGATCCGGCGGGATCAGCGGCGGGACTTCCCGCGTCAGGCGGCCGTTGGTGAAGATCAGCATGTTCACCGAATTGCCAAGAATGGCGATGCCCAGAAGGATCCGGACCAGCTGCTTCGACAGCATCAGATAGACAGCCACCGTGAAGAACAGGCCGATCAGGATTGCAACACCGGTTTCCATCAGTCGGCCTCCCTTTCTTCCAGCGCCAGCGCAATGGAGCCAATGGCCCCAACGACCACCAGATAGACACCGATGTCGAAGATCAGTGGTGACGACAGCGGGATCTCGACGCCAAACGCCTTCACGTACCACCACTGGCTGGTCATGAAAGGCTGGCTCTTAAACAGCGAGATGATGCCGGCCGCGGCGCCGATGAACAGGCCGAAGCCTGCAATGCCCATCGGGTGGAAGACAATGGCACGGCGCACGGAGGCGACGCCGCAGGCAATGCCGAAAATCGCCAGCGCTGAGGCAGCGATCAGCCCGCCGATAAAGCCTCCACCCGGTTCGTTGTGACCGCGCAGGAGCACGAAGATCGAAAACAGGACCATGAGCGCGGAGAGATACGGCGCGATGGTGCGGAAGATGATCGTACGCATCAGTTTGCCTCCGCCGGTTTGGACTGGGCCGCTTCGGCATCTGGCGCCTCGTCCGGTTTCTCCGGTCGGGTGCGCACGCGGATCAGAGCCAGCACGCAGAGACCCGCCAGCACCACCACGGCAATCTCGCCGAGCGTATCAATGCCGCGGAAGTCGACCAGGATCACATTGACGATGTTGCGGCCATGGGCGATTGAACGGCTGAACTCGGTGAAGAAGTCAGACAGGCGGCTGTCGAACGGCTGCTGCGTGATTGCCATCAGCGTCAGGCACAGGCCGAGGCCCACGGCTGCAGCGACCGCGCCCGTGCTGAGCGCCGCCGGCAGGGACCGGTGATCGCTCGGATGCAGGTTGAGGCGGGTCATGACCAGCGCCAGGATGACCACGGACAACGTTTCCACCATGAACTGTGTGAAGGCCAGGTCCGGAGCACCGAAGATCAGGAAGATCAGTGCCACGGCAAAGCCCTGGATGCCGAGCGAGACAATGGCGGTCAGCCGTGTCTTGGCGATCAGCACCGCAAACAGGCCAAGCACCGCAATCAGGAAGATGCCCCACTCGTAGAATCGGTACTCCGGCAGCTTGGGCATCGCCGGGAAACTGTTGGTTAGGTAACCCGGCAACAGAACGGCGAGACCGGTGAAGAGGAAGGTCAGCACCATGTAGGTCTGCATCTTGCCAGTCTGCAGAAGCCGCGTGATCAGGGTCGACAGGCTGACAATGCCGGAGACGAACTGGTCGAAGCCCTTGTCCGGCCCCCAGCCGATCGTGGTCAGGATACCGGCGATGGTTGCCCGCAGCCGGTCGAGCTGCGTGAAAAGGGCGATGCCAAGACCAATCGTGATGATTGACAGGTAAAGCGCAACATTGCCGGAAATGTAGGTCGGCCAGAGGTGAAGGTCGATCTCGGAAAAGACGCCGCGGAGCGATGCCAGGGTCGGTGCCACGAAGAGCTCACCGGTCGTATGCGCAACAAGGGCCAGACCGAGCCCCAGAACAGACAGGACAACAGGACCTGCAAAGAGCAGAATCGGGCCTTCATGGGCATGTTTGGGCGTTTCCACCTTGGGACCAAAGAAAGGCTTGATCGCAACAGCTGCGGCAATCATGAACATCAGGGCGTTGCCAACAAGCGCCGTCAGCGTTAGCGGCACCCCCCAGAATTCCAGCCAGCCCCAGGTGCCGTAATAAAGCACTTCCTTCGCGATGAAGCCGATGAAGGGCGGTAGACCAGCCATGGAGAGGGCAGCCAGACACGCTGCCAGGAACGTGATCGGCATCGCTGAGCGCAATCCGCCAAGCTTGGTGATGTCCCGGGTCCCGGCTTCGTGGTCGATCGTGCCGGCGACCATGAACAAGGCACCCTTGAACAGCGAGTGGGCCAGGAGATAGAGGACCGCAGCTTCCAGGGCTCTTTCGTCACTGGTGCCGGTCAGCATGACCAGTAGGCCGAGCGAGGCCACAGTGGTGTAGGCCAGCATGAGTTTCAGGTCGGTCTGGCGAACAGCCAGGATCGTGCCTACCAGAAGCGTCAGGCCACCGAATATCGGCAGAACGGTCGTCCATTCAGGGGTTTCACCCAGAAGCGGGTGCATACGCATCAGCAGGTAAACGCCGGCTTTCACCATGGTTGCCGAATGCAGGAACGCAGAGACCGGCGTCGGCGCTTCCATCGCATTGGGCAGCCAGAAATGGAACGGAAACTGCGCCGACTTGGTGAAGGCCCCGCCGAGCACCAGGATGAAGATCACCAGATAAAGCCCGCTGTCCTTGATCACGTCCGGAGACCCAAGCAGGGCAGACATTTCGTACTTGCCGGTTGCCTGAATGATCACAAGGAAGCCTGCCAGGAGCACAAGCCCCCTCCCCCGGTCACCACAAGCGCCTGGATGGCGGCGCGGCGCGAGGCGGCACGCAGATGGTCAAACCCGATCAGAAGGAACGAGGTGATCGACGTCAGCTCCCAGAAAATGAATAGCGAAATCAGGTTATTGCCGAGCACAAGCCCGAGCATCGCGCCCATGAACAGGAACAGGAAGGAGAAGAAACGGCCTTGTTGCGGATGCCCTTTGAGATAGCCACCGGCATAGAGGATGATGAACGTTCCAATGCCGGAGATCAGCAGCGCGAACAGGGTCGACAGACCGTCCACATAGACGGAGAAATCGACATCGTAACTCGGCATCCAGGCGATGCTGGCGACAAAGGTCTCGCCACGTGCCACGGGCTCGATGAAGCCGACAAAATGAAGGAAGATCAGCGCAGGCACGACTGCCAGCGGCCAGGCGGCGTTGTGCTTGAACCAACGGGTCAGAAACGGTGCAACTGCCGCGGCAGCAAAGGGCGCGAGGACAGCATAAAGAGTGGTGTCGTCGATCATTGCAGGCGTCATGCTGAACTTTCGTTGCAGTTGATCAAGAAACGGCGACCGCCGATTCAATAGAATCAGCCCGGGTCCGCCAGATGATAGCGGCCCGAAACAGGTTATGACATGTCTTAGGCAGTTGAATCCGCCTCTTCAAGCTGATGGCAGACGATTTTCGATATTTTCAAACCGCTGACTTGTTCCGGCTAAACTTCGCGCTAATTACGAGGGACTTTGCGCTGTGATTTCTGCTTAGCTGTCAATCTGATGCGGTGATTTTTGCGCTCACAGGATGGGAATACCGCCGAAATTGGCGTTTTGCCGCTCCCCTCCGATTCGATGTGCAGCGCTTGCCACTTGATTTCGCAACGTGAATACCGTTCAGTTTCATTTGGACGAAGCATTTCCGTCAGATTTCTGTGCGAGGCGAAAATGGTGTTGGACGGCAACAGGGAAACTCCTTCCGGGCAGAGCTTGCTCCACCCGTCTAGCATTGATTTCGAAACGCTGGTCAAACTCAGCAACGACGCCATCGTGCTGCTGTCTCTCGGCGGAGACCCCGCGTTTCTGTCGCCGGCCGCAGAGCGGCTTTTCGGCTGGAATGCGGACAAGTTCGCGGATCATCTGAGCGACCTTGTCTATATGGGCAGCCCCAACACCGATGCGGAACTCCTGCAAGGGATCCTGTCAGGCAGCGCGGATCCACAGGGCCCGCTTCCCCATGCGGACCTGCAACTGCGTTCGGCGTTCGGCTCGCTGATCTGGGCAGAAGTGTCCGTCCATCTGCTGGAAACCGCCACCGGCGAGCCTTACGCCTTTGCAGTTTATTTCCGCAGCATCGCGAAACGGAAGGATCTGGAAAACCAGCTCGAAGCCGCCACACAGACTGACCCGCTGACAGGCCTCTTTAACCGCCGGGCCTTTGAGGACAGCCTGAAGCGGGAGTGGGCGATTGCCTTGCGCGAAAGAACCCATACCAGCCTGATCAAGGTCTCACTGGACCGGTTCGACGCTCTCGCCGAGCACCTTGGCCCCAGCGCTGCCGAAGACTGTCTCAACAAGGTCGCCTCCACCTTGCAGGAAACGGCCCGCCGGCCGGCCGACATTGCAGCGCGCACCGCAACGTCCGAATTCTCGCTGCTCCTGCCACGGACTCACGAAATGGGCGCAGAGACAATCAGCGCCTATCTGCAGGTCGCCATTCAGGATCTCGCCATTCCCAATCCCGACAACACGGCCGGAAATGGCATCATGACCGCTTCCGTTGGCGCGGCCTGCGCCGTCGCCGAGCAAACGGGCGTATCTGAGAGCTCGGAATTCATACTGGCAGCGGCGGAAAACTGCGTTTTCCAGGCCCGCCAGGAAGGTGGCAATCGGGTTAAAACGGTGATGAATGTCCTGTCACGGTAGCTGACGGTAACGTTACCTGACAAATCTTGCCGCCGATGGATACCGCGCTTATTTCATGCACAAAACACACCAAAAGGATCGTGAGATGAGCGACCAGAAAACGCGTCAGGCTGACGGAGCGCCGAAAATCAAGAAAACCACCGCCGAATGGATGGAACAGCTGACGCCCGAACAGTTCTATGTCACCCGGCAGTCCGGAACGGAGCGGCCGTTTACCGGGCCCTACTGGGACAACCAGCTCATCGGCCGGTATGACTGTGTCTGCTGCGGCGCGCCCCTGTTCATGTCCGACACAAAGTTCGATGCCGGTTGCGGTTGGCCGAGTTTCTTCGAGAGTGTGCATCCCGAAGCCATCCGGGAGCTGGACGATCATTCCCATGGCATGTTTCGGACGGAGATCCGCTGTAACAGCTGTGACGCCCATCTGGGGCATGTCTTTCCGGATGGCCCAAGGCCCACAGGCCTGCGCTACTGCATGAACGGACACGCAATGAATTTTGTACATGGCGGCCGTAAACCGGCAGACTCGAACAGCGGCGACTAAAGCTGTTTCGACTGTTGGAACCAATTAATCGAAGACCCGGCGACAGCTTCGGCCGGGTCTTTGAATTTCTATACTGTCAATTTTTACATCAGGATTCAGAATTCAGTTACAAAACCTAGTCATTATTCGCGATGAAGCGAATAAGTTTCTGGGGGCGGACTTGTATCTTTTCGGAAGGTTATCCTGGACTGGACTGCGTGTCCTGGCGCTGGGGCTCGGCGTTCTGTGTGGCACTGCGGCGCAGGCGCAGGAAAGAACCAAGCTGATCGCCTTTACCGGCTATCTGCCGCCTCTGTCCATTGATGCGGAAAACAAGGGCATTGCCGTTGAACTCATGGAGCTTGTTGCCGAAGAGGCAGGTCTTGAGATCGAGGTGCGTTTTGCCCCCTGGAAGCGGGCACAGGTGCTTGCGGAAAACACCTCCGGTTCCTTGCTGTTCACGGCAGCCTATTCGCGGGCGCGCGGCGAGAAATTTCAATATGTCGCGCCGCTAATCTATACCGAAAGCGCATTCATCACGCTTGACCAGCCACTGGACACTTTCGAGAAAGCCATCGAAAGCGGCAAGGTAATCGGAGTTCATCTCGGCAGCCAGAGAAGCCGCATCCTGAAGCGACTGGGCGTGGGCAACATCGAGGAAATCCCGACCGCGGAGCAGATGAGCACCATGCTGCATACCGGCCGGATCGATGCCTGGTACACCATGTCAATCCGGGCGAATTTCGTTTATCGGCAGCAGGGACTGGACCCCAAGAAACTGGTTGTCGGGGCGCCGGTCACCCATGGCATCCAGTGGCTCGCCGCCAACAAGGACCTGGATCCGAAGATCAGGGCCCGGCTGGCCTCGGCTGTTTCACGGGTCTGGCGCGACCAGCGCTACTGGCAGATCGTGGACCAGTATGCCCCTTCGGAACCGGCTCTTGTCGAGCCGGAGCCTTCTAACCGTGCGGGCGTCCGGCATCATCCGGAAACCAGCGCCCACGCCATGATGATATTGCCGCACAGGGCCACCCCATAGGCCAGGGATCGCGGTCCGGGAATGCCGGAGAGATACGACGGCACATAGAGCAGGCGACCGAAGAAAAACAGCTGCGCGCCTGTGATGGCCAGCGCCATGTCCGTTGTCGGGATGACATACACCAGCACCGCTGGAACCAGAAAGAACGGCAGGTTTTCCTTCATGTTGACCAGGGCCCTGTCCGAGCGCCCCTTGTATTTTCCTTTTTCGGGCAGAACATCTCGACCGCCGGCATGCTGCCAGATGCTTTCTGACGGCAGGTAGAGGGCCGCGCTGAGGTAAATCTGGGCCAGGTAGAGAAGTAAAACGGCCAGGATCCAGGTGGTCATCGGTTGCTCCGGTCTTCGTGTGTTGCGTGACTACGAGGCGGAGCCTAAATCTTCTGATACTCTCGGCAATTCCTTCAAAGGGAATAAGCGGCTCCAGCGACCAGGGCAGATTTTTGAATGAATGGGCAAACTTCTCCTTTCGGAAATTCCTTGAAGGCGCTGCGCCGTGAACGCGGCCTGTCACAGGCCGAATTTGCAGCACGGATCGGCTCGACCCAGCGCCACGTCTCGTTTCTGGAAACCGGGCGCGCCGGGCCAAGCCCCTTCATGATCCAGAGAATTGAACGGGAGCTGGCACTGCCCGTGGCCCGAAGCCAGGTGCTCTACCAGGCAGCCGGTTTTTCCAGCCCATACAAATGCCGCGCGGAGGATTCTCCGGATGTGGTCGAAGCGCTCGACCTGATCGAGACAAGACTCCTCAAACACTGGCCCTTCCCGGCCTATGTGCTCGACAAACGCTGGACAATCCTGCGCACCAATCTTCCCGGCAAGCTGTTTCTCACCGGGTTTTCAGAACAGCAGAACCAACCGCCCAACCTGTTCAGGATTTTCCTGTCGGCGGCGTTCCGGGAACGCATTTTGAACTGGACTGAAGCCGCACCGATTTTCGCCGCGCGCCTTTACAAGGAAGCAGCCGAAGATCCGGAGCTGAACGAGCTCCTGGAGGAAGCACGCGACGCAGGACTTCTGGATGGCCTCGACGAGACCTTTCGCGAGAATGTTCCGGTCTTTGTCCCCGTTGAAGTGTTGGGCCCGGACGGAAGCCGATTGCGCGTCACCTCCCTTCTGGGTCAGCTCGTATCCGTGCAGGACGCGGTGATCGAGGGCATGACGATTGAACTGATGGTACCGATGGATGCCGGCACCGAGGCCTGTCTGCTCGGAGCGGGCCAGGCTGCCAACGGTGCTGATGCCCCGCACGATCCAGAGGCATTGGCCAGAAGCATTGAATTGAGGGGGGCAACATGATCGCACGTCGATTTCTTTCGATGGCCGCCTTGGGGTGGCTGCTGCTGTCTCCGTCAGGACCAGCATCGGCCGCGGACAACGTGCCTGCCTCTGTCTGGAACGGCGCGGACATGAGACCGGTCAACGGACTGCCCGACGGGCACTATGCGCTTGACCGGCTTTCAGACGGGACAGGCGTTGCTGCTTGGTATGGCGCGCCCACCGCGCGCTACCAGCACGCTATCCTGGGGGATGACATTGAGGCCGGATCGCTGCATCTCGCTTTCCAGGATGGCCGGCACTATGACCTGTTCCTGCCGTTTGATCAGGTGTTTGAAGATCGCACACCAAGGATCGTCGATCTGGATGGCGACGGTGAAATCGAGATCGTTGCTATCCGGTCTTTTCAAGACGCGGGCGGCAGCGTTGCCCTCTACGGCATCCGGGACGGCGAGCTCAGGGAACTGGCAGCAACGGCCCCGATCGGACGGACCAACAGATGGCTGAATATTGCCGGCATCGCCGACTATGCCGGACGCGGCAGCAAGCAGATCGCCTATGTCGAGACCCCGCATATCGGTGGCACGCTCCATGTCGTGAACTGGAAGGGCAAGACGCTAGTTCCCCTTGCCTCGCTTCGGGGCTTTTCCAACCACAAGATCGGCTCGCGCCATCAGGATCTTTCGGCCGACATTGCCTGGGCCGGCAAGGGACCGCCTGAGCTCGTGGTGCCTTCGAACAACCTGCGCAGCCTGCGTATCGTCGGATTTTCAGAAAACAGCCTTGAGGAGCTGGACCGGATCAATCTTCCCGCACGCGTCCTCAAACGCGCAGCACCTGCCAAGGGTCAGGCACCGGGCTGTGTCCGCTTTCGCCTTGAAAACGGTGACGACGCTACGGTCTGCCCGCCGGGTTAATCAGCTCGAGGCCGCCGGAAGCTCAGCTTTGTGGTGCCTGCGCTGCAAGGATCCGGCCGATATTCACTTCGATCCAGTCGGCAAAATCACGAACCTTTGCCGCCACTTCCCGGCCGATCGGGGTCAGGCTGTAGTCAACATGGGCGGCACCACGGGGTGGGAATGCCGGTTGACGAACCCGTCGGCCTCCAGCGTTTGCAGCGTTTGCGCCAGCATTTTCTCGCTGACCCCGCCGACCTTGCGCCGAAGCTCGGAAAACCGGTGCTCCTTTTCCAGCAATGCGATCAGGACCAGCACGCCCCAGCGGCTGGTCAGGTGTTTCAGGATGTCTCGGGACGGGCAGTTCTGGTTGAACAGTTCGCCCTGCCGAACCAGGGCTGACAGCGGTCGGGACGGCTGCAGCAAGGGGTCCGGCTTCTTTTCGGATCTTGGATTTGCCATGGGTCTCCAAACTTTCAGGGCCAGTTTCAGGAAATCTCAAAACTAACCTTTTTGTACGTACTAACAAAAAGTAAGTACCCCGTCTACATGGGAAGCATCCGACCAAAACCGATCGTTTGAAGGAGAAAGACGATGATCGCTGTCACGGGTGCCAATGGCCAGCTGGGCCGCCTTGCCCTGAAACACCTCCAGAACCTGACCACGGAACCGCTGCGCGCTCTGGTGCGCTCGCCGGAAAAGGCTCAGGATCTTGCCTCCGCTCACGTCTCTGTTGTCAAAGGCGACTACGACGATCCGGAAAGTCTGCGCGCAGCCCTCGCCGGCGTCGACCGTCTGCTGTTGATCTCCGGCTCCGAGGTCGGCAAGCGGGTGGCACAGCATGCAGCGGTCATCGAAGCCGCCAAGGCTGCCGGCGTCCGGTTCATTACCTATACCAGCCTGCTCAACGTGCCGCATTCCAGCCTGGTCCTTGCTGCGGAACATGTCGAAACGGAACAGCGACTTGCCGACAGCGGCATTGCGCATGCCGTTCTTCGCAATGGCTGGTACCTTGAAAACTTCGCCGGCACCGTTGCAGCCGCCCTTGCCCATGGTGCCGTTGTCGGCGCAAGCGGCAACGGCCGGTTCTCCGCGGCAGGACGCTCGGACTATGCCGAAGCGGCTGCCAGGGTAATCGCAGGTGATGACCTGTCCACCCGTGCCCTTGACCTTGGTGGCCAACCCGCCTTCACCCTCGCAGATCTCGCCGCCGAACTCTCGCGCCAGAGCGGACGCGACATACCGTTCAATAATCTTCCGGAAGACACCTATGCCGGGATCCTGGTGGAAGCGGGACTGCCGGACGGCTTCGCCAAGGCCCTTGCCGATGCGGACCGCGGGGCTGCGGCAGGCGAACTGGAAACAGCCTCTACAGCACTGGAAGACCTGACCGGCCATCCCGCGCGAACGCTCGGGGACTTTGTCGCCGAGACGCTGGCAACGAGCCAGGTCGCCGACAACGCGGCGTAAGACCCGATCATCAGGGGTCTTCCGAACTGGAAGGCCCCGTCAGGCAAGGCTAAAATGCGCAGCACTGAAACGCTCCCGTCGCCAATGCCGCCTGCACTATTTGCCTCCTCTTCGTTCAATCTCTCAAAAGACGATCCGGTCGTGGCCTGGCTGCTGGACGGCGATCCGGCAATCGCCTTCCAGGTTCACAGGGATCTTCTTGAAGAAGACCGCCCGGATCTTCAGAAACGCATTCCTCTGGAAGGCTGGGGCAAGGCCTATCTGGAGGCGCGCCACATCGATGGCTCCTGGGGTAAGGGCTTTTACAAGCCCTACTGGACTGCCAGCCACTACACGCTTCTGGACCTCAAGACCTTTGCCTTCCCGCCTGATCATCCGGCAATCGCCAAGAGCCTTGATCTGATCCTCAGGCGTCCGCGCGCCCGGGACGGCGGCATCGCGGCATCCCCTGGAGACAAGAAGAGCGATGTCTGCATCAATGCGCTCTTTCTGAGCTATGCCGCCTATTTCGGAGTAGCAGCAAAACGCCTGGAACCGTTGATCGACTTTCTTCTGGGTGAGCGGATGCAAGACGGCGGTTTCAACTGCATGCGCAACAGGTCCGGTGCAAAGGTCAGCTCTTTGCACTCAACACTATCGGTGATCGAAGGCTTGTCCGGGTTTCTGGCGCAGGGCCACTCCTATCGCACCGACGAGATCAGGGACAGTCTCCGGACAGCTACGGAAACCATCATGGCCCGTCGCCTGTTCCGCTCCCGCCGGAGCGGTGACATCATTCGGCTCGACTTTCTGAAACCGACCTTCCCGGCCCGCTGGCGTTACACCACGCTGCGCGCCCTCGACACGTTTCGCGCCAACGGCACGCCCTTCGACCCGAGGATGCAGGAAGCTCTGACCCGGCTGGCCGGATTGCGGCGCAAGGACGGGCGCTGGCTGCGCAGCGCGGCCCTGCCCGGTAAAACCCATCTGGAGCTGGAACCGCCGAGGCGGCCAAGCCGCTGGATCACGCTGATTGCCCTGCGTATCCTGAAGGCCTATGGGCACGCTCCGGAGAAGGACGAAGCGTCATAGCCCGAGCTTGCACAGATCGAACTCATTTCAGATCCTGTTAAATTGCTTCAAGGAAATTTGTTGGTCGCAGGTCTGCCGACCTGATAGGCACGAAAGACTGAGTTTTCGGAAAGCCGATCATGTCCGTTGCCACCGCGCCAGATCCTTACGTCCAGGACGGGCCCTATGCCTGGTTCCGCCTGGCCATCTCGATCCTGCTGAGCACCCTTGGTGGCGCCGGCATGTGGGCGGTTGTGGTCGTTCTGCCGGCGGTCCAGACCGATTTTGGCATTGACCGGGCCGGCGCCTCCCTGCCCTACACCGCGACCATGCTGGGTTTCGCCGCCGGCAACTATCTGCTGGGGCGTTTTGTCGACCGGTTCGGCATCGTGCCGCCTGTGATCGGATCGGCCGTTGCGCTCAGCGCCGGTTTCGCGCTGGCGGCACTGTCCACGGATGTCTGGATGTTCTCGCTTGCCCAGGGCGTTCTTGTCGGATTGGGCACGGCGGCGACCTTCGGTCCGCTGATTGCAGATGTCTCCCACTGGTTTCTGAAACGTCGCGGGCTCGCAGTTGCCTGTGCGGCCTGTGGCAATTATCTGGCAGGTGTGCTCTGGCCCACCTTCATCCAGTGGAGCCTGGCCACGACCGATTGGCGCGAAACCTACCTGATGATTGCGGCGATCTGCATTGTCACCATGGTTCCGCTTGCGCTGATCCTGCGTCGGCGACCGCCCGAAAGCGCCCTTTCGGCCGCACCCAGCGCCCGGGCCTTCGGTGACCAGAGCACCGGCCTTTCACCGGCAGCGCTGCAATGGCTGCTGGTTCTGGCCGGCCTGGCCTGCTGCGTGGCCATGTCGATGCCGCAGGTGCATATCGTCGCCTATTGTGTCGATCTCGGCTTCGGCGTTGCCCCCGGCGCCGACATGATCGCGCTGATGACGGGCGCCGGTGTCATCAGCCGGCTTGCCTCCGGTTTCGTCGCCGACAAGATCGGCGGCGTGAAGACGCTGCTGATCGGCTCCGTCCTGCAATGCGCTGCCCTGTTTCTCTATATTCCCTTCGACGGGCTGGCATCGCTCTATCTGGTCTCGCTGATCTTCGGCCTGGCCCAGGGCGGCATTGTGCCGAGTTACGCCGTGATCGTGCGCGAATACCTTCCGGCACGCGAGGCCGGCCAGCGGGTCGGTCTGGTGATCATGTCAACGATCCTCGGCATGGCGCTCGGCGGCTGGCTGTCCGGCCTGATCTACGATCTGACCGGTTCCTATGATGCCGCTTTCCTGAACGGCATTGCCTGGAACTTCCTGAACATGGCCGTGATGATCTTCATCCTGTTCAGCGGCCGCCGTCGCTGGACTTCGTTCGCAGCAGGATGATGAAGAAGACCCCGCCGATCAGGCCGGTGACGATGCCGATGGGCATGTCTTCCGGCGCCATCAGCGTGCGCGCCAGAATATCCGCCCAGATGAGGAAAATCGCGCCAAGCAGAAGTGAAATCGGCAGGACACGCGTGTAACTGCCCCCCACCAGATATCTCGCGATATGCGGGATCATCAGGCCGACAAAGCCGATGATCCCGGAAAATGCGACCATCACGCCGGTAATGAGAGCGCCAACAACAAACACCGTCAGCCGGAACCGTTGAACGGCGATGCCCAGCGTTGCAGCCGTTTCATCGCCGATGGTCATCGCATTCAGATCCGCAGCCTTCATCAGGAGGTATGGCGTCGCCAGAACCAGAATGGCGAGCGGATAAAGCAGATGGCTCCATTGGGCCAGACCAAGACCGCCCAGCATCCAGAACACCACCGTGTGGGTTGCGCGCGGATCGCCCAGGAAAATCAGAATATTGGCCAGGGCCATGATCACGAAGGACACGGCAACCCCGGCCAGCACCAGCTTGTCGGCGCTTGTTGCGCCGGTGAACCGGGTTACGCTGAGCACAACCAGCGTTGCCAGCAGCGCGCCCGCAAAGGCCATCACGGGAACGGTCAGAAGACCGAGAAAAAGCCCCGTGTGCAAAAGCGCCAGAATGGCACCGGCTGCCCCGCCCGACGATATGCCGAGCAGGTGTGGATCAGCCAGCGGATTGCGCGTCACCGCCTGCAGCGCCGCCCCGACCAGCGCCAGCCCCGCACCGACACAGGCGGCCAGGATCACCCGCGGAAAGCGGATGTCCCAGACAATGGCTTCCCGGCCCCTGGACCAGTCGACGTCGACCAGTCCCGGCCAGACCTTGTTGGCAACAACCCCGAGCACCGTTCCGGACGGGACGGACACCGCCCCGACCGAAACGCCCATGACCACGGACACGACAAGAACGCTCAAGCCCGCCAGAATCCACAGGCCGATCGCGCTCTGCTTGGTGGATTTTCGCTGGTCGGGCTGAAACGAGTGATCCAGTCCATCCGAAGCCGGTCGTTGCAACAAGGGTTCATTCTCCCCAGAAGGCGTCGGCGAGCTTCTTCACCGCATTGATATTCCGAGGTCCCGGCGTCGCTTCCACGTATTCCAGAGTGACAAAACGGTCGTTCTTGACTGCATCAATGCCGGCAAGCGCCGGATTGTTCTTCATGAAGTCGCGCTTCTGCTCGGCTGTGACATTGCCGTAATTGACGATCACGACCACTTCCGGGTCCTTTTCGACCACTGTCTCCCAGTCGATCCTGGCCCAGCTCTTCTCGAAATCATCGAGCACGTTGATACCGCCGGCCGCCTCGATCAGCGCCGTCGGCATGGCGTAGCGGCCGGCCGTGAACGGCTTGTCTTCGCCGCTGTCATAGACAAAGACGCGCAGCGGCTTGTCACCGGGTGAGAGCGCTGACGTGACCCGGTCGAGTTCCATTTTGTAGGCGCCGACAAGATCATAGGCCGTATCTTCAACGCCGAAAATCTTCCCGAGATTGATCAGGTCGTTATACATGTCGTCCATGGAGACCTTCGGCTTGTCGCCGATATGAATGCAGGACTCGCTCAATTCGTAGACCTTGATGCCGAAGGGCTCCAGGGTTTCGGGCGTGACCTCTCCGCCAACCTTCATGCCGTAGTTCCAGCCCGCGAAGTAAAAGTCCGCATCTGCCCCAATCAGCACTTCCTTGGTCGGGTATTTGGCGGACAGCTCCGGCAGTTCGGCAACGCCTTCGCGCATCTCCTCGTCCAGCGTTTTCCAGCCGGAAATGCCGGTATAGCCGACCATGCTGTCACGCAGGCCAAGCACCAGCATCATTTCCGTCAGGTTGACGTCGTTGGATACAGCTGCTTTCGGCGGCGCGTCAAAGGTGACCTTGCGGTCACAGCTTTGAACGGTGGTCTGCGCAAGGGCAGCTCCCGCGTAAAGGGTTGCAGCCAGACCAAGGGCCAGACGTTTCATGTGTCTACTCCAGACTTAGAGATGAAAACTGAGATGGGGATTACGGCCGGGACCAAGTTCCTGTTGCAGGACCCGCACCGCATAGGCGTGTTCAATATGTCCCGGCGTCAGAACTTCCTCGGGCGCGCCGTGAGCGATTTGGTTGCCCTGGTGAAGCAACAGCACCTGGTCACACACTTGCGATGCCATGTTGAGATCATGCAGGCTGGTCACGATGGTGATGTTGAGGCTGCTGATCAGCGCGACGATTTCGAGCTGGTGGCGGATATCCAGGTGATTTGTCGGTTCATCCAGGATCAGCAATTGCGGCTCCTGGGCGAGCGCCCGGGCCACCATCACGCGCTGACGTTCGCCGCCTGACAAGGTGCCGAAGGAACGGCCTGCCAGGGAGAAGAGCCCCATACGGTCCAGCGCACCATCAATGATGTCAGCGTCGTGACGCCCACCACCTGCGAATCCGGAACCATGCGGACGCCGGCCCAGTGCCACGATTTCACGAACGGACAAAGCAAAATCCGTTGGTTGCTCCTGGAGGACGGCGGCAATCTGCCGGGCACTCTCGCGCGCCGACAACGACCAGATGTCCCGGCCGTTCAGATGAACGGAACCGCTGACCGGCCGGTGAAACCGGTACAGCAGTCGCAGAAGCGTGGATTTGCCGGCGCCATTGGCCCCGGCAATTCCCAGTACCTTTCCAGCCGCAAGCTCGAAACTGACATCGCTCAGGAGCCGTCTGCCCCTGCCCGGTTGCCAGCTCACGCCGCGAACGGAAAGCGTTGCACCGCTCATGAGACGGCGGCCGTATCGGCTTCGGTGACGATCATGGCCGCCGGTATCCGGGCAAGTGCCGTCCGGCGCAGCTTTCCGGGCCGTTCGCCGGAATTGCACCATCCGTCCTCAAGGGCACGGTAATGCTCCGCAAAGGCAACCAGATCATCGATATCCGTTTCCGGATCGATATCGCCAAAGAGGTAGGTCGCCTTGCCGCTGGCCCGATAGGCCACCGTACACGGCCTGGTACAGCCGGCCATGCAGGCAACACCCGAGATCTCGAAGTCGTCACCGACCACAGGCACCGCAAGCTTCAGGGCGTCCTGCAGCTTCTTGATCAGCTCGTAGCCCGGCCGGCAATTGCTGTTTTTGTGCCGGCAGGAGGTGCAGACGAAAATCTTGTGCGTTTCAGTGCTCATGCCCGGTCCCCTTTTTCGAAACAGTGGGATCGGTTTCGTTCTGCTTGGCCAGACGGTCTTGTGCTTCAGGTGCTTTCAAGGAACCTCCTGCTGCAGCACTGGAAAGAGAATCTTGTAATGTTATTACATTACGATTCTTGTTCTTTGCAAGCACGTCCTTGAAGCGGTTCGGGCACATGGCCCGGGCCGCACGTTCGCTAAGGCTGCTGGTCGGTGGTCTCTTGCGAGCAGTGGTGAAAGAGGTCTGTCTTGTGTCTGTCCGGTTCATATCGCCCTCCGCGATTGCACGGGGGCTTGTCGAACCGAATGTCACTTGAGATCAGCAGATGCTGAATTGCCATGTCACTCGCTCCTCCGGAACACCCCGTCCGGGTTGAAGTTTCAGGTGAAATGGCAGGTCTCCTGACTTGCGGGTCGCAGCTTGCCTGGTCCTTCCCGGGGGTCTCCCAGTGGCGCTTCCAGGGTCGCTCGCCGCTCACAGTTGCGGGGGCAGTCACGGATTTGGTGCCTGTTGGCTACGCCTCACCGTGTTCCCTTTTAATTCCGATCCGGCTTCGGATTCGGAAACCATCCCTTTCTTGTGACCAACAAGGGTCTTGCTGTCAATCGGGATTACGACCCGTGGTAGCGCAGAACGGACCGACGGCGGAGATCCCGCTGTTTGGCTGCCACTGGCCTTTGCTGCCCTGATGGGCCTGTCGATCCTCGTTTATGTCATTCTGGACGGTTTTGACCTCGGCGTGGGCATTCTTTTTCCGCTTGCCGAAAAGCACGAACAGGACAGAATGGTGGCGGCCATTGGACCTTTCTGGGATGCAAACGAAACCTGGCTTGTGCTTGCGGTCGGACTTTTGCTCGTCGCGTTTCCCCTCGCCCACGGTACGGTGCTGACTGCGCTCTATTTGCCGGTTGCGGTCATGTTGATCGGACTTATCCTGCGCGGCGTTGCCTTCGAGTTCCGCGCCAAAACGACCGGCAAACAGAAAACTCTTTGGGATCGTTCCTTCTACGTGGGCTCGCTTTCGGCCTCTCTTGCCCAGGGATACATGCTTGGCATTTACATCATGGGTTTGGAACAAACAGCCATCACAATGGCCTTTGGCGCACTGACTGCGCTTTGCCTGACCGCAGGCTATGGTCTGATCGGCGCCACCTGGCTGATCGTGAAAACCGACGGCCCTCTGCAAATCAAGGCCGTGTCCTGGGCGCGCCGCCGCCTTCTGGGTGTCCTCGTCGGACTATGCGCGGTGTCCGCGGCAAGTCCCCTGATCAGCGGCCGGATAATGGAAAAATGGTTTTCCTTTCCCTCGATTATCCTGCTTGCGCCGCTGCCGCTGATGTCCGGGCTCTTGATGGTTGTGCTCTGGATGGCTCTTAAACACTTGCCGGATCGGCTCGACCGGTGGAACTGGGTACCGTTCACCGCGTCTTCGTTGCTGTTTGTCCTGGCATTTGCCGGACTGGCCTATTCCTTCTATCCCTACGTGGTGCCAGAAAAACTGACCCTTTACGAAAGCGCCAGTGCACCGGAAAGCCTCTTCATCATCCTGCTTGGTGCGTTGATCGTTCTTCCGGTCATCATCGGCTACACGGTATTGGCCTATACGGTGTTTCGAGGCAAGGCGACGGATCTCAGCTATGATTGATCATCGATCGGTCTTTTGGAAAGAGAATCCGTATCTATCGAAGGCCCCCGAGACGCGCATTTAGAGGGATATCAAAGGTGCAGGTCTTCCAATTGCGTTTGACGCGCGGGATGGCCTGCATCACATGCTTGAAGTTGGACGGAACATGTTCGTCCTTCATGTATTGCAAGGGCTGCAGCATGAAGGCTTGCGATTTCCAGATCATGCGCCAGCCGAAACCGCCCAGCACCTTCCCGTCAGCGTCGATCAATCGCCCCGTCTTGCGGTCGAACCCATCTGTGTTGAGATCACTGAGCAACTCTCCGTACATCCGCATGGCATGATCGGAGCAGTTCGTTTCTTCGAGGTATTTGAGCTCTTCAACAAACGGATGGCCATTTGCAAGCCATGCCAGCGTGGCCTCCGGATCAATCTCAAGACTGTTGATATTCGTTTCGGGTTTCGCAGTCTTGTTCTGGATCCGCTCGAAAACCGACCCGTCAATTGTCGGTTCGACGGGTTGCGGTTCGAAGTAACCGGACAGGTCGAACGATTTCGTGTCGAAGGACAGCATCCCAGCGCCGATCATGATCCAGATCCCGGCCACAAACCCAACGATTGAAATCAGAAAATAATCAAATACAGCTTTCAAAACACCAAACTCCATCGTCGAAAACATCGATAAGGCACAACTTTTAATACTCGGTAACCTCGCCCTTACAATTTTAGGAAACACAGGCAATGCACCCGAGCTTTGCGAACCTCGGTGGCCTCCTGCCGCGCCACACGCGCTGCCCGAAACCGGTTCCTGCACACGGCCGGGGCTCCTGATCCTTGACAAGCAACACCGCAGCCAAAAGACGATTCCGCGACACAAGACAACCGCAGGTAAAAACAGGCAAAATTTCGCCGGCAAAAGAATTGATTTTTAACTTTGCAAGGCAAAAAGCACGTTAGGAGCATTGGGAAATTCAGGATAGATTCATGACCTCAATGTCAAATCTCTACCAAGCCCAAGTGCCAATTGGAGTGCACCCCGTTTGTTGACCCGGCTGATATGTCTGCTTTTTGTGGCTTGCTCCCTTTTTGCGGGCAGCGCGAACGCTGAGAGCAAATCTATCCTGATGATCACCTGGCGAGGTCAGACCGACGCCGAATTCGGTTTCATTCAGCGGCTGAAAGACCTGGGTGTGGACGCCGAGTACGAGATCTTCGACGCCGCTCGCGACCAGAACAGGCTGGCCGGTTTTTTGCGGGAGAGCCGAGACAAACTGAAATCGAAGGATCTGATCTACACCTTCGGGACAACGGCGACGCAGACCGTCAAGAATTTCAATCCCGACGGTGTCCCGCATCTGTTCAACATCGTTGCCAATCCGGTGGGGGTCGGCATTGCAGCGTCACATGGCTCTCCGGCCTTCGGCATTACCGGTGCCAAGATGGCGCTGTCCCCTGAAGTCAACATCCAGCTGCTTGAGCAACTTTACCCCTTCATGCGCATTGCCGTGTTGTTCGATCCGCGTGAAGACAATTCTGTCTCCGAACTCGACAAGATCACTGCGGTGAGCGAAGCGCTTGGCAAGGAAGTGCTTCGGCTGCGCCTGTCGCCCGATGCCAGGACAAGCAGGCTGCAGATTGATGCCCTGACACCGCAGCTCAAATCCGCCGACGTCATCTATGTCACGGCGGCATCGTCCTTCATTGCCTATTTCGATCTCTTGAAGCAGATCCTTCCCCAGGATGTCGTCAGCATGGGATCCTCGACCGCCTATATCAACGAAGGCATTACGCTCGCATTCGGAACGGAATATCGCGAACGCGGCGAGGCCGCGGCTAACATGGCTGCCAGGATCCTCCAGGACGGCGTCTCCCCCAACGATCTCCCGATAGATGAAATCGCTGCCAACGAAGCCACCCTCTACATCAACACCCACCATCAGTCCGTGCCGAAACTGCGTTTGAGCCGGACCAACAATCCGATCGTCCTGAAATAGAACCTGAGCGGATCGGTTCGTCTGAAAAAAATCGCCTGATCGTTTTTTTCAAGACGAGGCGATTTTGTTTGTCACAGACTGGTGTCTGCCTCCGTCAAACGGTGTGTAACGTTCAACAGGAACAGGACAGCTCAATGACCAAACACACCGAAGTCTATGTCTACGAAATCAGCGATGAGAACATTCCGGCCTTTCTGGACATCAAGGAAAAGCTGATTGCTGAGGCGCATTCGTTGCCGGGGCTGCTGGCCTCCGCCACCTACCGTTCAGCCGCGACCCCCAACCTCTTCATGGACAGAATGCACTGGCGCGATGCGGCGGCTGCAGAAGAAGGCAATCGCCTGTTCCAGTCCCTGCCCACGACACCGGCCTTCCTGGCACTGATGGCGGCGCCTCCGAAACTGGCTGGTCCTATGGACCTGATCGCAGGAGAGTAGTCTCATGGGACGCCCGCTTGATCTGATTGACGACGCTCTGGTGAAGCGGGCGACCTCCGGTGACGCCGCCGCCCTGGAACGCATTCTGTCGCAGGCCATGCGGCCGGTCTACAATCTCGCCCTGCGCATGCTTCAGCGGCACGAAGACGCCGAGGATGCCACCCAGGAGGTTCTCATCCGGCTGGCGACAAACCTGTCGACCTTTCGCGGCGACGCCCGGTTTTCGACCTGGGCCTGGACGATTGCCACCAGGTGCATTCTCGATTTTCGCGGCGGCAAGGCCCGGCAGGCCCCGATCAGCGCCGAAGGTTTCGCGTCGGACCTGCAAGAGGGGCTGGATGTGACCGCCACGGACAATCCGGAAACCGCACTGCTGGTCGCCCAGGTCAAGCTCGGCTGCTGCCGGGCCATGCTGCAGGTACTCGACGGCGACCATCGGCTGGCCTACGTCCTGGGCGAAATCCTTGGCCTCGATCAATCGGAAGCCGCCGCCGCGCTCGGCCTGTCGCCAGCCAATTTCCGCAAGCGCCTGTCCCGGGCCCGGACAAAAATCCAGTCACTCCTGCGTGCCAGTTGTGGCATCGCCGCGCCCCAAAATGCCTGCCGATGCAGTCGGCGCGTCGCGCCGGCAACGCGTCTTGGAAGGCTGGACCCCAGGGACACCGTCGCACTGGACGTCCCGGCCTTGAGCCAAAAGATCGCGGCCCTCGACGAGCTTGAACGCACCGCCGCACTTTTTCAGGCAGATCCGGACACCACGATCTCCGAACATCTCCTGCCCCGCATCACAGCGGTTTTCGCGAGTGGAACGCGGTCATAGGCACGCGGGACTTTGACAGCCTGCGCCTCTTGCCATCGCCCCGCAAAGCGCCTACCTCCCAGTCCATGAAACAGGATGCTTTTCCCCCGCGCGCCGAAGCGCGCCCCGCCACCTTTGAAACCCATGGCATCAAGCGGCAGGACGATTATGCCTGGCTGCGCGCCGACAACTGGCAGGAGGTCATGCGTGACCCGTCGGTTCTCGACGCCGACATTCGTGCCTACCTGGAAGCGGAAAACGCCTACCAGGAAGCCCAGATGGCCCCGACCAAGGCGCTTCAGGAGCAACTCTTTGCCGAGCTGCGCGGCCGCATCAAGGAAGACGACAGTTCCGTCCCCTCTCCGGATGGCCCCTATGCCTATGGCCTGAGATTCGAGACCGGTGGCCAGCAGCCGATCTTTTTCCGCACCCCGCGGGACGGCGGCAAGGAAACCATTCTCCTGAACGGCGACCAGGAAGCCGAAGGCAAGGCCTATTTCAAATTCGGTGGGGTCAGCCAGGCGACCGGCCACAAGCTTCTGGCCTGGGCCTATGACGACAAGGGCTCGGAATATTACACGCTGCGCCTGCGCGATGCCGAAACCGGCAAGGATCTCGACGATACGATCGAGAACACGGGCGGCGGCGGAGTCTTTTCGTCAGACGACAAATATGTCTTCTACATCCGCCTGGATGCCAATCACCGGCCATCGAAGCTGTTCCGCCACGAGATCGGCACGGATCCGGCAAACGACGTGCTGGTCTTTGAGGAAAAGGATGCCGGCTTCTTCATGGGGGTCGGCAAGACCCAGTCGGGCGACACGATCATCATCGACATCCATGACCACGAAACCTCGGAAGTCTGGACCATCCCCGCTGATGAACCGACAGCCGCTCCAAAGCTGATCGCGGCGCGCGAAACCGGAGTTGAATACTCCGTCGACGATCACGGCGATCAGTTCTACATCCTGACCAACGCGGGCGATGCGGAAGACTTCAAGATCGTCACTGCACCGAAATCGGATCCGGGCCGGGACAACTGGACCGACCTGGTCGCCCACAAGCCGGGCTGCCTGATCCTCTCCCATTGTGTCTTCAAGACCTTCATGACCCGACTGGAGCGGGAGGACGGCCTGCCGCGCATCGTCATCCGCCGCCTGGCGGATAATGTCGAACACGAAATCGCCTTTGACGAAGAAGCCTATTCCCTCGGTCTCGGCGACGGCTATGAATTCGACACGACCACGATCCGCTTCACCTATTCCTCGATGACAACCCCGTCGCAGACCTTCGACTACAATGTCGAAACGCGGGAAAGGGTGTTGCGCAAGGAACAGGAAGTGCCTTCCGGACACGAGGCGTCCGACTATGTCACGCGCCGGCTGATGGCGCCTGCGCCGGACGGGGAAACCGTGCCGGTGTCGCTGCTCTATCACAAGGACACCAGGCTCGACGGCTCCGCGCCGCTGCTGCTCTATGGCTACGGCTCTTACGGCATTACCATTCCGGCCAGCTTCAACACCAACTGCCTGTCCCTGGTCAATCGCGGCTTTGTCTATGCGATTGCCCACATTCGTGGCGGCAAGGACAAGGGTTTCCGCTGGTACAAGGATGGCCGGCGCGAGCACAAGAAAAACACGTTCACCGACTTCATCGCCGCCGCCGATCATCTGGTCTCGGAGAAATTCACAGCTCATGACCGGATCGTCGCCCATGGTGGTTCGGCCGGCGGCATGCTGATGGGAGCGATCGCCAACATGGCACCGGACAAGTTTGGCGGCATCATCGCCGAAGTGCCCTTTGTCGATGTCCTCGCCACAATGCTGGACGACACGCTGCCACTGACACCGCCGGAATGGCCGGAATGGGGCAATCCGATTGCCGACAAGACGGCCTATGACTACATCGCGTCCTATTCGCCTTACGACAATGTCGAGGCAAAGGACTATCCGGCAATCTTGGCGATCGCCGGCCTGACCGATCCACGTGTCACCTACTGGGAACCGGCCAAGTGGGTTGCCAAACTGCGTGCAACCAAGACCGGTGACAGCCTTCTGATGCTGACCACCAACATGGACGCCGGCCATGGCGGCGCGTCCGGACGGTTTGATCGTCTGAAGGAAGTCGCCCGCAATCAGGCCTTTGCCCTGATGGTGACCGGCAAGACCTGATCACCTTTCATCACGCGTTTTTGACAAGAGGACCGGGTCCGCATGCGGGCCCGGTATTTCTTTTGCCCTGAAATGGCTTAGGCTGATTTCAAACCAAAAAGTCAAAACCACCAATGGGGATGTCATGACCAAGTCATCACACCGAGCCGGACATGTTGCTGCAGGCTTTACACTTGCAGCTGCCCTGCTCTCTTCCGTTTCCATCGCCTCTGCCGCTGAATTGCGCTGGTCTTCGCCGACCGACCCGCAGACAATGGATCCCCACGCCGTCAGCTCCGCACCGGTGCTGGGCTTCCTGAACAATGTTTATGAAGGCCTTGTCCGGCGCGACAAGGACATGGCCATTGAAGGATCGCTGGCGGAAAGCTGGGAACCGCTTGGTGAGGACGGCTGGCGCTTCAAGTTGCGTGAAGGCGTCACGTTCCACGACGGGGCCGATTTCACGGCGGAAGACGTGCTGTTTTCCTATGAACGGGCATCCTCGGAAGCGTCCGACGTCAGTTCCTGGTTCGCTCCGGTGAAGGAAGTCAAGATCGTGGACGATTACACGGTCGACTTCCTGACTCATGCGCCGAACCCGATCTTTCCCGACTCCATCGCCAACTTCATGATCCTGGACAAGGGCTGGGCTGAAGCGAATGCTGCGGAACTGCCGGCAAGGGACACGGAAACCTTCGCCACCTTGAACACCAACGGCACCGGTCCCTTCAAGCTGGCGTCGCGCGAACCGGGTGTGGAAACCGTGCTGGAACCGTTCGACGGCTGGTGGGACGAGAAACAGCACAACCTGACAAAGGCGACGTTCCTGCCGATCGCCAACCCGGCAACCGCGGTTTCCGGCCTGCTCAGCGGGCAGGTGGACCTGATCGAACCGGTTCCGGTCCAGGATGTCAGCCGCATTGAAGATCAGGACGGTCTCACGCTGCACCGGGGCATCGAGGCTCGGGTGATCATGCTGGGCTTTGCCCATGGCCACGACGCCCTGAAATATTCCAAGGAAACGGCCGACAAGAACCCGTTTCAGGACGTGAAGGTGCGCACCGCCGTACAGAAGGCGATCAATGCGGAAGCACTGGTCGATAAGATCATGCGCGGCAATGCGGAAGTCGCCAGCCAGCTGGTCAGCCCGCAGATGAAAGGCTATAGCGCTGCCGCTTCCGATCGCACCGGTTACGATCCCGAAGGGGCAAAGGCACTGCTGGCGGAAGCCGGTTATCCGGATGGGTTTTCATTCGGTCTCAAATGCCCGAATGACCGCTACATCAACGACGAAGCCCTGTGCAAGGCCATGGCGGCCCTTCTGACCCAGGCCGGCATGAAAGCCAACCTGAATGCCATGCCGGTCAGGACCTACTGGCCTGAGCTGCGCGCGGGCAATTTCGACATGTATCTGCTTGGCTGGTCGCCCGGCACATTCGACGCGGAGCACCCGATCCGCTTCCTGGTCACCACCAAGAATGACGAGAAGAAACTCGGCAGCTGGAACTTTGGCGGCTATTCCAACGCCCGTGTCGATGAACTCCTGCCGCAGATCCAGCGCGAAATCGATCCGGAGAAACGGCAGACCATGCTGGACGAAGTCGCGACAATTGTCCGCGACGACGTGGTTTATGTGCCCTTGCACATTCAGCCGCTGCTGTGGGGGTCAAAGTCCAATATCGACCTGACACAGCGTGCCGACAATTTCCTGATGCTGCGCTGGGTGACGGTGAATTAAGCCCTCACCGAATACATAACCCGAAGAATCGGCGCTTCCGGCGCCGATTTTTTTATCTCGGTAGATTTCGCTAGATTTTTTCAAATATATCTTCGCTAGTGTTTTTCGTTTTCAGAAATTTCCTGATTTATGTATCTGCCATTTTTTCTTCGAACCGAAATATTTCGAAGAGTTCATGAAACAAAGTTAAATTGATCGCATCACCTCTGCTCACCAACTCTAGGGCTCCGGACGAAACAAAATTTCAACCGGGCGCAACTTTCGAATTGGAGAGGAGACAATATGACCAAGCATCAAGTATTCGGCAACAGCACCCGCATCGACCTGGACACCCTGCTGGACATCGACCTGGAAACCGGCACGACATCGACCAAAAAAGCCCCTGCCCCTGTACTGCATCTTACGGATCAGGACGGTGACCTTTACATCGCTCCAGTTGCCTCATCCTCCCAGAACCAGGATCTTGCACCGCCGGGTGACGGCGCTTCCAACGATCTGCCGTTCCTGAACCTCGATCCCTATGATCTCGACGGCAAGGGGAACCTGCTCGGTGGTGAACTGGAAAAAGGCGCACAGGGCGGCATCAGCGCCCAGGTTGATTCTTCAAACGCTGCTGGAGAACAGCAACTGGGTTTCGGCCTGGAGATGATGGACTATACGTTCCGCACCTCGGAGGGAACGCTGGACATAATGACGCTGGCAGAGGAGCGGGCGACCGAAATCAAGTCCAGTTTCTACAATGGCCAGGAAGTTCCCGTCGAATATCAGAGCGGACTCATGCACGAGTTCGAAGGCAACTTCTACGACAACCAGTTCAGACAGCTTTACATCGAAATGGCCTCCGAGGTCGGGACAACAATTCAGGCAGAAACCTTCAATGAACATGGCGACCCGGTCCTGACGGCCTTCGGCCAGGAGCAGATGCTTGAAATCTACGGCGAAGCGTTCGACTACGGGATCGAAGAATTCGAAATGGTCTTCGAAATGGCCGTGGAGATCCAGTTGAACGATTTCGGCCAATACGAATTGACGATGTCGGTTCTGTTCGAGGGTGAGATCGTCTATCTGAACGGCGCTGAACGGGCCTATCATTTTGAGTACGAAACGCCGTTCCCGTTCTACTTTTCAAGCCTCGACGAGATCGAAATCGGCGACCTCCCACAAGGCTTCTACGAGGAAATTGCCCGTTTCGCCGCCGGCATGGGCGATGCCTGGGACGCGGTCGGAACGATCAGCGATCACCTTGAAGCGGTCTTGCTGCAGTTGCAGGAAGACGGACACTATCAGCCGTGGGAAGACGCTGGTCAGGGACTGGAGAACCCCTTCGATTTCAATCTGCCCAATATCGACCCCTTTGCCTGACAAGGTCTGGCCGTTCCGGGACTGCGGCCGTCCACTGGCGCTACCAGTCACCCTTCCCGCCCCTCGCGCGCAAGTGCGGGGGGCTTCGTTTTCGTGACTTGATTTTGCCCCTGTCTTCGGCTCATCTGACGCAAAAGCAAATCAGTTTCTGAGATGGCCGCCAGTCGGCCGCCGCGATCACTGGAGCCCAGAATGCCCGTTTCGACACGCCTCGCCTGCCCCGACAGCTCCGGATTGAAGGCACGTCTGCGCGTCGTGGCAACACTGTCAGCGGCCCTTCTGATGGCCGGCTGCCAATCACAGTTTCAGCAGCCCTCGGATCTGCTGTTCGCGCCGACCTTCTCAAAAACCCGGCAGAACATTCCCTATACCTACAACACGCCCTACGATTGCCGGACATTCACCGGCAGCGGCTGGAAGGGCATTGCCAGCGGCAAGGTCAACAATTTCGACCAGACTTACCTGATTTCGCAGGCCGGCTGTTTCAAGACCCAGCAGGAATGCGAAGCCTGGATCTTCTACATGCGCGGCTATATCGACATCCCGCGTTTCATGCGCTGCAACACCTACACCGCCTAAAGCCGAAGGCCGCTTTCTGGCACCTCTCCGCGGAAGATCGGTCGTTCGCTCAGATAGTCGGCGATGTAATCCCGCAGGCACTTTGCACGGGCACTTAACAAGCGACCGGTCGGCCAGACAGCGAAGATATCCCGCCTTTGGCCCTGCCACCCCGGCAGCACCGGAACGAGGCGGCCAGTTTGCAGGTCCGCCGACAATTCGCTGACGGGCAACAAGGCAAGTCCATGGCCGTCCGCCGCCAGTTGCCGTGCAAGGCCGATGTCATCGACCGTGATCCTGGCAGAGATGGGGATTCTGGCCTGCTCCCCGCCCGTTGTGTTCTGCAGCTGCCACTCCGGCAAGGCAGCCACGCGGATCTGGGCCTGGGACTCGATCTCTGCCGGATCGATCGGCGTACCGGCCTGTTCGAGATAGCCGGGTGACGCAACAAGGATGGTCGCTACAGTTCCAAGGCGTTGCTGATACAGGCGTTCATCCGTTTGAGGCCCGGCGCGCAAGGCCAGATCCACCTGGTTGGCCTGAAGATCCTGGTTCTCGTTGCTCAGTGTCAGCGTCAAACGGATATCCGGATAGGCTTTCAGAAAACCGGACCACATCGGCTGCAGGATACCGACGGAAATATTGGTCGGAGCTGCGGCCTTCAGGCTGCCCTGCAAGGCAGTTCTGTCGGTGTCCAGGCTGCGAAGCGTTGCCTCCGCATGCTGTACCAGGTCCGCAAAGGCCTCGAAATAGGCCTGCCCTGCCGATGTCAGGGCAAATTTGCGCGCCGACCGGTGTACAAGCTGCGCTCCGATCCGCTCTTCCAGCTTGCGCAGGCGACGGGTAACGGTTGCCGGCGGCAGCCCGACCCGATCCGCCGCCGCCTTCAGGCTACGCAGCTGGGCAATCTGCACAAACAGGGCAACATCATCCAACATGATTTCATTTTCTCAATTTAAGCTCTCATTTACGCATATAGATTCTGAAAAGAGCAATCAATATGTCTGCCTTGCACTCACACGCAAAGGAGACCGACATGACCCGATATTTCATCAGTGCAGGCATTGAACTTCAGGACGGTGCGGACTTGCGGGAAACCGAAGCCGGACTGCGTGACCTGGCGCTAAAGACGCAGGACGAACCGGACTGCCATCTGTTCGAGATCCGGCAGAACCGGAAAGATCCGCGGAAATTCACCTTGTGGGAAAGCTGGACCGACAAGAAAGCTCTGGAGGCCCATTTTGAAATGCCACACACGAAGGCGTTCCTGGCTCGCAACCTGACCAAGGTCAACTACATCGAGGAACTGTCGGAAATCGGAGCGCTTGAAGCAGTCGATGCCTGACCAGGTCCTGAAAACCCGGCTGATTGCAGCCCTGTTGATGTCCTTCAGCCTGTCTTTGCTCATGTCCTGCTGGGTGACATTCATCAATCTGGGCCTGACGGAAGCCTTTGTCACTCAGTGGATGAAGGCTTTTCAGCTGGCCTGGCCAGCGGCTGCGCTCATCGCCTTTTCCCTCGGACCTGCTGTCCAGAAGGCAACAGCTTTCCTGGTCCAGCGCCTTCCCTGATCTTCAAAAAGGAAGCAAGATGCCTGTCTCCAGACGGAACTTCGAACAGCTTGGCCTGCCGGTCGGGCCCTATGCCCATGCCGTCGTCCATGGCGATACACTCTATACGTCAGGCTTTACCGCCTTTGGCACGAACGCCCAGACCCTTGACGCCAGGGCCCAGACTGCGGCCGTGCTCGATCAGCTTGAGGTCATTGCCCAAGAGCACGAGCGCACCTTGCGCGATCTGGTCAAGGTCACCGTTTTTGTCTGCGATCCCGCCGACATTCCCGGCATCCGGACCGCACTGGCTGAGCGCTATGGTGACGCCGTTCCCGCCAGTTCACTGGTCATGGTTTCCGGCCTGTTCGCGCCAGAGCTCCGTGTCGAAATCGAGGCCGTGATTGCCATGCCCTAAGCCGAAGACATGCCTCTACAGGCCAAAAACGGAACAGCAGCCAGGAACGGAACAGGAAAACCCGCTGGCTCGTCAGCTGAATTCATCTTTCGTTGACGCTGGTTGAAAACTTGCGGGGTTTTGCAAGAAAACGTGAAGCCCCGCGCTTGATCAGCAATACACCCGCCCTACAACCTGTGTTAGGCTGGATTTGATTAAAAAGATAACTGTGCACGGGCAATGCGACCCAAAAAACAAAAAAACAGCAACTGACCACCTGCTTGCAGGTGGTTTTGTTTGAGGCACCCCTGATCAGTCTCCCAAGCTTTTTCTAAAGAACACGGTCTCAGAGATCGGCGTGTCGTAATAGGCTCCGACCTCTTCAAACCCCGCTGCTCTGTAGAGTTTGATTGCCCCTGTCATCGTCGGCAGCGTGTCGAGCAACATGTCGCTGTAGCCGGCCGTTTCTGCAGCTTCCAGAACAGCCGAAACAAGCCCGGCGCCGACGCCACGCCCCCGCCCTTCCGGCAGAACGTAAAGCCGCTTCATCTCGCAGGCACCGGCGTCGCCGAACGGGCGCAGCGCCACGCAGCCCAGAACCGCACCCGCCCCATTCTTGGCCAGAAACAGCCCGCCCGCCGGCGGTGCATATTTGCCTGGCAGTCCGGCCAGCTCTTCTTCGAAGCCCTGATAGCTGAGGTCGATCGCCAGCCAGTCGACATAGGCCCGGAACAGGGACCGGATGGTCTCCAGATCCTCCTCCCTGTCGGCCTGGCGGATGGAAAACGTCGGCGAGCCGGTCATGTGGCAGCTATATCCAAATTCGCTTGATCTCAGTTATTGGCAGGGACGACAGCCGGGATGGCCTTCAGATAGGCTGCAATTGCCTCGCGGTCGCTTGCCGGCAGCCGCGCCATGTTTTCCTGAACATGCACCATCTCACCACCGACGGAATCATAATCCGGCGTAAAGCCGCTCTCCAGATAATAGGCAATGTCGGCTGCGCTCCAGCTGCCAAAACCACCGTCGACCGGAGTGATGTCCGGAATGCGCCCCTCTCCTGTGGGTGCCGGCGCCCCCCCGAGCCAGCTGCCGAGGATCAGCCCGCCGGCGAAGTCACGCGGCGTATGGCATTCTCCGCAATGACCAGGGCCTTCAACCAGATAACGCCCCCGCGCCCAGACGGCCGGGTCGACTTCGGCGGTCCCGACCGGTGCAGATACGACCGGATCTGGATCCAGGAACATGCGCTTCCACAAACCGAGACCACGTCTGATGTTGAAGGGAAAACCGAGTTCATGATCGGCGGCCTTGCCCGAGACGGCCGGCAGGGTTTTCAGAAAGGCATAAAGATCGCCAAGGTCTTCGCCGCTCATTCTGGCATAGGACGTATAGGGAAACGACGGATAGAGGTTCTGTCCGTCCGGTGAAGTGCCATGGGTCATGGCGTTGGCAAAATCGATCAGCGACCAGGCACCGATACCATCTGCCTCGCTGGCAGAGATGTTCGGGGCCACGAAGGTGCCGAAGGGCGTATCCAGCCGAAGCCCACCGCCCAACTCCAGAAGTGCATCTCCTTCTGCGCCCTTGGCCGCGTGGCAGGAGGCGCAGCCCCCTGCCCAGAACACCAGCTCACCCTTCTCAGGATCACCGGCCTTCAAGGCCGATGCCTCAGCGTCGGACATGCGCGTCGGTGCAGAGAGGAGCCAGCCGACACCGGCGGCGATCACGCCGAACAGAATGAGGACTATGATCGCCTTTTTCAAAGGACCTCTCCAGGTGTCATGATGAAATCACCGGAAAGTCGGGACTGATTTCCGGTCAGTTCTTCTTACGGTAAGTCTCGTGACAGGATTTGCAAGTGCCGAAGACAGGACCCATGGCGGCTTTGAATGCGTCCAGATCGGCAGGACCGGATTTACCGGACGCTTCCATGGCCTTGCTCGCAGCAGCCGCAAACTTGGCAAGTTCGGCAGAGAAACCGTCTGCATTTTCCCAGATCGCCGGGGCAGCACCTGTGTTACCCTGGTCGGAGCCGGCCGGGAAGAAGTCCCCGAAGGTCGCGGCAGCCGCGTTCATGGTCGCGATGGCAGCCTTGCCGGCTGCAGGATTGTAATCGATCTCGCCCTTCATCATGCCGCCGCCAAGTCCGGCAGCCGCGCCAACCGACGCCATGACGGCTTGCCGGGCTGCAACGGGATCATCAGCGGCCTGGGCCGTGAAACCGGCAACACCAAGGCCCGCGGCCAAACCGATCACTGCAATCTTCTGAAAAATGCGCATGTAGTTCTCCCTCTCGCAAACAAGGCGATCAAAGGCGCGTCGCGTCTTCGCGCCAAGGGGAGTACAGCGCATTTGCCTGCGGTGCGCTAAATCACGGTCCCGTGAACACGCTCGCAAAAATGTAACAAGGTGTATGCCCGGATAGGAAAAGGCCCCGGCTCGTCTGAACCGGGGCCCCTGATTTCGCGAAATCCGGCAAAATTATTTTGCGGCTTCGTACATCTCCAGGACGTAGTCCCAGTTGACCATGTTGTCGATGAAAGCTTCCAGATACTTCGGACGCGCGTTGCGGTAGTCGATGTAGTAGGAATGCTCCCAGACATCGCAGCCGAGGATCGGCGCCGCGCCGTGAACCAGCGGATTTTCTCCGTTCGGCGTTTTCATGATTTCAAGCTTGCCGTCCTTGACTGCCAGCCAGGCCCAACCGGAACCGAACTGACCGATACCGGCGGCAATGAAGTCGGCACGGAACTTGTCGTAGCCACCCAGATCGCTGTCGATCGCAGAGGCCAGAACGCCCGGCAGCGACGTGCCGCCACCGTCCTTCTTCATCCACTTCCAGAAATGAATGTGGTTGTAGTGCTGACCGGCATTGTTGAACAGCGGCGCGTTCTTGCCGTAGCTCTCCTTGACGATCTCTTCCAGAGACTTGCCTTCCAGGCCACTGCCGGCGAGCAGCTCGTTGCCTTTGGTGACATAGGCCTGATGGTGCTTGTCGTGGTGAAACTCAAGCGTTTCGGCAGACATGTAGGGTGCCAACGCGTCATAAGCATACGGCAGGTCAGGCAATTCGAAAGACATGACAATCTCCTCAATGGGTCTGGGACCAGCGGCCGGGCAAAACGCCCAAACAGACCGCGTCGAGCGGCAAAATAGGATCGCCAAGGCCGGTCGGCAAGCGGCGATCGTCAAAATAAAGAAATTTTTTTCTTTTCAAAACACACCTTCGACAGAAAGCGGGGCAATTGACCTGTTCGCCGCCCTCTTTCCCAAGTCTTGGCTGCAAGCAGACGATAAACTCAACCATTTGGTTGACTATTATCCGCTTCATCGGTACATTTCCGAAGGTTGGACAACAGCAAGCCGGGGGCAAAGATGGAATTCGACTCTGTAAACTGGATAGCCGTGATCGTGGGGGCCGTTGCCGCATTTTTGTTCGGTTGGCTCGTCTATTCGCCCTTGCTGTTTTTCAAGACCTGGGCAGAAGGCTCCGGTGTGGAATTGACGCCGGACAGCAAGCCGCCGATGGGGGCCATGCTCGCACAAATTCTCGGCCTGCTTTTTCTGGCCACCGTTATCGGGGTCACGGCAACCCACGATGCCCTGATCACTGCCCTTCTCGCCATTCTGAGCGCAGCAAGCCTGACGGCATCAAATGGCGGGTTCAGCGGCAAGTCGGCGGCCGCCATCGCCATTGACGCCGGCTATATCATCGGCGCCGGTATTCTCATGATCGTGGCACAGGCCCTGATTTGAGATCTTAGGCATCGGTCGGCACCTCGCCCGGGTCGCGGCAGATTCGACTTGCCGTGATCCCTTGCCGGTTTCAGCCGCCGGTCGCAGATCCTTGGCGGATGTCCTGATCTCCGTCGATGGTCTCGGCTGTCAGGTCCTTGTCAGGCATCTGGCTGTTGAAGACCTGGCGCGCAGCCCGGCCGGCGGCCGAGTTCTCAAAACAGACGTAGAGCCCATGCTGAACCAGGAGCTTGTCGTGAAACTCGAGATCTTCGGCCACGGTGGCCACGACTTTCATTTTTGACTTCAGATACTCAAAGACAAGACGATCGATGACGATCGCATCGGTCCGTTGAGCAGCAACCTGAAGAATGTTCTGAGTGTCGTCCTCCGCAAGCTGGGCGGTGATCTCACCCGCTGCAATCATGTGATCCAGACGGTCTTCATTCACATATCCACGCACCACGCCGATAACATAGTCCTTCAGGTCGTCATGGCTGGACCAGGTAAAATCCGAGTCCCGTCGCTTCAGGAAGCCAACGGGGCTTACGCCGAAGGACTCGGAAAACAGGCACCTGTCGCCGCCCTTTTCCGCGTCGATGTCCTCTGAATAGTATTCCGGGTATACGCCTATCCACTCAGGATCGTCGGCGGCCAGCTTGATGGCCCGGTTCCAGGGAAACACCTGGTGTTCCATGTCGATGCCGCCACGGGCAAAGATCTCGCGCACCGTGTCCGTGTTCGGACCCGATCCGTCTTCAAGAACGTAAGGCGGCCAGTTGAGCGTCGTCAGCTTCAGTTTTTCCGCCGAAGCAGCCGGAAAAACTGCAAGGATTGCAGTAAAAACGATCCCAAGAACCGTACGCATCAATGCCTCTTGCGAGGCAGGCCCGCTGTCCGGCCTGCCATTGCCCGTTCGGGTGGAGACCGCCCGGTCAGGGCGTCTCCGCTGTTAGCTTACAGGGCAGAATTGAATTTGTCGCGCGCCGCGCGCCCCGCGTCGCTGTTCTCGAAACAGATGAACAGACCGTGCTCAACCAGAAGGTTGTCGTTGAAGGTCAGGTCACCCGCAACCTTGCCGACTGCCGGGTCATTTTGTGCCAGGTGTTCAAACACGAGCTTGTCGATCACGCCGGCGGCCGCGCGGCCGCCTGCAACCTTCAAGATGTTCTGCGCATCATCATCGGCTTCTTCAACCTTGATGTCACCGGCCGCCACCATCGCATCAAATTTTTCCTCGTTGTTGTAACCGCGCACAACACCGATGGAATAAGCCTTCAGATCGTCATGACTGCTCCAGGTAAAATCGGAGTCCTTGCGCTGGACAAAACCCACGGGGCTTATGCCGAACGACTTGGAGAACAGGCAGCGATCGCCCCCCTTCTCAACGTCGCTGGCCTCGGAGTAGTACTCCGGATAGACGCCGATCCAGGCCGGATCCTTCTGCGCAAGATTGATGGCCCGGTTCCAGGGAAAGACTTGTACTTCCGCCGAAACACCCGCCTTTTCGAAAGTCGATTTGACCGCATCGGTACTGGGGCCGCTGGCATCTGCCGTCACATAGGGCGGCCATTCCAGGGTTGTCAGTTTCACGGTTTCAGCCGCAACCGGTCCGGCATAGGCCGCCAGTATCGCCGTAGCAGTAAGGAGATGACGCATGTCTCTATCCTGTCCGATATTTTGAATACCTCAAGGGCAGCACAAAATATCAATCAGGTATGAACAACAGCTTTCTCTTGAAACTACGTAAATACAACAATATTAGACATCAACCGCCATCGTAAATAACTACAATAATCAGAAAAAAGAAGAAAACCGAAAATATTTAATCGACAATCCATCGGACACAGACACCGTAAATGACAATCCCCCGCAATAATGGCATTTTGCCGGGAACCACGCCTCGCCCAGCCACACCTCCTATTGCGATCCGGAACCAAAACATGACGACACCTGCCCGATCCCCGGTCGCGCTCGCCTTTGGCGGTCTTCTGGCCCTTGCAGCAGCCATGGGCATCGGCCGGTTTGTCTATACCCCGATCCTGCCTTTCATGAGCGAGGGCCTGGGCCTGCCGGCAGATGATGCAGGCCTGATCGCCTCGGCGAACTTTCTCGGTTATCTCGCCGGTGCCCTTCTTGGCGCGTCCAGGTTCCTGCCCGGCAGCCCCCGCTTCTGGTTCTTAAGCGGTCTTGCCGTCAGCGCGCTGACCAGTTGCGCCATGGCCGCAACCACCGCCCTGCCCGCCTTTCTCCTGATCCGGTTCATCAGCGGTATCGCCAGCGCCTTTGTGCTCGTGTTTTCAACAAGCCTGATCCTTGAACGCCTCGCATCGTCCGGTCGCGCCGGCCTGTCTGCCCTGCATTTTGCAGGTGTCGGATGCGGTATTGCCTTTTCTGCCCTGCTGGTCGCGGCCCTGGCACACCTGTCAGCCGACTGGCGGCTTCTCTGGCTGGCGAGCGGCGGTGTAACGCTGTTCTTTTTCCTCCTAGCAGCCTGGCTTGTCCCAGCTGACAACACCCGCAAAGCTGGCTCAGCAGAAGCCGGGTTCCAGCCAGCTGCCTCGCCGTTTTCCAGCGGCAGCAGGGTGCGTCTGATCCTGGCTTACGGTCTTTTCGGCTTTGGCTACGTGATCACGGCGACATTCGTGAACGCCATTGCCCGTGCCACGCCCGCCCTCCAGCCAACGGAGCCCTTTGTCTGGCTGACGGTCGGATTATGCGCAGCGCCGTCCATTTACATCTGGAACAGGATTGCGGGGCGTCTTGGCACCCGACAGGCCTTCGCCATGGCCTGCGTGCTGGAGGCCGGCGGTGTGGCGCTGACGGCCGTTACCCTGCAACCCGTGCTGTTCCTGCTCGGCGCAGGCCTGCTCGGAGGCACGTTCATGGGCATCACCGCCCTCGGACTGATGGAAGCGCGGCGCGAAGCGAGCGACGGCGGTGCCGCCGCCATCCGTCGGATGCTCGCCGTGCTGACGGCCAGTTTCGGGCTGGGGCAGATGGCGGGTCCCTGGTTTGCCGGACAACTGCATCACGCCACGGGATCCTTCTCGGCAGCCTCGCTTGCGGCTGCGGCCTCCTTGATGGTCGCCGCAGCCCTCGTTGCCCGGTAACCGGTTCAACGCTCCAGCACGTTGTCAGGCGTGCGAGAATTCCCAGTAGAGTTCGCGCGCCCGTGCCGCAATCGGCCCCGGCTGGAGGTCACGCTCCTCGATACGCTTGACCGGCGTCACCTTGTTATAGTTGCCGGTGGAGAAGATCTCGTCCGCTTCCAGGAATTCGCCATAGTCCATGGTGCGTTCAAAGACGTCATACCCGGCGCTCTTCAGCAGCTGGATGACACGCTGGCGGGTGATCCCGTTCAGGAAGGTGCCGTTCGGCGCCGGTGTATGAACCTTTCCCTCCTTGGCCATGAAGATATTGGCCGAGGTCAGTTCCGCGACATTGCCGAGCATGTCACGCACCACGGCATTGTCAAAACCGCGGCCCTTGGCTTCCACCATCGCCCGGGCATTGTTGGGATAGAGACAGCCCGCCTTGGCGTTGACAGGCATGCATTCCATTGTCGGGCGGCGGAACGGTGACAGCGTGATGCTCATCGCCGCGTCCTTCGGCGCCATCGGCGCGTCGAACAGACACAGGCAGAAACGGGTGCTCTCCGGGTCGCCGACAATCACGCCAGGACCGTCCCCCTCAACCCAGTACATGGGTTTGACGTAAATCTGCTGGTCGCTCTTGAACTTGGCACAGCCCTCCCGCGTCAGCTCGGCCATTTCACCAACCTGCATGGTTGGCTTCAAGCCGAGCGCAAGCGCGCTGTCATTCACCCGCTGGCAGTGCAGGTCGATATCGGGCAGCACCCCTTCGAAAAAACGGGCCCCATCAAAGACGCTCGATCCAAGCCAGGAAGCGTGGGTGCGCGGTCCCATGATCGGCGGATTGCCCTCGTGCCATTCCCCGTCAATCCAGGTCCAGGTGTCGCTCCATCCGCTCATGTCTCTTCCCTTTTCGCCGCTGATTTGCTGGTCTTGCGCCGACACAACACCGCCCGCCGGTCCAGGTCAATAGCTTACCGCAGAATTCCGGAAAGTTGCCGGTTTTCTTCGCCAATCCGACTGGAATCGAAATGAAATTATTCCGTCCAGGTCCGTATGCGAATACATTTTTCCACTTCTCCGGCTCCTCTTCCACGCGCAACAGCGCAGGCTTTCAGGAGCACAGGCACCGCTGCCTGCAAACAACCGGCAATTGACTTTCAGCACCAAATGTTCTCTTTATGTTCCGAAATGGGAGGCAGTTTTAATGCAACAGCGAATTTCAATGACCACGCTTGTGGTTGACGACATTGCCGAAGCCCGGCGCTTCTTCGAGGACGGTCTCGGCTGGCAGGTCAATGCCGCCCCTTCCCCGGAAGTCGTGTTTTTCCAGGTGCTCGGCGGTGTGTTTGCCCTTTACGGTCGGCAGGCTCTGGAACAGGAAATCGGCAGGGACGTTACCGGTGACAGAACAGGGGCCGTCACACTTGCCTGGAACACGGCGACGGCGGACGAAGTTGACACGGCATTTCAGGAGGCGCTCACGGCCGGCGCAAAACCCGTCAAACACCCGGAAAAGGCCTTCTGGGGCGGTTATTCCTCCTATGTCGAGATCCCGGGTGGTCATTTGCTGGAGATTGCGCACAATCCCTTCTGGACGCTCGGCCCCGACGGCTCTGTCACTTTGCCGCCTCCCCAATGAGACTGTAATAATTGCCTTGCGACTTTTGTCGCAGATACCAGTGCTTGACGCAGCTGCTCCCAGCCTGTTCTCTTCCGCGGTTCCCGCAGAATGGCTTGGAGAGTTTGAAAGATGGCACATGCCGCGTTTGTGTTCGATGCCTATGGCACCTTGTTCGATGTGCATGCCGCCGTCAGAAAACACGCCGAAAAACTTGGCCCGGACGCCCAGAGGCTATCCTCGCTCTGGCGTGAGAAGCAGCTGGAATATTCCTGGGTTCGTGCCCTGATGGGGCGCTATCAGGATTTCTGGGAACTGACGCAGCAGGGTCTCGACACCGCGTTTGCCCTTGTCCCGAGCGCGGACAAGTCGCTGCGCGACGATCTGCTGAGCGCCTACTGGGAACTCGACTGTTACCCGGAAGTTCCGGAAGTCCTGACCGCCCTCAAGGCCACCGGCGCCAAGATCACGATCCTGTCCAATGGCTCCCCGGCCATGCTGGAAGCCGCTGCCAAGGCCTCAGGCCTGACCGAGCTTTTCGACGAGATTTTTTCGGTCGATGAACTGAAGACATTCAAGACCGATCCGCGCACCTACGAAATGGTGACCACCCATTTCCGCATCTATCCGGAAGAGGTCTCTTTCCAGTCATCCAATCGCTGGGACGTTGCAGGGGCCACCGCCTTCGGCTTCCGCACCGTGTGGATGAACCGCACAGGCATGCCGGACGAATATGCCGACCTTGCCCCCAAGGCCGTTCTGGCCGACCTGACCGGACTGGCCGCACTCAGCTGAACGGCCTCCCCGGGGACTGCCCACGCAAAAAAGCACCCGCGCCCAGTGGGATCAGACGCGGGTGCCTTGGGTTGCCGGACGCTCACGTCCGGCAACAACTCAGAACGAGCGGGAAACGCCGATCATCAGCCGGTGATTGGCGGAGGTCCGCTTGACGCTGGCACCGCCATAGCGCGCCGTGTCGTCGATGATACCCGTCACCGAATAGTCCGCCCGGAGATGCCACTCGTCGGTCACGGCCACTTCCAGGCCGCCGCCGAAAACCGGTCCGATCGACACCGAGTTCCTTTCCGTCCCGTTGGCCTTCAGGCTGTGCTCGGTGGCAGCGATACCGAGGCTGAGATACGGCATGAAATTGTTGATCGGCAGACCGGCCCGCGCCTTGGCATTGACCGACCACTTCGCGCCGGTTTCCACGGTTCCGAGTGTCGGATGGCGGCCCTTCTCGCGTCCGCCGAGATAGGTTGCTCCAGCCTCAACGCCCAGGACGAAGCGCGAGACTTCCCAGTTATAGCCGCCGAACAGGCCGAACGCCGCGTCGACCCGTGACAGGTCTTTCGAGCGCCCGCCGGACTTGACGTCGGTTGCGGTCTGGGAAATGCCCGTCTCGAAACCGAGATAGGGCCCGGCCCAAAGCGAATGCGGCGCCGGCGATTGAAATACCGGCTCCTGGTAGGGGTCGAGATCCGCCGCATAAGCGCCGGAGATCAGCACGAACAGCACAGCACACAGAATAAGCGGTTCGAGCACCCAGTGACTACGCAGAATGCGCCGCACAATTCCCTGTCTTGTCCTCGGGCGGTTGGGACCGGTCCGCTCACGGGCAGGAAAATCATAATTGGCAAAAGAACTTACCATCAGTGAACTCACTTCATTTATGACATTTTCAACGCAACACAACTTTGATTTTTTATTGTGAAACGATAATTTGCAAAATGCCTGCGTTAATTTTTTTGTCAACCACTTTGTTTTGCGCTTGCAAAAAAACTGGCATCGGAGTAGTCAGCGCGATGGGCACTCAGCGAAAAAGATTGCGTGAGACAGCGATGAGCAGCTTGGAACTGGAACGACACAGCCGACTTGGCAGGATCCGCCGTCTTGCGGGGATCATGAAATGGGCCGCGGCCGTGGTGATCGCGCTCCTGGTGCTCGTGGGCGTTTTCCTGGTGACTGCCCTGATCTGGCCGGAACCTTTTGGAGCGGGATCCGAAACCATCGACTTCGGCACGCTTGAGCGCCCCATTGGCGAGCTGCCCCCGTTGCAACGGCTCGGTCTGGCAGCGCTCACCGGTGTTGCCTTTCTGCTGCTGACGGGGGCGTTCTGGCACGTCCGCCGGATATTTGCGCAGTTTCAAAAGACCGACTTCTTCTCCCCCCTGACGCTATCAACCGTCTTCACCTTCGGCATCTGGCTCATTGCTTTCGGGCTCCTGGATGCCGCCAACGACCCGATCAGTTCCCTGCTGGCGTCCATCGATCTGCCGGAGGGGCAGCGGATCATCGAAACGGAAATCACCGGCGGCGAAATCTTCTTCGTCGTGCTCGGCACCTTGATGTTGCTGTTTGGCTGGATCCTGCGCGAGGCAGCAATGATCGCGGACGAAAACAAGCAGTTCGTTTGAGACTTTTGGAGTTACCCGCATGACCGTTTCAGAAACCGCGGACAGAGAACGGCGCCTCACCCGCATTCGCAGGGTTTCGGGCATCATGAAGTGGGTGGTGACCGCCGTTTTGGCAGTGATCTTCATCTTTGGCGTGATCGTGACGGTTGGCATTGCCCTGCCGGACGACTTCATGTTCGCGGCTGACGAAACACTCGATGTTGCCGACGTGGAACGCTCCTTTGGTGAAATTCCCCATCTTCAGCGCATCGGCATCGCTGCCCTGGCCGCGATCGCCTTCACGCTGCTCATGATTGCGGGCTGGAACATCCGCCAGGTCTTCAAGCGGTTTCAGCAGATGGAGTTCTTCTCGCCCAAAACGCTTGCCAACGTGATTGCGTTCGGCACCTGGCTGATCGCTTTCGCCGTGTTCGACCTGATCAGCGACCCGCTCGGGTCCTTCATCCTGACCTTTGACCTTCCCCCTGGCGAGCGTCAGGTCGACATCACGCTGGATGGTGGCGAAATCTTCTTTCTGATTCTCGGTGCCTTGATGCTTCTGTTCGGCTGGATCCTGAGGGAAGCCGCTTTGATCGCCGATGAAAACCGGCAATTTGTCTGAGGACCGTTGGCCTTTGAACAGTCTCGTGAGGTGGGTATGACAACCATGGAAGCAGAACTGAGAGACCAACGACTGCGCCGCATTCGGGGGTGCGCCGGCTTTGTAAAATGGCTACTGACCCTGAGCGCCGTTGCCCTGCCGATCATGGGGCTTGGTCTGTTTCTTTCAGTCCTTTTTCCAACCTGGCCTTCCTTCAACGGCGAGGAATCGATTGTTGTCGGAGACATTGAACGCAGCTTTCTGAACATGTCGTTCCTGCAGCGTGCCTTGCTGTCACTGCTGGTCGCCATATCGTTCTTCCTGCTCATGAATGCCTTGTGGAGCCTGCGCATGCTGTGCGCCCGCCTCCAGAACATGGACTTTTTCTCAGCCAATACGCTGAAGCGGCTGGTCATGGCCGGTGTCTGGCTGATTTCCTACGCCTTTTTTGATGTCGCCAGCGACCCCGTCGCGGCCCTCATTACAACAATGGACTATCCGGAGGCCCAAAGGATTGTTGACGTAACGGTCGATGGCGGTGAAATATCCTGCCTGATTCTTGGGGCTCTCATGCTGGTGCTTGGATGGATCCTGCGCGAGGCCGCCCTGCTCGCAGAAGAAAACAGACAAATAATATAGCGACAGCGCGCCGGGGACCCGACCACCATGCCGATCATCATTGAACTGGATGTAATGCTCGCCCGCCGCAAGATGCGCTCGAAAGAGCTTGCGGAACGCATCGGCATCACCGAGCAGAACGTGTCGCTGCTCAAATCCGGCAAGGTCAAGGGCGTGCGTTTCGAAACCCTGGAAAAGATCTGCGATGTGCTGGACTGCCAGCCTGGTGACATTCTGATCTACGAAGCCGATGGCCCCGGCGAAGGATGACCTAACCCCTTCAGGCTTCTAATCCTTACCCCGATAGCTAAAATCAGATTCAAACCTGCATCTCCGGTTCAAACCTTCCAAAAGTTTCCTGCGTTAATAGTCGCCCTCGGTAAATTCTACACTGATTGTAATTCGGATCACCGAGGGCCGTAACGTGCATATGAAAGACGCCAATACCGGTAAACGAACGGTCCCCGCGACGCGGGCACGTCTTCGCGCCGGCAAACTCAGGACCATGTCGCAGGACCTCATCGGTCCCTGCACGCTTTATGACCTCAAGAACGGCAACACGGGACTGATCCTGCCCGGTGAGGCTGCCGATCTCCCCGACACTTTTTACATCGAGGACGAGGGCGACATGTGCCTCGGGCTCGCTCATGTCCAGCAGCGCGCGCGACCGCACATCGAGATCGCCTATCTCGAGGCCCCCACACCGCTTCACACGCTGACAAAGCGCTCTGCCTGACGGCGCCTGGCCTGCCTCATGAAAAGAATGAAATCGGCACGTGACGCATGGGCGCCACGCCCCTTTGTCATTCCGCAGCTTCTGCCGACCCGTAGCCGAGTTGTTCGTTCAGCTTCCCGACCAGCCCGATCGCAGCTTCCGCGATCACGGTGCCCGGCGGGAAAATGGCGGCGGCACCGGAGTTGTAGAGTTCGTCATAATCCTGCGGTGGCACCACACCTCCCACCACGATCATGATGTCTTCCCGGCCCTCGTCCGCGAGCGCCTTTTTCAGCGCCGGCACCAGCGTCAGGTGACCGGCAGCAAGTGACGAAACTCCGACAACGTGGACGTCGTTTTCCACCGCCTGACGGGCGGCTTCTTCCGGTGTCTGGAACAAGGGTCCGATATCGACATCGAAGCCCAGATCGGCAAAGGCAGACGCGATCACCTTCTGGCCGCGGTCATGCCCATCCTGGCCCATCTTGGCAACGAGAATGCGCGGGCGGCGTCCGTCATTGTCCTCGAAGCGCTCCACCAGCTTCTGCACTTTTTCGATCGTGTCGGACATGGCACCGGCCTCCCGTTTGTAGACCCCGGCGATTGACTTGATCTCGGCCTTGTGCCGGTCGAAGACCTTCTCCATCGCGAGCGAAATTTCGCCGACGGTTGCCTTCGCCCGGGCAGCCTTCACCGACAGGTCGAGAAGATTGCCTTCGCCGGAAGAT
The DNA here is from genome assembly GCF_002237595.1 of Labrenzia sp. VG12. Taxonomy (NCBI): domain Bacteria; kingdom Pseudomonadati; phylum Pseudomonadota; class Alphaproteobacteria; order Hyphomicrobiales; family Stappiaceae; genus Labrenzia; species Labrenzia sp. VG12. The sequence goes on from NZ_CP022529.1 coordinate 1,904,006, forward strand.
GCACAGTGTGTGAGAGCATCCAGCGCGGCCTGGGTCTCGGTTTCATTGCGCTCGGCCCTCAGACGCTGCAGCTTGTCGATCTGGGCGGCCCGCACCTGGGCATTGTCCACTTTGAGAACGTCGATCGCCTGTTCGCTCTCCGGCTTGAACTTGTTGACGCCGACAACCGTCTGGGCGCCGCTGTCGATCCGGGCCTGTGTCTTGGCCGCGGCCTCTTCGATGCGCAGTTTCGGAATGCCTTTCTCGATGGCCTTGGCCATGCCGCCGAGTTCCTCGACCTCGCGGATATGCGCCATGGCCTTTTCGGCGAGGTCGGCTGTCAGCTTCTCGACATAGTAGGACCCGCCCCACGGGTCGATCACGCCGGTCGTGCCGCTTTCCTGCTGCAGGAACAGCTGCGTGTTGCGGGCTATGCGGGCTGAGAAGTCCGTCGGCAGCGCCAGCGCCTCGTCGAGTGCGTTGGTGTGAAGGGACTGGGTATGTCCCTGTGTTGCCGCCATCGCTTCCACACAGGTGCGGATCACGTTGTTGAAGACATCCTGGGCGGTCAGCGACCAGCCCGATGTCTGCGAGTGGGTCCGCAGCGACAGGGATTTCGGATTTTTCGGCTGGAAGTTTTCCTGCATCAGCGTCGCCCAGATCAACCGCGCCGCGCGCAGCTTGGCAACTTCCATGAAGAAATTCATGCCGATCGCCCAGAAGAACGAAAGCCTTGGTGCAAACTGGTCGATATCCATGCCGGCAGCCACGCCGGCACGGGCATATTCAATGCCGTCGGCGATCGTATAGGCCAGTTCCAGATCAGCCGTCGCCCCGGCTTCCTGCATGTGATAGCCGGAAATCGAGATCGAGTTGAACCGCGGCATGTTCTGCGAGGTGAACTTGAAGATATCCGAGATGATCCGCATCGATGGCTGCGGTGGATAGATATAGGTGTTGCGGACCATGAACTCCTTCAGAATGTCATTCTGAATGGTGCCCGACAGGTCCTTCTGGGCAACGCCCTGCTCTTCGGCGGCGACAATGTAAAGCGCCAGCACCGGCAGAACGGCCCCGTTCATGGTCATGGAGACGCTCATCTTGTCCAGCGGAATGCCGGAAAAGAGCGTGCGCATGTCATAAATGGAATCGATTGCGACGCCGGCCATGCCGACATCACCGGCCACGCGGGGATGATCGCTGTCATAACCGCGGTGGGTGGCCAGGTCGAAGGCCACTGAAAGCCCCTTCTGACCGGCTGCCAGGTTGCGCCGGTAGAAGGCATTGGAATCCTCTGCCGTCGAGAACCCAGCATATTGGCGCACCGTCCAGGGCTGCTGGACATACATGGTCGGATAGGGCCCACGCATGAAGGGCGGCAATCCGGGCCAGGTGTCGAGATGTTTCAAGCCCTCGAGATCGGCGGCGCCATAAACCGGCGGCACATCGATGCCTTCCGGTGTTTCCCAGGCGGCCTTGTCGCCCAGCTCGGCTTTCGGCAGCCGGTTTTGAAACGGGGTCTTTGCAAAATTCGGGATCCGACTCATGACTGGACCTCCAGATCTGACAGCTCGGCGCCGTAGCGCGCCTCCAGCAAGTCATGGGCATTGCCAAGCAGCTCCAGGAGATCACCCCCAGCAAAAAGGAAGGCGCCGATCCCGGCCGCGCGATACGTTTCTTCCTGCTCTCCCGGTCGCCCAGCAAGATAAAGATGACGGGCTCCTGCCGTCTTCAACGCCTCGGCAACGGACCCTGCCTTTTCTGCATAGACATCATCGGATGACACGAGACAGGCCAAGACCGCACCGCTATTGCGGAACGCCGCAAGCAGGTCGTCCATCGTATCATACACCTCCTGGCCAACCGGCTGGAAACCACCGGCGGCAAAAGCATTCGCCGTCCAGGTGGCACGCGCGGTGAATTGCGGCAGACTGCCGAGCGTTGCCAGGAAGATTTTCGGTTCAACCGCATTCTGCGCCTCGAATGCCTCTGCCCGGGTGCGAAGCTTCTCGAAGGGCTCGGACAACCGCGCGCCGCCGAGCGAAGGATAGCTCGTGTCGCGCGGCAGCTGATCGAGGCGCATGCCAAGGTCCTGCATCGGCCGCCCTTCCAGGGCCAGTTTCCGAAGCGCAGCAAAACGTTCTCCGTTGCCAGGCTCCGGCAGGTCTGCCGGCGGCGATGCCAGACCGGCCAGTTCCGGCGCGGGCTGTTCCAGTACCGCAACGCCGGTTTCCTTCAGATCCGGAAATTCGCTGACCCCCGTGATCGGACGTTTGCGGCGGGCGATATCCTTGTCCCGACCAGCGCGCGATGCCTCGATACGGGCATGTACCACGCCCTCGTGAAGCGCCTTCATCAGACCGCCGGCTGCTTCGATCTCCTGAAACAGTCCCCACGCCCCGTCGCATAGTGCATCCGTTCGGGCTTCGATCGCTCCCGAACCGGCAGCCGGGTCCGTAACTTTCGCCAGATTGCTCTCTTCCAGCAGGATGGATTGCGTGTTGCGGGCAAGCCGGCGGGCAAAACCATCCGGCAGTCCAACGGCCTGCGTGTGCGGCAGCACGCAGATGCTGTCGGCACCGCCCACACCTGCCGCAAAGACGGCCACCGTGTTGCGAAGCAGGTTCACCCAGGGGTCGCGCCGGGTCAGCATTCTATAAGAGGTGCTCATGTGAAGCGGCACGGCGGCTTGCGGCAGGCCCGTTTCCCCCAGCACGCTGGACCATAGCGCGCGGATGGCCCTGGCCTTGGCGATCGTACCGATCTGATCTGCATCGGCGATCAGGCTGAAGGAAATCTTCTCGGCCCAGGCGTCCGGCGCGAGTCCGGTGCCTTCCAGCATTCTGAGATGTTCGGTCGCAGAGGCCAGAACAAGTGCAAGTTCTTGCGCTGGCGTCGCCCCGGCCTCATGCCAGATCCGGCCCTCCGCCTTCATCATGCGCAGCGGACTGCCGAGCTGGTCCGCGGAAACAATTGCGTCCCGGAAATGCCGGAAGGCCTGCTCCATATCCGCAAGGGCAACCCCATTGGCCGCAATCCAGCCATAGGGGTCGAAACCGGCAGTGATATTCACCTTTGCCGGATCGATCTGATGTTTTTCCAGATAAGCCAGGAGAAGTGCCAAAACCTCGATGTTTTCCCGGCCGGCTTCGAAGCGCAGATCGATCAGCTCCAGTTGCACATCCGCCAGCAACTTCTCCAGACCGGCAAGATCCTCGATCCGGATGCCGTGGCCATAGGCGGCCGCAGCCCCAGAGAACACCAGATCAAGCCCGCTGGCGCCACCAGTCAGGTCTTCCAGAAGTTGGGCATTTGCATCCCCGACGTCGGGAATGTCGATCCGCTGCACGAGTGACCATTCTCCCTGACCCCGCCGCAACTGGCGGGCCGGGCCGTCCTGTCGACGCGCATAAAGCGGAGCGATCTGGGCCCCGTCTTCTGTCGTTCCGAAGAGCTTCTGTCGTGACGCCCCCTTGAGCGCCTTGTCGACAGCACTCCACCAGGCATCTTCGTCCGCTGTGTAAAAATGATCAGGACCGGTAAAACTGTTGGGCATGGATATCGTCTCCCTGTGCCCGTTTTAGTCCCTGCCCGCAAAGCTTGGCAACTCAGCAGAAAGGGTAAGGTTTTGGAGAGGCACAGCCCCTGGCGCAAGGGCGCATTGCAAGGCTCGGCAAGAATCAAAAACGGCCTATACTTAATTTGGCATGCAAAATAATCAGCACCTGCGCAACAAGTGCGCCAAACTACGTCAGATCAACAATACTGACCTATTTCAGGAGCCGCTAATTGGGAGCAATTTTGTTGTAGTTTGCCAATTTTTTGGCGGAATAAGCTAAATTTGCCAGTTTTCCCTATTGGTACGATCATCAATTGTATTGTAGCGTATGTGTGCTGACGCATGGGAATTTCTACCCTCATAAGAAATGCGCGGCAAACGAGTCCGGCAATGGCCTGAAAGGGTTGCTGGTGGACACGCTTTCACCCATCAGCGGCTGTCCCGGCGTCCGTCGGAGCAGACGCAAAAAGCGGCGCCTCAAGCCGCAAAGGATGTGCACAATGCTTGATCAAACGGAATTGAAGAGCAAACTGAGAGCCATCTCAGAAGCAAATGCCGCCCATCATGTTCTCGACATCTTGGAATCCAATCTCCGCCGCATGGGGGCGACGCATATCCTCATAACCGGCCTGCCGATGCCGAACCGTCCGATTGACAATCTCGTTCAGCGTTTCCGCTGGCCGGATCAGCGCAACGACGGCATCGAGAGCACGTCCCTGTCTGCAAATGACAGCGCGCTCATGCTGGGCCTCGGCTCTAACAGGGCCAGGGTCTGGACTATCACCGCAGGCGACATGGAACACTCCGATCTTCTCGCCTCTGCCGGCGAGGGCAGCCAGATCGTCGTGGTTCCGGTGACGGAACTCTACCCCTTCCAGGCCTTTGTGTTTGCAAGCGGACCGTCGCTTCAGGTCAACAAGTATGACCTCTCCAATCTGGAAGTCCTGTCGGCTGCCGCCTTCTCGCGCCTGCGGGAACTCGGTGTCATTTCCGGCCAGCGCCCGGGCGCGTTGTCGACCCGCGAACGCAGGGTTCTGGAACTGACCGCCTATGGCAAGACGGCCGGAGAAATCGCAGACGTGCTCGACATTTCGCAGCGGACTGTCCACGCACATTTGCAAAATGCCAGTGTTAAACTGAACGCTTCGAACAAGACGCACACCGTGGTTGAAGCGCTTCGCTACGGACAGATCAGCGTCTAACACTGGCCGACGCAAGGCTGATCCATTTTCAGGGGCTAATAAAAGGCGCGCTTGCCGGCGCGCCTTTTCTTGTTTTCAGCGTTCTTAAGAACCTGACCTCAATAGGTCATCATCGGCGCAAGTTCTTTCGCCTGGTCCACCCACTTGGTGACCTGGCTTTCGCTCGGCACCTGGCGCACGAGTTTCTTGTCCTCGTTCACCTCGGCCATCTTCGCCGCCAGGTTGGCCGCATTGCGGTGCTTGAGTTCTTTCACGGTATCGACGCCCGCAGCCTCCAGAAGCTCGGAATATTCCTCACCGACACCACTGATGCGCATCAGGTCGGCCATGTTGGCCCATTTAAGGATCCGCTTGCCATCGATTCCCGTTTCGTCTTCCAGCGCCTTGCGCCCTTTCGGGTCTTTCGCCCGCTCCAGATAGGCTTCGGTGGTCTTGATACCGATTTCGCCCAGCTTGGCCGCATAGGTCGGGCCGATGCCCTCGATTTCGTCGATGGAATAAGACATCCGCACAGAACTCCCTCAATCACCGGCAGCCGAACCCTGGGGCAATCAGACGATTTGGCTCAACCCCGGAATTTGTGAAACCACTTCATTCACAACGTCATCCCCTGCTTTTTCCTTAGCATAGGAAATGAGTTCCTTGGCAACACTTTGCACGCCGCTCATGTCCAGACCGATGCCATTGAGTTCGGTAAGCGCGGCCATGGCGCCCATCTGGCCGCCCATCATGCTGCCGAGCCCACCCAGGAGACCGCCGCCGCCACCGGCTTCTTCGCGCGCCGCCACCAGCTCCTGTGCACCGGGCAGAGCATCGAAAATCAGCTGCATCTTGTCTTCCGGACCTTCCTTGTTGAGGAAACCGAGAATGATGCCGATCGCGCTCTTGGCCGTGTCTGCGTCAATGCCGGCTGCCGCCATCATCCGGTTGATGAGCTCTTCCATGGAAATCTCCTGCCTAATCCCTGTACGCCCGTCTCCCCGGCGCTTCTTTGCTTTCTATACAGGTGCCGAACGGCATCCGTCGATGATCATTTCAGGCAGTGCACGACAATGCCGCAGCTTCCCGTGCGTCGAGGGTTTCATGCTGCTGTTGCGCAGGCCGGCTAACTGAGCGGTTCTCTCGGCAGACGAAACATTCTAGGCTGCCGCAAGGTGGATGGATTCGGGGGAACACGTGACGGCGACAGACAGTATCTTCATCGGTGCCAGCACCAGGGACGAAACACTTGCCCTCAAGCTTGCCAACCGGCACGGGCTGATCGCCGGTGCAACGGGAACAGGCAAGACGGTGTCTCTCCAGATCCTTGCAGAAGGGTTTTCAAAGGCCGGGGTGCCTGTATTCTGCGCCGATATCAAGGGCGACCTGTCCGGGCTCGCCGCCGAGGGTGTGTCCAAGGACTTCCTGGAAAAACGGGCCAAGGACGTCGGCATCAGCAACTCCTATTCCTACGAGGCCGTTCCGGCGGTTTTCTGGGATCTTCTTGGCGAACAGGGGCATCCGATCCGCACCACCGTCTCGGAAATCGGCCCCCTGTTGCTGGCCCGGCTGCTGGAACTCAACGACACCCAGGAAGGTGTTCTGAATGTCCTGTTCGAGCTGGCCGACGATGAAGGCCTGCTGCTGCTCGACCTGAAGGACCTCAGAGCCATGCTGGCCCATGTCGCCGAGCGTGCTTCCGAGCTTTCCACGATTTACGGCAACGTGTCCAAGTCCTCCATCGGTGCGATCCAGCGCCGCCTTCTGGTTCTGGAGCGCCAGGGCGCGGAGGCCTTCTTTGGCGAGCCGGCCCTCGACATCCGGGACTTCATCCGGACCGCTCCCGACGGGCGCGGCGTTGTCAACATCCTGGCCGCCGACAAGCTGATGTCCGCCCCGCGGCTTTATGGCGTGTTTCTGCTCTGGCTGCTGTCGGAACTGTTCGAAGAGCTCCCGGAAGTCGGCGACCCGGAAAAGCCACGCCTGGTGTTCTTTTTCGACGAAGCGCATCTGCTGTTCTCCGACGCGCCCAAGGCGCTGATCGAAAAGGTCGAGCAGGTGGTCCGGCTGATCCGCTCCAAGGGGGTCGGCGTCTATTTCGTCACCCAGAACCCGCTTGATGTGCCTGAAACCGTGCTCGCCCAGCTCGGCAACCGGATCCAGCACGCACTCAGGGCGTTCACCCCGCGTGACCAGAAGGCCGTGCGCGCCGCTGCGGAGACCTTCCGTCCCAATCCGGATCTCGATACAGAGCGCGTCATCACCGAGCTTGGTGTCGGCGAGGCCCTGGTCTCGACACTTGAGGGCAAGGGCATTCCCTCCATTGTCCAGCGTACGCTGATCCGTCCCCCCTGCTCCCGCCTTGGCCCCGTGACCCAGGCGGAGCGGCGCAGTCTGATCCAGTCGAGCCCGGTCTTCGGTCTTTACGACCGACCCAAGGATCGCATTTCGGCCTATGAAGTGCTTCAGCAACGCGCCGAGGAAGCCCAGAGGCAGGAACAGAAGCGGCAGGACAAGGAAGACCGGCACGCCAGAAAGCACGGCGAACCGCGCCGGTCTCGCTCCGGTTTTCAGCTGCCTGACTTTGGTCGCGACGACCGGCCGCGCCGGGAAAGCCGGCAGCGGCGCAGCAACCGGCGCAGCCAGCGCGACACCGTTCTTGAGGCCGGTCTGAAGTCGGCTGCGCGCAGCCTTGGCAACTCGCTTGGCCGTGCGCTGGTTCGGGGCTTGCTCGGGTCCCTGAAACGAGGCAACTGAGTCGCACCATGAACGGCACCGCGGCACAGAACCGGGATGTCGAGCGCAACGCTCTTGCTGTTGGCAAATGGTCCAATCTGTTCATGGCCTTTGCCGGTATCGCGACGGCCTGGGCATCGCGTTCCGACGCCATGCTCGTGGACGGGCTCTATTCCGCCGTCAATTTCGTGTCGGCCATTGCGGCAGCCCGGATCGGAGCCCGTGTCGGCCTCCCCCCGACCCGCCAGCGCCCGTGGGGCCATGATTTCGACGAGGTGCTCTATGTCACCTTCCGCAGCCTGATCCTGATCGGTGTTCTGGTCTTTGCCGCGGTTGTCTCCGGCAGCAAGATCTGGACCTTCTTTTCCGGCGGCACCGTACCGGAACTGATCTTCGGCCCGATCGCGATCTATGCTGTGGTCATCGTGCTGATCTGCCTGGGACTGGCGTTCAATTTTCACAGGGCCTACCGCAAGACCGGCAAACGCAGCGCCATCTTGAAAACCGAAGCCCGCGCGGCACTCATCGACGGTGCGCTCAGCCTCGGCTCCGGAGCGGCCCTCCTGTCCCTGCCCTTCCTGGAGGGCACGGTTCTGGCCCCTTATGTGCCGATCGGCGATGCCGTGATCGTGTTGATCCTGATCCTGGCGATCATCTGGCAGCCGCTCTCCTCCTTCCGGACAACCCTCGCCGATCTTGCCGGCGTCAGCGCCCCCAGCGGCACCCACGCGAAGGTCGCGCGCGCTGCAAGAGATCTTGCCCGGGAGAAGCAGTATCGATTTCACCGGGCCGCCGTCCTGCAGGCCGGTCGCATGCACTGGGTTGTTGCCTATCTGGACCCTGAACACCCGATCGAGGCGAGCGCCGTCGACACCTTCCGCGATATGCTGGCTGCCCGGCTGGAGGATACGGTTGGCCCGGTGCGCGTGGAAATTGTCGTGACGGCGAGCGACCTGCTGCAATCCGGTTAAGGGAATTTTCCGGAACTGCGCAGGCCGCACAGCCTCGGACAATTGACGCAGCGTCCAAGAATATCCATTTGCGCTGCCCGCCGTGTTGTGGCCTGTTAGGGCCTTCTCAAGGGCCTGAGTCTTCGGGCCCGATCCATTCAGTTCCAATTTTTGAGGATCCGTCATGAGTTCCATCGACAAGGTCCTGGCACGCATCGATGCCAATCTCGACCAGAGCCTTGAGCGTCTGTTTGACCTTCTCAAGATCAAGAGCATTTCCACCGATCCCGAGTTCAAGGCCCCCTGCCGCGAAGCCGCCGAATGGCTCGCGAAGGAGCTGACTGACATCGGTATCGAGGCGTCCGTGCGCGACACCGCCGGCCACCCGATGGTCGTCGGACATCGCAAGTCCGGCAAGCCTGGCCCGCACGTGCTCTTCTATGGCCATTATGACGTGCAGCCGGTGGATCCGCTGGAACTCTGGAACCGCGATCCTTTCGACCCGATCATCGAAACGCGGGAAGACGGCAGCAAGATCATCGTTGCGCGCGGATCGTCCGACGACAAGGGCCAGCTGATGACCTTTGTCGAGGCCGCCCGGGCCTATATCGAGGAAACCGGCGACCTGCCGGTCGATGTCTCGATCCTGTTCGAGGGCGAAGAGGAAAGCGGCTCGCCATCACTGCATCCGTTCCTGGAGGCCAACAAGGACGAACTCTCCTGTGACCTCGCCATGGTCTGTGACACCGGCATGTGGGATGCCAAGACACCCGCCATCTCGGTGATGCTGCGTGGCATGGTTGGCGACGAGATCATCGTCAAGGCCGCCAGCCGGGATCTGCATTCGGGCATGTATGGCGGCTCGGCCCAGAACCCGAACCACATCGTCGCCAACATCATTGCCGGCCTGCACGACGAAAACGGCAAGATCACCCTGCCCGGCTTTTATGATGGTGTCATCGAGATGCCGGACGACGTCAAGGCGATGTGGGACACGCTCGGCTTTTCGGTCGAGGAGTTCCTCGGAGATGTCGGCCTGAAATACCCGCGCGGCGAAAACGACCGCACGCCGCTGGAGCATATCTGGACCCGGCCGACCGTCGAAGTGAACGGCATGTGGGGCGGCTATCAGGGGGCCGGTTCCAAGACCGTGATCCCGGCGGAAGCCCATGCCAAGTTCACCTTCCGCCTTGTCGGCGACCAGGATCCGGACAAGATCCAGGAAGCCTTCCGCGCCTATGTGCGCTCCAAGATCCCGGCCGATTGCAGTGTCGAATTCATCGCCAAGGAAGGCAGCCCGGCGCTGCGGCTCGATTTTTCAATGCCGGTCCTGGAAAAAGGCAAGAAGGCCCTACAGGACGAATGGGAAACCGATGCGGCCCTGATCGGCATGGGCGGTTCCATTCCGATTGTCGGCGACTTCAAGCGCATGCTGGGCATGGATTCACTGCTGATCGGCTTTGGATTGGAAGACGACCAGATCCATTCGCCGAATGAGAAATACAACCTGACCAGCTTCCACAAGGGCATTCGCTCCTGGGCGCGGGTCCTGAAGGAACTGGCCGAGGGCTGATCCTCAGGCGGTGCGCGGGTCTGCCGCGCGCCAGGCCCGTTCGACGGAGATCAGATATGAAAGCCATTTGCGTCTTTTGCGGCTCGAGCTACGGCACACGCGACAGCTATGCCGAGGCAGCACGCACCACCGGACGGGCCATTGCCGACAGCGGCTACGCACTTGTCTATGGCGGCGCCAGGGTCGGCCTGATGGGAACGGTCGCGGATGCGGCGCTGGAAGCCGGTGGCAAGGTCATCGGTGTCCTGCCGCGCGCGCTTCAGGACAAGGAAATCGGTCACGAGGGACTGACCGAACTTCACCTCGTCGGGTCCATGCACGAACGCAAGGCGATGATGGCCGACCTGTCCGATGCCTTCATTGCGCTGCCCGGCGGCGTCGGCACGCTGGAAGAGATTTTCGAGGTCTGGACCTGGGGCCAGCTTGGCTACCACCAGAAACCCTGCGGGTTTCTCAATATCGACGGCTACTACGATCACCTGATCCGGTTTCTTGATCACCAGACCGACGAGGGCTTCACCAAGAAGGTGATGCGCGACATGGCCCAGATTGCGGAGACGCCGGAAGACATGCTCGACCTGTTCAGGGCTTATGAGCCGCCTTCTGCTCCCAAATGGATCAAGCGCGACGAAACCTGAGCAATCTCCTGCCAACCCCTGAAAGCCCCTACGGCACTTGTCAGGAACTTTCCACAGGGGTCTAAAGTCGCCTTTGCAAACAGGACGTTACTTGGTAAATCCCTCGTGGCTCGCGGAAAGCGAAGCAACGTCCACATGTCCGAGTATCGTTATGCGTCTGAGTGCCCTTGGTATTGCGTCTGTTCTTGCCGTCACAGCTGCGGCCTGTACACCGACCGGAGAGCTCGACGGTACGTCCAGCAGACTGGTGCGCACCTCGAACGAAACGCTGGTTCAGATTACCGAAGACCGGATCGGCGGCATCAACAGCGAAACGACTTACGGCCAGAAGGCGATCGAGGCCGCCCTGCCCGGCTTTACCACCGAGGGCATCCAGACCGCTGTAGAAAACAACACCGAGTGGGCGCTGGCCGCCTTCAACAGCGACGGCTTCCAGGTGCTGCAGGTGTTCAAGGGCCAGAACGGCAAGGTTCGCACCGTTCATGGCGTGACCCACCATCTGCAAGGCCCGAACGGTGAACGCATCGGCATGACCTTCTCGGAAATCGGAACGTCGCGCGCCGACTGCCGGGTGGGCAAGAACCTCTGGCGCGGCATGGCGATCTGCCAGTCGACCGGCCACCCGAATGTTGAACTGGTCTACGCCATCCCGGGCTACCAGGGCCCGTTCGACCGCCTGCCGGCAGAAAACGACCTGTTTGACGCCGAACTGCAGCGGATTCTCTGGACGCCGAAAAGCTGATTCGCCGAGCCTGAAGGGCCCCCAAAAAAATAACAGCCTATCCTGAGGAAGCGCCTAGCGCTGTCTCCAAGGATCTGTAACGCATCCGGGAACAACAATTGTTCCAGTCTTCAAGACGCCGCTGACACGCCTCCTCAGGATGAACTCCTTTGGTGCGGCAGTTCACCCCGGACGGGCGTTGGACCAGGAAATCTCGAGAGGCTGGTTCTCATCCAACCGCTTCAGACATGCGCCTTTGAGCGCACCATCACGTCCCCAACCGGCCGCCAGACGTTGCGCATCTTCAGCGTTTTATCAGCGATATCGGCGAGATCCATAAGCACTGGCATGCCCCGGTCTTTCAAGAATGGCAGGGATTTGAAATCACCGCCTGTCCAGGGAAGGAACGGGTTGCGGCGCATATGCCAGTGGATCTCGGAACGGATGGTCGGCTTGTCGGAGGGCGTGCGGCCATGAAAGGCGAACGTATCGGCCACCACAAGGGTGTTTTCCGGTACCGCCATCTTGACCGGCTGAGGCAGACCGAGCGAGGCCAGCTCGTCAGTGCGAATGCGGAAGGACCCGCTGGCGTGATGCGAGCGCGGGTCTCTTGCAGCCGTCAGGGAACATTCGTATTCCCATTCCAGCCGCTCCTTGGTGAGCTTGTGCGAGCCCGGCACGAAAAAGAAGGGCCCCTCGTCCTCTGCCACATCCTGCAGAAACAGCCAGGCCTTGGAGGTTGCGTGGAATGTGTCTGCATGGGCATCCGACTGCGGATCCTTCTTCTTCACCTTTTGCGGTTCGACAAGGACGGTCTGGAGGAAGTTGAGCGGCTGACCGCCCTGCGACGCCGCGTATCGAAGCATGTTGATCGCGCGTGAATCCCTTACGGCCTGTGCAATCGCCGGGTTCTTGCCAAGGACCCGGGGTGGCAGGAGGGTCATGCGCGTCACGGCCTGGCCCTGGCGCATTTCCCGCGTCGGGAAAGGTTGATTGAACACCTCTTCCTTCAGCTGGGCAAACACCTCGTCCGGCAGGAAATCCCTGACCAGAAAGTAGCCGTTCTCGTCAAAAAACGCACGCTGCTCCGGATCGACCAGCCGGGCCAGCCGGACCCGCCTGGAGGCCGCGAGGCTCGCGGCAAGAGCGACTCGTTTTTTATGAAGTCCCCAACTGTTGAGCTTTTCGCTGCCCAGAAGAGGGTTCTTGCGCGGCGACTTGTCGGTTCCGGCAAGACCCAGAACCCAGAACGGGGCTTTCAGATAAGACAGGGGTGTCATGCTGCACCAAGATGGAAACGGTTCTTCTCAATCGGGCGTATCTAACACGGATTTTGACCTCAACTTCAATCCTTGAACCTTACCTTGAGCGTGGCATGGGTCAAAAAGTCATGGACTGTTGCCCTGCCGTCCGCCTTCGCCCTTTGGGGACCGTGACCTTTGCCGCAACCTGCGCTAAAGCCATAGAAATGAACGCTCGACCGAACGCCATTGACCCGGCCCGCCTTGCAGAAGACCTGCGCATCGGAAAGCGCGCGGCGCTTGCGCGCGCAATCACGCTGGTCGAATCGAAAAAGGCGGAGCACCGCCTGATTGCGCAGCGACTGATCCAGGATCTGCTGCCGCTGACCGGCAAGGCGCTGCGTGTCGGCATCACCGGCGTGCCGGGGGTCGGAAAATCAACGACGATCGACACGCTGGGGTCCAATTTGACGGCGGCCGGTCACAAGGTCGCCGTGCTCGCGGTCGACCCCTCCTCCACCCGCACAGGCGGCTCGATTCTCGGCGACAAGACCCGCATGGCACGCCTGGCTGTCGACCGGGATGCCTTCATCCGTCCTTCTCCGTCCGCCGGAACCCTTGGCGGCGTCGCCGCAAAAACCCGCGAAACCATGTTGCTGTGCGAGGCGGCGGGCTTTGATGTGATCCTGGTGGAAACCGTGGGCATCGGCCAGTCAGAGACAACCGTTGCCGACATGGTCGACTTCTTCCTGGTCCTGATGCTGCCCGGCGCCGGAGACGAATTACAGGGCATCAAGAAGGGGGTTCTGGAAATCGCCGACATGATTGCCGTCAACAAGGCCGATGGCGACGGCGCCACGCGGGCACGCTCGGCAGCCTCCGACTACCGGGCAGCGCTGCATATTCTGGCGCCCAAGTCCCCCAATTGGACCCCGCCCGTCATCACCATCTCAGGCCTTGCCAATGAAGGTCTTGACCAGCTCTGGCAGCAGATCGGCATCTACCGCGAACGCATGGAAGCAAGCGGCGAATGGGCCGACAAGCGCAGCCGCCAGCAGGTTGCCTGGATGTGGGACATGTTGCAGCAGCGCATGATGGAAGCCCTGAGAACCAACAAGCGCACCGGCGAACGCTTGATCACGCTGGAAACTGAAGTGCGCGAGGGCACGACAGCTGTTTCCCTGGCCGTTGACGAACTTGCAGACCTGATGGGATTGAATGAATGAGTGAAGCTGTTCCCAAGACAATTCTGGTCACCGGCTTTTCGCCCTTTCCGGGAGCCCCCGTCAATCCGACACAGCACCTGATGCAGTCCCTGCCCGACCGGATGGCCGCGCCGCGGCAAGGCATTGGTTTCTCATTTCATGTCCTGCCGACGACCTGGACCGGACGGCAGGACGTGACGGAAAAGCTCCGCCAGGACATCAAGCCGGTCGCGATTGTCCATTTCGGTGTCGACGGAACCCGTCCCGAAATCAATATTGAGACCCGTGCGGTGAACAAGACCGACCAGGTGCGCCCGGATGCAGCTGGAAAGCTGCCGGACAAACCGGAGCTGTCTGCTGGAGCCGAACAGGCTCGTGCCTCGACCCTGCCTGCAGAACCGCTTCGCGCTGCAGCCTGTCTGGCAGACGCCCCCGCTGTGTTGTCGGACGATGCGGGCACCTATCTGTGCAATGCCACGCTCTGGGATTCCATCGGCTCCGGCATTCCGAGCATTTTCGTGCATGTGCCTGCCCTCCCGGACGGCCCTGACGATCCTCGGCCGGCCTTTTCAAAAGTGGAAGATGCTGCCGTAAAGATCCTCGAGGAAGTCGCCCGCCAGATTACCTGAGAAACCCGGCCGGCAAACAGACCTTCGCGACCAGCCTGGCAATTGATCCAGTGTGGCTTCTGTCGCTGGTCAGCGGCACACCCTCATCGCCAGTTTCCTGTGTGAGCGCTTGGCGGGAGCAATTCGGTTTTCCCAGCCGTTCTGGTCGTGCGATCCCAACATGAGTTTGATCTTGACCCGCTTCATAAGATATCCCTAATATAAGAAATGCCTTATGAAGAGCAGTTTTCCGCATTGGCGCATCCACTGCGTCAGAAGATCCTGGACGCCCTGCATGACGCGCCCTTGACGGTTCGAGACCTGACGGACCGGTTCGACACCTCGCAGCCGGTGATGTCACAGCATCTGAAAGTGTTGCGAGACGCGGGCCTGGTCGCTGCCACGCCGCAGGGCGCCAGCAGGCTTTATCATATTCAGGAACGCCAGCTGAACGCGTTACGCCGCTTTCTCCAGGAGCACTGGCAGAATTCCTTGAAGAAACTTGGAAAGGAACCGTCCAGCGATGCTTGATCCAGTCATTGTGGAGACCACCGTGGAAGCGCCGCAGGATGCCGCATTTGAGGCATTCGTTGGCAAGATTGGAGAATGGTGGCCGATGGACCCCTTTTCGATGTCGAGAGGCATCGTGTCCATGGAGCCGGTACCAGGGGGCCAGATCATCGAAATCTCTCCGGACGGAGAGCGGTTTGTGTGGGGCCATGTCACGGACATAGAAAGACCGCAGCGGATCGAACTGGCGTGGTATGTCGGCCGCACCGTCGAAGCTGCCACGAAGATTTCGGTTTCCTTTGAACCGAATGGGGATGACACCACAAGCATACGTCTTGTGCATTCAGGCTGGGAGGCGCTTGCCGACGAGGCGGCCCAGATCCGCGAGCGCTATTCTGGGGGCTGGTGCCAGGTCCTGCAGATCCACTTCGCCGAGTTCACCTCAAAGGCACCGCAGGGCTCGAATCATGCCTGATCTATCCATTCTGCGGCGACTACCAGCCGCTCACGCTGCATCTGGTTCCAGCAGCCGCTCTACCTGACCGATGCAGTCGGCTGCCATGTCGGCCGACAGGCCCGCACGCCCGAGAACACGCAGGCCGAAATAGGCCGACAGGATGCCACGGGCGGTGGCTTGGGCCGTTTTGATGTCCCAGCCGTCGTCCAGCAGCGCACGCTGAAAGGCCCCTTCCAGACGGCGCGTCATGGCCTGCAACCTGGCCTCGGCTTCGCCGCCCCCGGCCTTGTCGATCATGGCGTTGCACAGGAAACAGCCAAGCCGGTCGCCATCGCGCTGGACCGCCTCGGAAATCCGGCCGAACAGGCCCAGAATGCGGTCACGCCCGGTGCCTTGCCTGGCGTCCGATAAAAAAGCAACCGTGCCGCTGACAACCTTGTCATTGTAGCGGTCCAGGGCCGCCAGATAGATGGACTGCTTGTCCTGGAAGGCCTTGTAGAACGAGCCCTTGGTGATCTCCATCGCCGACAGAAGTTCGGCCAGCGACGCTTCCTCGTAGCCGACATCCCAGAAGAGGGCCATTGCCCGGTCCATGGCGATCTCAGGATCGAACTCACGCGGTCTGGCCATGTATTTCCATCCTTGGCTGTATCACGATCTCTTCACCGACATCTCACGCGCTTGTGTTTTGTACCAATCGGTTCCTAACTCTATGTCTAACACACCGGTTGAACGCGGCTCTGCACCCAATTAGGAACCAAATGGTACCGAAAAAAGGCAAGCAGCACAATCCGCAAACGGCCGGCCAGCTTCAACCCCTCGGGAGTGTCTAGAAATGATTGCCAATCTGATCCGCGGCTCCGTTGCCGCCTTCGTTATTGTTGCCGGCCTTGTCTCCAGCGCGTTTGGCGCCGGCTTCGACGTCAATGCAACGGTGACCGGTCTGGCCCTGCGTGGTGTCGACCCGGTTTCCTATTTCACCAACGGCGCACCGCAGGACGGCGACTTTGCCATCACCGCCGTCCACAATGGCGCGACCTATCGCTTCGTATCGGAGGAAAACCGCGATCTCTTCAAGGAAAATCCGGACCAGTACCTGCCGCAGTATGGTGGTTTCTGCGCCTTCGGAACGGCCATGGGCGTCAAGGTTGATGGAGACCCGGACCTCTGGAAGATCGTCGACGGCAAGCTCTACCTGAACCTGTCTGCAAGCATTCAGGAACGCTGGAACGGCGACATCCCGGGTTTCATCGATGCCGCTGACGGCAAGTGGGGCGACCTCAAGGACGCCGACCCGGCTGAACTCTGATCCCCTGTGGCCCCATACGACCGAAAAGCCGGCCGGGTTCTTCCCGGCCGGTTTTCTTTTGAAAAGATGCAAGCAGTCGGCACGAGACTTGCGATTTCCGGACCAGACACCGAACCGCATCCCGAACCGGGACGCAAATTGAGCAAATGGCTGGCCGATGACCCGTTTCGTACCGAATCTGAACCGACGCGCGTTTCTTGCCGGGACAGCATTGTGCCTTTCCGGGACAGTTGCCCATGCCCAGATGAAGGTTGCCGATCTCCGAGGATCGATCGATTCGGAAGATCTCGGCCTGCTCCCGAATGCCGCCAACGACCAGACCGCTCAGTTCCAGAACGCCGTCAACCGCGCCGTGGAGCGCGGCCGCGCCCTGTTTCTGCCGGCCGGAACCTACCCGGTTGCAAATCTGCGGCTGCCGTCGGGCACCCTGATCGTCGGCGTTCCGGGCCGAACCCGTCTCGTCTATCAGGGGGGTGGTGGGCAGCTCATCCGCGCCGAAGGTGTCTCCAACATCGGCCTGACCGGCATTACCTTTGACGGTGCCAACCGGTCGATCGGCGACTTCACCGAAGGCCTGCTGCATTTTATCGGCTGCCGGAACGTGACGCTCGACAATTGCGAGATTGCCGGTTCCACCAAGATGGGCTTGTTGCTTGACCGTTGCTCCGGACGTGTCGAGAACTGCCGCATCTCCGGCGCTGCCGAGGCCGGTCTGCGCTCCAACGAGGCAACCGGGCTCGCGATTGTCGGCAACACGGTGACCGATTGTGCCAATGGCGGCATCTGGGTGCATCGCTGGCGCGAAGGCGAAGACGGCACCATTGTCTCGGGCAACCGCGTCGAACGCATCGGCGCCCGCTATGGCGGCACCGGCCAGTTCGGCAATGGCATCAATGTCTTCCGTGCCCATGGCGTGATGGTTTCCAACAACCGCGTCGCCGATTGCGCCTTTTCCGCGATCCGCTCCAATGCAGGTTCCAATGTCCAGATCATCGGCAATTCATGCCTGCGCTCTGGCGAGACAGCCATCTATTCGGAGTTCGGCTTCCAGGGCGCGGTCATTGCCAACAACATTGTCGACGGTGGCACGATCGGCATTTCGATCGCAAACTTCATGGACGGTGGCCGCATGGCCGTGTGTTCCGGCAATCTCATTCGCAACATCAAGAAAGACGGCCCCTATCCGCCCGAAGTGGCCGGTTTTGGCATCGGCATAGCGGTGGAAGCCGACACCACCCTGACCGGCAATGTGGTTGAAGGCGCTCCCAAATTCGGTCTGATGCTCGGCTGGGGCCCTTACATGCGCAATGTCGCCGCTTCGCAGAATGTCATTCGCGACTGCGGCACCGGCATTGCCGTGACCGTTGTCGACGGCGCCGGCGCGGCCGTTATCACGGGGAACATCGTTCAGGGCTCGAAGACAGGTGCCATCAACGGCTACCGATGGCTGGAAAAAGCCACCGGTGAGCTCAACAATGCCTCTGAATTTTCCAATCTGACCATTCACGGAAACCAGGTCGCAGCCTGAATCGCGTGAGCGGCAATCTAAATCGAAGGGTGTATTTCCAAATTTCACCACCCTCCTTTAGAGTGCATTAGGAAGTTGATATCACCATTGATTGCATCTCTTGATTGACAGGGGGCATCCAATGGCCGACGTACTGACTGCAGACGTAACCGTATCCGTCTCGAGCGAGGCGGAGTTCAATGCCGCGATTTCGAAAGTGAATGCCGGAGAGACAAGCACAATCGACATTGTGGCGTCCTTCACGCTCAGTGCCGACACAACGGCTTTCCAAAAAGACGCAACCGTTACAAGTTCGACGAACAGCGAAATCCAGGATGGCGGCTTTGCGGTCCTGACGGTCGAACAGGGCGCTGCCGTCACCTATGGTGTCCGGGCCAGCGGAACTGGCAGAAGCGTCATCGACGGCAACGGCAGCAACTCCAGGCTCAAAGGCGTCACCGGTGGTGCTCTGCCAAACCTGACCGTCGGCAACGATGCCGGGTTCGAGATCCCCGCCGGTGAAAGGTTCACCATCGACGGCAACCTGACACTGGGCGTCTATGGCGGGCTTATCCTGGGCGGGATCCTGTTCAACAGGCTTCCTGTTGTGACGGCGCAATCCATCATCACCGTCAAGGGAACCCCGGAAGGCCAGTCCGGGCGAAGCTGCCTGGACGAGGACCTGAAACTCGCACAACCCGCCATGGGTCCGCTGACCCTGGAGGACGAGTCGTTCCTGAAAATCGACCCGGGTGTCTTCTTCATTGTGGGCCGAACCGCAATCGACAAGATCTGCCAGGTCTCCTCCGATGGCACCGCCAGCCTGTGGAGCAAGGACACGATCGAGGTGGTTGGAAACAACTTCCAGGATCCGGGCAGTATTCAGGGGACGAACGTCCACAAGATCGAGCTGAAAGACGGTGGCCAGTTCTGCGGTGTTGTCAGCGACAGCCACCCGCACGGGGTCTTCAACGGCAACAGGGCCCATACCATCATCAACACCAGCGGTGACTTTCAGATGGGGGCGACCGGCACCTGTTCGGTCAGGAATTACCAGCAGTCCGGCGGCAACCTGAAATTCCAGATCGACAATTTCAAGGGTCTGAATGCACACCTCACCCTGACCGACACCGTCGACGTGTCGGGTGGCACGCTCGAGATCAATGCAGGGCTTTATTTTGTCCCGGTTGGAACCCAGTCCACGGTTTCTACGCTGATCACCGCCCCCGGTTCGTCGGCAGGGCTGCAGAGCCTCGCACAGCGGGCCAGGTTTAATGCCTTTCCGGACGGCATCACGCCGTCCGTCCGGATCAGCGGGGATGCACTTGAACTTGTTCTGACCGTATCGCCTTAACAGGCTTTTCAGAAACAGTTCCCGTCCGGATGTGCGTTATCCGGGCGGGAACCTCCTAGGACAGCGCAAACCGCAGGGACAGGCAGGACAATCCACCATCGACCTTGCGGGCCTCATGGGTCGGCAGAACGACCGTCCTGAAGCCGGCCGCCTCAATGGCAGCGAGCGTCCTCGGATAGCCTTCCGGTACCAGCACCACATCATTTACCCGAATGACATTCGCCGCGTAATCTTCGCCTTCCGGCACCACGACGGTCTTGCGCGGGCCGAAGAAACCGCTGTCGGCCATCACCTTTGTGGCCAGGATTACATCATCGCCAAGCGTGGAACAGGCGGTCTTGAAATGAAGCACGCCTTCCGGTGTCTCGCAGACTTCGGCGTTGTATCCCCAGTCTCCCAGCACCCTGGCAAAGGCCTCTGCCCCGTCGCGATCGGTGCGTGCCGACAGGCCGATCAGGATGACATCATCCAGCATCAGGACATCGCCGCCATCAACATGGCCGGCCCCGGGCAGTTCGACGACCTTGCCAAAACGATTGTCGAGTGCAGCGCGGATTTCCTTGCCTTCGCCTTCCCGGCTTGCGGTACCCGGTCTCAACTGAATGGCGCCCTCGGGCAGGCAGAATGCCGGATCCTCGACGAAACAGCTGTCTGGAAACGACTCCAGCGCCGGAAGAACGTCAACGGTCAGCCCTGCCTCTTGCAGCGCCGACACATAGAGCCCATGTTCCTGCCGGAATTTTTCACCACTCGGATCTCCGGCATCCACCGCCCGGATGCCGTTGGCAACACTGTCGGCTGGTGTGCGGGTGATTGCGTGAGTGAAACGGAAAGACAGACCGGGACGATGCGCCATGAAAGAGCTCCAATGACAAAGACAAGCGCCCACCCAGCCATTCGAATGGCAAAATTGCAAGACGCGGAAGCCCTGAAAAACTGTATCGACCAGGCCTATCAACCGGTAAAATCGGCGTTGCCCGACCTCCCCGACGTCTCTGCGGGCATTGCGGAAGACATTGAGGCCCACAACGTCTTTGTCGCTGAACTCGATGGCCGGATTGTCGGCTGTGCGATCTTGAATCTTGCCGGCACCACCGCCCATTTGATGAACATCGCCGTTGATCCGGCCACCAAGGGCAAGGGTCTTGGACGGCTTCTGATGGAACATGTCGAAGAGTTTGCCCGCGCCGGCGGTGCGCAGGAAATCCATCTGGCGACCCATGTCGCCATGCCCGGCAACGTCGCGCTTTACAGCCATCTCGGCTGGAGCGAAACATCAAGAAAAGGCAACAAGGTGTTGATGAAGAAAACTCTTTGACAGAATAAGTCACCACACCAATGCCCTCCCCCTGAGGATAAGAGCGTTGTGCAAAGCCTCTCGTGTCAGCCCTACGGCAGCTCCGCCTTCAAGGCTGCCAGAAAGTCCTGCCGCGGCTTGATGTGGCCGGACTGAATGCCGCGACGGTTCAACACCGGAGGATTGACCAGACCGTCCAGCAGAGCAGCTTCCTCGTCATTCAGGTCGAGCATGGCTTCCAGAACCGTTGCCATCATCACCTCGGCCGCACGCGTTGCGCCATCATCGCATTTCAAAGCGATACCGAAACCGAGCTCGGGAACAGCGCCGCAGAAAACACCTTCTGCCCCGGTTTTCACGAAGACGCGGCCGCGAAAGGTCTCCATCACCCTGGTGCAGAACCGGTCGGCACCGGCAACCATATAGGGTTCGTTGATACAGGCGTCATAGACCCGTTGCGCAGCATCGGCGCGCAGGGGCTCGAGCCCCTCGCCGGTGCCAAACGCCGCAAACGCACGGGCAAAGTTCTGCATCGGTGACGCATAGGTCGGTATGGAACAGCCGTCGACGCCACAGACATCTTCAGACAGCTTGTCGCCCGTCATCTGCTCAATGGCGAGTTTGACCTCTCGTTGAACCGGGTGGCCCGGCTCCACATACCCCTTGGTGTCAACGCCCATTACCCTGGCAAGCCCAAGAAAGCCCGCATGTTTGCCGGAGCAATTGTTGTGCAAGCCGCAAGGTGTCTCATCGTCCAGGATCAGTCGGGCGGCATCTTCCATGCGTTTCGGCCACTGCGGACCGCATTCCAGATCGTCCTCGGTGAGGCCGGCTTTCATCAGCATCACCCGCGCCGAATTGGCATGGATCTCTTCGCCGTTATGCGAGGCGCAGGCCAGAGACAATTCGGCGTCCGTCAAATCGAGCGCATCGGCCGCACCGGATTCCACCAGCGGCAGGGCCTGAAGGGCCTTGATCGCGGAGCGCGGGAAAACACGGGCTTCCACGTTGCCAATCGCGAAAACAAGTTTCCCCTGCGTGTCGACCACGGCAACGCTGCCCCGGTGAAGACTTTCGGTGAGGTTGCCTCTCGTGACATCGACCAGAGCTGGATTGTCCATGTAATTTCTCATTTCAGACGACTTGCATGATGACAGGCTAGGCGGATTCGGCGCGGTCGGCAGTCAAAAATGCCGACAGGCGCGCCAGGGCTTCGTCAATGACCTCTTCCCTCTTGCAGAAGCAGAACCGGATAAAGCCCGTCGGCGCGTCTGAGCCATAGAAAGCCGAAACGGGAACGGCAGCAACACCCGCATCTCGCACCAGCGTCTCGCAGGCTTCCACATCCGTTGCGCCAAGCCCCAGCCCCGCTATGCCGCAGGTCAGGAAATAGGTCGCCGCGCAGGGCAGAACGGAAAAGCCGAGCGCGGCCAGGCCGGCTGCCATACGGTCCCGCTTCGCGGTCAGGTCGCCGGCAAGACCGGAGAAATAGCTGTCGTCCTTGGCAAGCCCATAGGCCACCGCCTTCTGCAGGTTGGGCGGCGTGGTGAAAGTCACCCACTGGTGCGCCTTGGCGATCGGGTCCATCAGCGCCGCCGGACCGGTCACATAACCGACCTTCCAGCCTGTCAGTGAAAACGTCTTGCCCGCGGAGCCGATCCGCACGGTCCGCTCGCGCATGCCGTCAAAGCCCATGAGCGGCAGGTGCCGGGCACCATCGAACACCAGATGTTCATAGACCTCGTCGCAGATGGCATAAACATCGTGTTCGACGCACAGGTCGGCAATCAGCTGCAACTCGCTTTCGGAAAACACCTTTGCCGTCGGGTTCATCGGGTTGTTGATGAGAATGGCCTTGGTCTTTTCTGAAAATGCCTGCCTGAGCGCCTCCCTGTCGAGACCCCAGGTGGGTGGCGTCACGCGCACACGGACGGGAACGCCGCCAGCCTGCTTCACCAGCGGCAGATAACAGTCGTACAGCGGCTCGATCAGGACAACCTCGTCGCCGGGCGACACCAGCGCGAACAGGCAGTCGGCCAGTGCTTCGGTTGCGCCGGATGTCACCATGACTTCAGAGCCCGGATCGACGTCCAGACCATAAAAACGCTTGTTGGCATCGGCGACGGCCTGTCGCAACGCGGGCAGACCGAGCATGGGTGGATACTGGTTCGGGCCGGCGATCAGCGCCTCTGCGGCAACGCCCCGGATGTCTTCGGGTCCATCCACATCCGGAAAGCCCTGACCGAGATTGACGGCCTCGTGCGCCATGGCCAGGCGGGACATGGTTTCAAACACGGTCGTGTCGATGCCGGTAAAGACCGGATTGGTCGGTTTCATGTTTCCTCCCGGGCCTGTTTTCGCCGGTTCTAATCCTCCACCGGTGGTCCGTCGAGCGAATTCCGCGCTCCCCGTGGTCAAAAACCCGGAAATTCCGGGCATCAGATTTGACACAGCCCGCTCGCAGCGATCTGATGAAACCCGGGTCTGAAGTCATGCGGGAGGTCGCTGCAATGCTCGGTGTGATCGTTGGAATTGTCGCAATCGTTCTGGGTGCAGCCATCATGTTGCGCAAGACAGCTGCTCCCTCCGGCGGACACAGGCTCCTGCGGGTTTTTGCCAGCCGGTTCATGGGCATCGCCCTGGTCCTGGTCGGCGCATTCATGCTGCTCTCCACCTCCTTCATCTTTGTCGATGCCAACGGTGTCGGTCATCTGAAACGCATTTACGCCTTCAAGGAACTTCCCGAGGGCCGCATCATCGCGCTTGACGGCGAAAAGGGCCCGCAGGCGCAGATCCTCGGACCGGGCTTCCATTTCATTCCGCTGGTGCGCGTTCTTTACGACTTCGAGGAATGGGAAGTCGTCACCATTCCGGAGGGCTATTATGGCCAGCTGACCGCACTGGACGGCGCGGCGATGCCATCCGGCATGTTCATGGCACCGGCCATACCGGATGAAAGCGTCGGCGACATGCTGAAGGCTGACAGTTTCCTGACCAAAGGCGGCCTGCGCGGCCCGCAGGAAACCGTGCTCAAACCCGGACAGTATCGCCTCAACCGCTATCTGTTTGATGTGCGTCTCGACGAAAACACCGACGCAACCATCATTCCGGCCGGCCATGTCGGTGTCGTGAAATCCAATGTCAGCCAGCCGGGCATCAACTGTGTTGAAGAGGAGGTCTCCGCTTCCGCGGTGTCCCGCGAGGCTCTGACCGTGCCCCTCGTGCCACGCGGCTGCGTCGGTATCTGGAAGGAACCGCTGTTTCCGGGCGCCTACTATCTCAACAGACAAGCCTATGAAGTAACCCTCGTCGACACGCGCGTCCAGACTTGGGAATACAAGGGCGGCTATACCAAGCGCATCATCGATCTCTCCGTCGACCAGCAGGGCAACATCCAGCAGAACGAACGCGCCGAACAGGAACAGATCCCCGGCGACGCCGCCGACCGGGCGGTGTTCGTCAAGGTCGAGGGCTGGGACATTCCGCTGGAACTGCGCGCCCTGGTGCAGGTTGATCCGGACAACGCCCCGGTCGTGGTTGGCTCCGTCGGCGGTCTCGATGAAATCGAGAACCGCATCCTGACGCCTGCAATCCGTTCCATCGTGCGCAATGTCGCCGGCGCCTCGATCCGGGTGCCCGACAAGAACCCGGACGGCACGGTGAAACAGCCGCCGAGTTTCACCGTTCGCCCGACACGGGTGCTCGATCTCATCGAAAACCGGGATGCGCTCGAACAGACCATCGAGCAGCAGATCAAGGTGGAGGGCAACAAGGCCGGTGTCGACATTCGCGAAATCCGCCTGGGAGAACCTGCCATCCCGCCCGAGCTTCTGGTCTCGCGCCTGCGCGTCCAGCTCGCCGACCAGCTGTCGACCGCCTATGAACGGGAAACCGACGCCCAGCAAAAACGCATCGAAACCGAGCAGGCCAGGTCTACGGCGGACGAGCAGCCGCGGCTCGTGGAAGCCCAGATCGCCGTGCAGGTGGCCAATCAGCGCGAGCAGGAACGTGCCGCGCTCGGCCGTGCGGAACGCCAGTATCTGGAAGAACTTGCCCGCGGCCAGCGCGCCCAGGTGGATGTCCTCGGTCAGGACCGCGTTGCTCTGCTGCAGGCACTGGAAAAGCTGCTGACCTCGCTGGAGCGCAAACCGGAACTGGTCGGATTGGTCGGCAAGCTCGTGCCCAACACCGTTGTCGGCGGTGACAGCGGGTTTGCAGGGGCTGCCGCGCTGTTGGGGGCCAGTCTTGGCCAGGCACAGCCGCCGGCTTCACCACGCCCCCCGGCCGGACAATAGGAAACCTGTTGTCCTTGAGACGGGACCTTTCCCTCCCGACGCTGCATTGGAAAGCACAGGTTTACCTGCGGCTGGGCCTGCCGGTCGGCGATCAGAAGGCAACCCTCTTTTGAGGGTCAGGAATGGGTCCCGTAATAGTCTTGCGAGATCTGCTCGACAAAGCCTTCATCGACGAGTTCCTTGACCACCTTGTTGAGGAGATCAAGCTTCTCGGCCCACTCGGATTTTTTCGAGACGCCAAGGTAAAGGTCGACGGAATTGCCCGGAACGTAGGGCGTCTTCTCGATCTTTCCGGCAAAGCCCTGTTCCTTGATGAAATAGTCGACCTGGCAGTCGGTTCCAATCATGACACCGAAGCGGCGGCGCATCAGCATCTCGATCAGGATCTGCTCCTGGGCAACACCCACCTTGTCGAGGGACTCGTCGTTGTCGAACTGGTCAAAATAGGCGGAATGCAGCACGTATCCGATCTGGTAATCCGCAAGGTCCTCATAGGTTTGAATCTTGTCTGCCAATCCAGCGATCGTGTAAAACGCAGTTGAACACTTGAAATAGGGCGTGTCGGTATAGGCGATGTATTCAGCCCGTTCGTCCCTGTAGGCCAGGCCGGTCATCACGTCGACCGAACCGGATTGCATCGATGTCAGGCCCCGCCCCCAGGGCATCTTGGAAACGGTCAATTCCGCGCCGGCGCGGCGGGCAACTTCATCGATAAAGTCCAGATCAAGTCCCACAAGGCCATGTTCTGTCGAGATCCGGAAGGGTGGCCAGTCATCGGTCGCCATCACCATATCGTCGGCACGCGCAGGGAGCAGAGATGCCGCAAACACGGCGAACACAACAAGCAACCTTATAGAGGATACAAGCAAATTATCAACCTCCGGTTACATTTTTATTTAACACCTTCTTCATTCAGGAGAATAGCAGCAACAACACCCCCGAAACATTGTAACTTTTACCCTAAACACCAAGAAGTTACCTAAGTAATTAGGCCTTCACTGCTTTTCCGCACCCGGGCCTGAACTGATGTTCTCCATCATGGCGGTTATCTCGGCATCGATGAGGGCCTGCAACTCCCCGGTTTCCCGCATATGCCTCAGAACCTGCGTTATTTTCGGGACGAGATGGGCATGTTTCTCATGGAGAAAATGATAGAGGTTCGCGCGCTCCAGCGGAGGATCAAGCTCCTCAATGCCCTTCAGGCCCAATTGCCTGGTTGCGATGCGACCCGCGATAGAGGCACTGACAACGGCCTCCAGATGACCGGCCGCCAGCATCCCGAACAACTCTTCATTGGACGCGGCCTGCCAGACATCGTCAAAATTCAGCGTCAACTGTTTCAGTTTGACGGCTCCGGCAAGATGCCCCACTCGACGCGTTGCAAGGTCCATGATGGTCCCGCTGGCCCCATCCGCCTGATTGACGAAAACCGTGACGGCAAACTCGATCAGGGGAACATCCACGCGCAGAAGCGTTGGATGCATGTCTCCGACCAGTTTGAACCGAACCACCTCCCCGTCAATTGCCCCGGTCGAAGACTGCATGAGACCGCGCTTGCCGGAAGTGCTGTAAATGTCGACTTCGATATCCAGACGGGAGTAGGCTGCCTTCAGCAAGGCGGCGCCAATTCGGCCATTCGGAGTGTTCTCGATGGTTGCAAGGACCAGCCGTTCCTGCGCCTGCACGACTGAGGCCGCCATTAGCAGAAAAACGCAAAGAAAGGGTCTGAGACGCCTGAGCAACACTTCCCCCCGGAACGGTTTGAAACCAGTCGTTCTTGAGCGTGACACGCTTTGTTTCTGAAAATCCCGCTTTTGACTGCTCTGGTTTCGCCTTGACGAACCGAGCAGTTGAGCGCCTCGATCCAAGATAGGCGAATTTCTTTACAAAACAGAAAAGCGCTCCTGTTCTCCTGACCTGACACTGACCAGATTCAATTATCGATTTTGCAAAATAGAAGATCACCAGAAATTTGCGCGCTCAATTCTTGTTCGGCAAATGGAATGGTTCAGCGTCATCTGCATGGCAGCTTCCCGACGGCAACCTTGCTGCATTGCAAAAAATCAACTAAAAGGTCGCAGCTTGATTTTGGTCAAGGAGTCAGACGCGGGCAGATCTGGCACCGGCCTTCAAAACCACACGAATTAACTGGAGCAGCTCGTGTCAGCACGCGCGGAAGGCCTTGCGCCTGTCAAACCTGTAAAAATGGATGCCATGCGCATCAAGACCGAGCTTCTTGCCGGTCTGACCGTGGCCCTTGCGCTGGTGCCGGAGGCGGTTGCCTTCGCCTTTGTCGCAGGTGTCAATCCGCTTGTCGGCCTCTACGCAGCGTTCTTTGTCGGCCTGATCACCGCCTGCATCGGTGGCCGTCCCGGCATGATCTCCGGCGCGACCGGCGCCCTCGCCGTGGTAATGGTGTCCCTGGTGGCCCAGCACGGCGTGGAATACCTGTTTGCGACGGTTGTCCTGATGGGCGTGATCCAGATCGCCGTCGGCCTGCTCCGCTGGGGCAAGTTCATCCGCATGGTGCCGCATCCGGTCATGCTGGGTTTCGTCAACGGTCTGGCCATCGTGATTTTCCTGGCCCAGCTCGGCCAGTTCAAGGTGCCGGACGGCGCCGGCGGTCTGGCCTGGATGACCGGCTCCCAACTTTACCTGATGCTCGGCCTGATCGCCCTGACCATGGCCGTGATCTGGTTCCTGCCGCGCTTCACCAAGGCCTTCCCGGCTCCCCTGGCCGGCATCCTGGTCGTGACCGGCCTTGTGCTCGGCTTCGACCTCGATACACGGTCGGTGGGCGACCTCGCCTCCATCGCCGGTGGCCTGCCCGAGTTTCACATTCCGATGGTGCCGCTGACCTGGGAAACGCTCCAGATCATCTTCCCTTATGCGGTCATCCTGTCCGCGATCGGCCTGATCGAATCCCTGCTGACGCTGAACCTTGTTGCTGACCTGACCAACACCAAGGGCGGCGCGTCCAAGGAATGTGTTGCCCAGGGCACTGCCAATATCGTCACCGGTTTCTTCGGCGGCATGGGCGGCTGTGCCATGATCGGCCAGTCGATGATCAACGTGAAATCAGGCGCCCGCACCCGCATCTCCGGCATCGCGGCCGCGCTCTTCCTGCTGTCCTTCATCGTGATCGCCTCGCCTCTGATCGAGCAGATCCCCGTCGCCGCGCTTGTCGGTGTCATGTTCATGGTGGTGATCGGCACCTTTGCCTGGGCCAGCCTGAAGATCGTGCACAAGATCCCGCTCACCGACGCGCTGGTCATGGTCGTGGTCACCTGTGTCACCGTCTATGCCGACCTGGCCGTTGCCGTGGTTGTTGGTGTCATCATTTCGGCACTCGCCTATGCCTGGAATGCAGCCAGCCGCATCGACGCGCGTATCGGCACCAGCAAGGAAGGCTGGAAGGTCTATCGCCTCAGCGGCCCCCTTTTCTTCGGCTCCGCCACCGGCTTTGTCGATCTGTTCGATCCGCAGAAAGATCCGGACGACGTGGTCGTCGACTTCATCGACAGCCGGGTGGTCGATCACTCAGGACTTGAAGCGATCGACGCGCTGGCGTCCAAATACGAAGCCGCCGGCAAGCGTCTGCATTTGCGACACCTGTCGCCCGACTGTCAGAAACTCCTGCACAAGGCCGGAAACCTTGTGGAGGTCTCCGTTCTGGAAGACCCCGACTACGAAATCGCCGTCGACTACGGTCACACGTTCGATCCGCAGGAAAAAACGTCCTAGACCCAGCTCCTGAGCTGAAAACCGGAAAAGCCCGAGCGGTCAGCCGCTCGGGCTTTTGTTTGGTGCCTGGTCACGATCCCGCATTGCCCTGATCGCCGGAATTTGGAACAGATACACAATGTGAAATCCACCGATCCTGAACCGGGTTGCCATTGTGTCTCGAAAAACGAAGCTTTTCATCACGCCGACACTTGCCACTGTCATCGGCACATTCGTTCTGATCACGGCAGCCACCATCCTGCTGATACAGGCCTTTACCTCCTCGACCGTCGTGCGCCAGCTCGGGGGCGAAATTGTCGACATCGGCATGGATTCGGCCGAGATCGCCTTTGTCGAGCAACTTCACGCAGTCACCGAGGCCTCCGAATACACGGCGCTTTCCTGGGAAGCCGGTGAGCTGCCCTTCGAAGACCCTGACCTTCTGATCACCTATCTGTTTGGTATGCTGGCACCGGTCCAGCAGGTTTCCTTTCTGGTGATGGTCGACGACCAGAATTTGGGCGTGGATGTAGACCGAGGAGACGCCGACGGAAAACTGCTCGGCGGTGATGTCGATCTTGCAAAGGACATTCCCGAACTCATCAAGCTGACCGACCAGGCCCGACAGGACAAGGCGCCGTTCTGGAGTGCGCCGCTTTACATGAAGGAGCGCAAGCACACCTACTTCGTCTATGTCCGGCCGCTTTATGAAGACAAGACGTATCGTGGCAGCCTGATGGTGGGCATGTCCCTGGACCGCATGTCCGAGATCACCTGGTACATCTCGACCGACGACATCAATGTTTTCCTGATGAAGGAAGACTCCTTTGACATCATCGCTCACCCGACGCTCGATCAGGCTTTCGACTCCTTGAGCGAGTCCATGCCGCTGTTTCCGGTCAAGCACGTGCCGGATGCCTTTCTCGCCAGGTTCGAACAGATGCCGAAACTGGACAATGCCTCCTTCGATCTTGGCGAGGATCTCGATCTTCATGTCGGCCATACCGAGGACGGTCAGAAGCGGTTTGTCATTCTGGAACAGAAGAACGAGAACCTGCTTGGGTTGCCGGCCCGGATCGGCGTGCATTTCCCGGCCGAATTCCTGGACCAGCCGTTGCAGCAGGTCCTGTTTGCCGTTCTGGTGGGGACCGGACTTCTGTTCATCTCCCTGATCGGCGCCGTTCTACTGGCCCAGCGGATTGCACGGCCGGTCCAGCGTGCGTCAAACGCCGCGAAGGAAGTCGCCAACCTGAACCTTGCGGCCGTGCCACCCCTTCCCTCCAGCGTGATCCGGGAACTGGACGACCTGTCGAAGGGCTTCAATGCCATGGTCGGCGGACTGACGGCGTTCAACCGGTATGTGCCCACGACCCTGGTGCAGAAGCTCTTGAGCGAAGGCCGAGCCGACGCCCCGCCGGAAGAGCGCGAGGTGGCGGTGCTCTTTACCGATATTGCCGGTTTCACGTCAGCTTCTGAAGGCATGTCGGCAACCGAGACGGCCGCCTTCGTCAACCATCACCTGTCGCTGCTTGGTGCCGAAATCACCAGGGAAGGCGGCACCATCGACAAATATATCGGCGACAGCGTCATGGCTTTCTGGGGTGCTCCGGAACGGCTGGAAAATGCGGCGGCTCCGGCGGCCAGGGCGGCACTTGCCATGGCCCGCGCCGTCATGACCGACAACCAGACCCGTATCGAACGCGGTGAACTGCCCGTTCGCTTCCGCATCGGGCTTCACATGGGGCCGCTTGTTGTCGGCGACATCGGCGCACCTGAGCGTGTCAACTACACCGTGATCGGCGACACGGTGAATGCCGCCTCTCGCCTGGAAAGCCTGGGCAAGGAAATCGATGCAACTGCCGAAGTTGTGATCCTGGCCTCCGAGGAAATCGCTATGAACCTGGGAGACGACTTCGCACAGCAGCCAATCGGACCGCAAAAGGTCAAGGGGAAAGCCGAACCGCTCAACGTCGTGCGGCTACTGGTTTAGTCCCCGCGAGTTCCATCAGGTCTCTTTGCAGGGCCCTGTCGGCTAGGCTGATTGATCGATGCCTGCAGACCCTGGTCCGGCTTCTTTAATGAAGCAGAGCGAGCACGAGATAGCTGGCCACGCCATAGAGGCTCAGGAGCCCGAGGCTCATGAATGCGCCGCGCAGCCCGGACCTACCCGAAAGATAGGCATAGGTATATCCGAGCCGGGCCAATCCGAAACCGCCGATCCAGGCTACGACCGCCGGGAATGAAGGCGTCACGAAAGCCATC
Source organism: Labrenzia sp. VG12 (assembly GCF_002237595.1). NCBI lineage: Bacteria > Pseudomonadati > Pseudomonadota > Alphaproteobacteria > Hyphomicrobiales > Stappiaceae > Labrenzia > Labrenzia sp. VG12. The sequence continues at coordinate 1,935,111 of NZ_CP022529.1, forward strand.
AACCCCGCCAGGAACACAAAATAGACGGCGTTCTCGGTGGTGTTGCGATGGGCGTTCTGACACCTTTCAACCTCCGCAATCCCTTCTGCCGACGCTTTGGCGCGCTCCTTTCGGGCTGCCTGCCATTCCTCGGGCGTCGCGTACAAGCCGTACCGGCTTCTGGTCAGCTCGGTCTGCGTCATCAGCCAGGAATGATTGACCAGCAGCAATACGGCTGATGCCGCCAGAACCGCCAACACTTCCTGCGATGGCAACGCCATGGCCAACGGACCAATACCGAACAGAAACAGGTTCGCGGCAAGGGCGATCAGCGTCAGCGCAAAGGGGTAAATGATGACGACAAGACGCAGCCGCCGCTTGCGCGCGTCTTGCTCAATATCGGGAACGGGACGTCCTTCCTGGACCTGAAACATCTGAAAAAATCCTCCGAATAACAGGCACAAGATAAGGGCTTTTGGGCCTGAATCCAGCCAGAATCGGCTCGATGAACACTTCCTGAATGCGACATTCAGCGTGGGTTCCGCGCTTGCCGGTTAGCGTCCACCTGTCTTCAAAACAACGGCACAGCCGACCCGACAGGAGTTCGTTCAAATGTTTCGCAAGCTGATCATCACCACCGCCACCGCCCTGACCTTTTCCGCTGCCTCCCTGCCTGCAAGCGCCAACGGCATCAATATCGAGCAATTTGGTTTTGGCCATGTCACCGGCGGAACCCAGAACGGTTTCAACAACCTGATCGGCATCTTCCAGGACGGCCACCACAATGAAGGTCTCAGCCGCCAGTTCGGCAACGGCAACACGGCCGCCATCGGTCAGACCGGCGCTCACCATTTCGCGGACACCTGGCAAAACGGCTTCGGCAACTCGGCAGGTGTGGGCCAGTTCGGAACCGATCACAATGCAATCATGACCCAGGATGGCAACGGCAACATCGCCGCCGGTGTTCAGGTCGGACATGGCTGCGACGCCTCTGTGAACCAGGCCGGCTCCGGCAACGTTGCCGCCTTCGTCCAGACCTGCCCGTAAGCCGGGTTTTCCCTGACCTTTCCCGCATTATCGGTGGCCACCCCTGGCCACCGAAGCGACCCTGAGGAGCCCCTCTCATGCGCAACTTTGCAAAAATCGGATTTCTGGCCGTGGTCGCCGCAACGGCGGCTGCCTGTCAGGCTGTGTCCGGCTCGAATGCCCAGGAAACGGACTATCAGTCCGCCTGCGCCATTGAAACGCTTTCTACATCGGGCGGGACGGTCCTGACCGGCATCGCCAGAGGCATTCAAGGCGAGACAGGCCAGTACAGGCTGACGCTCAAGGGCGGTGACGGCCGCAACAGCACCAGCACAAGCCAGGGCGGCGCCTTTGCCATCGGATCGAGCGGTGAAGCAACAACCGGCACCGTTCGCCTTGCCAGCTCCGGCGTCTACGACGCGGACCTGGAAATCTCGCTCGCAGGCAAGACCTATTCCTGCAGCAAGCGCATTGGCAACAGCATTTAACTGAACCAGATCCAGGATATTCTTCAATGACTTACAAGATCAAATCCCTGACAGCCGCAGCCGTGCTACTGAGCGGTCTCTCCGCCTCTCCCGCCCTCGCAGGCGGTTCGTTTTCCATCACGTTGAACCCGCAGAACCACGAGCAGGAACAACTGATGCGCGCCGGGCTCATTGCTGCTGGCATCGCCAACGAGATGAGCAAACAGGGCGGCATCAAGCAAAACGGTTTCGGCAATGCCGCGGGCATCCTGCAAAACGGTTTCGGCAATCACGGCATTCTTGTCCAGGACGGCAATGGTCACAACGGCACCATTCAGCAGCATGGCAACAATCACGCCTATGGCCTGTTTCAGTTCGGCAAGAACACAAACGGCCATGTGGTTCAAAACGGCTACGGCCAGACCGGAACAACGTTCCAGTTCGGCTGGTGATCAAGTGGCACCATTGCCCCGCCCCACTGCCTTCCACGCTCCAACGGGTGCCGCCAGTTGCCTGACAGCAATCCGGCGCCCGGCAAATAAGGCAACAAAAAGATTTGTTTGCGGGCCTCTGGCATGTGTATCAATCAATCCCCATCTGCTCCTTCAGCGTTGATTGCTCCTGAACAATATCAATGAACTGACGGCTTCCGGCAGCCTCTTCTGCCCGGAGCACCGAGAGCGGAATATGCAACACTTCGACAAAGCCTGGACCTTTCTGTCCACCTACCACATCGCCGACGCGGGACTGCTGCTGCTGATCACGGGCCTGTTCTGCGGCACCGTTTACGCCTATCTGCGCGTCTCCGGCTTTTTCCAGTCCAGACGCCGCCGGGGTTTCTTTTCCGGGGATGGAATGGCCTTCGCATTGGCTGGCACCCTGTTCCTGGCTTTCACCGGCAGTTTTCTGGAAATCTTCGCGCTGTCCTTCCGTTTGCCATTCGGCGCCTATCCCGACCTTCTGATCGGTCTGGGGGCCGTTGCCGCCGCCGTGGTCCTGGCGCGGCTGCTGGCACTGAAGGTCGCGAACCAGAAGCTTCAAAAGGCGGCCTCCGACCAACAGCCCACCTGACACGAATGAACCTGCGGGGCGCAAGCCCCTCAGCCCGGGACAGCCGGGACGGCGCGCCGCAAATCAGGCTCGTCATGGATGAAGGTCACGTTGAGCGTAACCCGGATTTCAACAGACGGGTCCCCGGCCGTGCCGGTCACCTTTGCCACGGTCTCCCTGCTCTCCTCATCGAGACGCACCTCCAACGGCTCGAGCTTGTCAGCCAGGACCTGAAGTCCTTTGACGGGAAGTTCAAGCTTGAAAACCGTTGCGATGTTGGAAAGCAACGTGTGACCTTCGACCCAACCGCCTGAGTGCAGGACCGCGTCATTCACTTCGGTCATCACCAGGTGTCGATCTCTCCGGGTCACCCCCGAAAGCATGATGATCCTGTTCCTCAAACGCCCTGTTCCAAAATCGTTATCGGGGAGCATTCCGATCTCACGGATTGCCTCTCAGCCCTGCCCCAACCGGGAAGGCATCGCCCGTTGGGCGGCGTCTTCAAGAACCTATTCATGGGCGAGACGCCGCTGTCGGATCTACCGCACCAGGATGTTGCGGAACTGCCAGGGGTCCTTGGTATCGATGTCTTCCGGATAAAAACCCGGCCGGCCTTCCAGCGGTGTCCAGTCGGTATAATAGCCCTTGACCGGTCCTAGATAGGGCCGCTGGATTTCCAGGCAGCGCTTGTAGTCCATCTCGTCGGTTTCAACTATGCCGGCTTCCGGGTTTTCAAGCGCCCAGACCATGCCGGCGATGACGGCCGAGGTCACCTGCAGGCCGGTGGCGTTCTGGTAAGGCGCCAGCGTGCGTGTCTCTTCAACCGAGAGCTGGGATCCGTACCAATAGGCATTCTTCTTGTGGCCGTAGAGCAGGACGCCGAGCTCGTCGATGCCATCCTGAAGCTCGTATTCGTCCAGGACATGAAGTTTCTCCTGGATCTTGCCAGCGGACCCGAACAGTTCGTGCAGCGACAACACCGCGACATTGGCCGGGTGATAGGCGTAGTGACAGGTCGGGCGATAGCTGACCTTCTTGCCCTCCCCGACGGTGAAATAATCGGCGATGGAAATCGCTTCGTTGTGGGTCACCAGGTAGCCGTACTGGGCACCCGGGGTCGGGCACCAGGTTCTGACGCGCGTGTTGGCGCCCGGCTGCTCCAGGTAGATGGCCGCCTTGCAACCCTTCTTGTGTTTCCTGGCATTGGACGGCTTCCAGGTCTCATGCGTTCCCCAGCCGAGTTCCGCCGGCTGAAAGCCTTCTGACAGAAATCCCTCGACGGACCAGGTATTCCAGAATTCACCGGCCGGTTTCGGTTCCTTGGCTCGCTGGGTGTCGCGCTCGGCAATGTGGATGCCCTTGACGCCGACCTTCTTCATCAGCTTGCCCCAGTCCTTGCGGGACTTGGGCTCCTTGAACTTGACGCCTGTCTCCGTGGCAATGTCGACCAGGGCCTGTTTCACGAACCAGGAGACCATGCCCGGATTGGCGCCGCAGCAGGAAACGGCTGTTGTGCCGCCCGGTTTCCTGGCTTTTTCCTTGCGCACGGTTTCGCGCAAGGCATAGTTCGTCCGGTCCGCCGCAGAGGCGGTCTCGTCGAAATAAAAACCAAGCCACGGTTCGACGACGGTGTCGATGTAAAGCACGCCGAGCTTGCGGCAGAGCTTCATCAGATCGAGCGACGACGTATCGACTGACAGGTTGACAACAAAGCCCTGCCCCTCTCCTTCGGTCAGGAGCGGTGTCAGGATGTCCTTGTAATTGTCCGGTGTCAGCGCAACCTTCTGGAACGCGTAGCCACGATCGGTCACCAGTTTCGCATCCGTGTCGACCGGGTCGATCACGGTGAAGCGGGATGCGTCGAAATTGAAGTGCCGTTCGATCAGCGGCAGCGTGCCCTTGCCGATGGAGCCCAGACCGATCATCACCACCGGACCGGTGATGGTGCCGTGAATCCTCCCTTTCGCAGGTCCCGCTTTGGCTGCCGGCTTTCTGGCAGGTGCTTTTGCAGCTGCAGCCGGCTTTGCCGCCGTTGACTTGGCCGACGGTTTCGCAGCAGCAGGTTTCTGCATCGCCGGTTTCTTGGCGGCCGCTGCAGTCTTCGCAGCCGCTGGCGCTTTGGCGGCCGGCTTCGCGGTTGCCTTGACAGTGGCCGGTTTCCGGGTGGCCGCAGGCTTTCTGGCAACCGTTTTCGCAGCCGCAACCGTTTTTGTCGCAGCCGGCTTGGTGGTTGCCTGTTTCGCAGCAGGCGTTTTCGACGTGGCCGGTTTCCCGGCAGCGGCAATTGCCTTTGTTTCGGCCGATGCCTTGGTGGCTGGCGTTGACGTGGTTGCCTTGGTGGTGGCCGCCTTGCGGGTAGCGGCTGGTTTCTTAGCCGCCGCCGTTTTTGACGCAGCCGGTGCCTTTGCAGTCGCAGTCTTTGCCGCCGCAGGCGGTTTTGCGGCGGACTTCGTGGCAGCTGCCTTGGTGGCAGCCGGTTTCCGGGCAGTGGCCGCCTTGGTGGCGGCAATCGATTTGGTTGCGGCCGGCTTTGCAGCTGCCGGCGGTCTGGCCGCCGACGCTGATTTCTTGGATTTGCTTGAAGCGCTTCTGGCGGCCGGTTTCGCCGCGGTCTTTGCTGCCGCAGGCGGTTTGGCAGCGGTCTTGCGTGTCGTGGAGCTGGCCGATTTGGCAGCGGCTGGCTTGCCCGTTGCCGCCTTCGCCGTAGGTTTGCTCGCCGTAGCCGGTTTGCGAGCTGGTTTCTTTGGCGCGCCGCCGTTGCTGTCGTCGGTCATTCTCAAGCTCCAATCTTGTCCATGGTCGCCGCCCCTCTCCTGGAGCTGGGTCCGGCCCGCTGGGAATTCCTTCATTCACCAAAGCGCACTTAATGCGCCTTTTCTAAGATGTGACCGGTTTCTGATGGAATTTCAAGTCTTGCGTCCGGTTTTCCTGGTCAGGACGACCAACAGGCCTTTGGCTGTTTGTACTTCTCAGCAAACAAAGTCAGTCAGGAAAACGCAAGAGATGGCGGCGAAGAAATCGCCGCCACCCAGGGACAACAAGTCAAACAAGCTTTGAGACTGGATAAAGATCTTGGGTCGCTGCAGTCGGTCCTGCAAGGTCTGCAAGCCCGGCAGCTGACAGCAGACCGTTGAGGCCAGCCAGATGTCCAGCCGCAAATTCAAGGCCAAGAAACCGCTCCCGGGAAACCGGACCCGGCAAACTGGCATCGTCCAGCCGCCCCGCTTCGAACCCGAAACGCGTGTAGTATGACAGATCGCCGACCAGGATCACCGACCCGTGGCCATAAACTGCGCACTGGTTAAGCGCATGACGCATCAACCGGTCTCCCACCTTGCTTCCCCGGCAGGCAGGGTCGACGGCAAGGGGTCCGAGCAACAGGCTTTGATTGCCGTTGCGGTCCGCCACAGACCAGAGCCTTACCGTTCCGACCAGCCTGCCAGATTCGTCCAGCGCTGAAAACGCGAACACGGGCAGACGGCCCTCGCGCAGGCGTTCGGAGGTTTTTCTGAACCGCTCGTCGCCGAAACAAAGGTCGAGCAGCGCTTCGCGAGCGCCGGCGTGAGCCGGCACCTCCTCGACAATGTCGATCATGGCAGGAGGCCTCAGATGACGTGGGATGCCAGCGGTGCGAAACCGTTGAAGCCAACCGTGGAATAGGTGGTCGTGTAAGCCCCGCAGGCTTCGATCAGCACCTTGTCACCGATGGAAAGGCTGACCGGCAAATGATAGGGCGTCTTTTCGTAGAGCACGTCGACACTGTCGCAGGTCGGACCGGCCAGAACGCAAGGTTCGGTCCGGTCGCCGTCGCGGGCAGTCCGGATCGGATAGCGGATCGCCTCGTCCATGGTTTCGGCCAGACCGTTGAACATGCCGATGTCGAGATAGACCCAGCGGGTTTCATCCTGTTCGGATTTCCGCGAGATCAGCACCACTTCGGCCTCGATCATGCCCGCATTGCCGACCATGCCGCGGCCCGGCTCGATGATGGTCGACGGTAGCTGGTTGCCGAAATGCTTGGTCAGCGCATGGAAGATCGCTTCGCCATAGCTCGGCACGCCCGGGATGTCTTTCAGGTAACGGGTCGGGAAGCCCCCACCCATGTTGACCATCTTCAGCTCGATGCCGCGCTGCGCCATTTCCTTGAAGACGCCTGCCGCCATGGCGAGAGCGAAATCCCAGGCCGAGAGGTTGGCTTGCTGGGAGCCGACATGGAAGGAGACGCCATAGGCGACGAGGCCGAGACGGTGCGCGTGCTCAAGGACGTCGGGCGCCATGTCCGGGTCACAGCCGAATTTGCGGGAAAGCGGCCATTCGGCGCCGGCACCGTCACACAGGACCCGGCAGAAGACTTTGGATCCCGGAGCGACGCGGGCGATCTTTTCGACTTCTTCAACACAGTCGACGGCGAAGAGGCGGATGCCATGCTGATAGGCGCGCGCAATGTCCTTCTCCTTCTTGATGGTGTTGCCGTAGGAAATGCGGTCGGCGGTGGCACCGGTGGCCAGCACCATTTCGATCTCGCCAACGGAGGCGCAGTCGAAAGAGGACCCAAGGCTTTCCAGCAGCGACAGGATTTCCGGTGCCGGGTTGGCCTTCACGGCGTAGTAGACAGACGTGTCCGGGAGGGACCTGGCAAAGGCTTCGAAGTTCTCGCGCACAATGTCGAGATCGACCACAACACAAGGGCCATCGTCGTCCCGTCGGCGGAGGAAGTCGCGGATACGGTCGCTCATGGGGAATTCCCCTTTCTCAAATCAATCTGCAAACGCGCATCAAGTCTGATTGGCGCGCTGCAAGTCACGTCGCAGGGTGCTGCGGAACGCACCGGGCCTCCCCCGGGATGGAACCGGAGGCCGGGTTGACCGCAGCGACGGTTGGGCCTTGCAGCTGAAACCAGCGCAAAACTTTCCCGCGTCGGGAATGCCGTTGATTGGATCGGAGAGACCGAGCCGCACGTCGGGCAAGGATGTAACAAGTGCCTCTTCAGTGACCCCGGAGGTTGGAAACCCCGGCCGAGACTAAAAAAGCCCTCTTACGTCGTTGCTTTAAGCCGTCCGGACCTGCAGCCCGCCCCTTGGCGGTTGAATTGGCTGCTGCCCCTTAAGAGATGCCTTGTGAGACACCCCATGAACGACCACGGGCACGTGCGAATTTGGGCAGCGCGTATATGCGCCCGTTTGCCGCTGGATGCAACAGGAAAAATTCGACTGTCGGACGATTTTTCTCAAGGGTTAACAACAGGGTGGTTGAACAATCTTCAAAACCGGAATTTGACCTAACGCTCGGAGAAAGAACTTGCAAAATCTCCGGGGCCGGAGACACCCTGTACCGTCGTGACGCCCCAAACTATCGCGGCTTCACCATTCCGGGACTTCAAATGTGATGAGACAACCATGCCCGCTGTGACACCGCCTGTCTGCGATTTCGACTGGCAGGCACCCCATTTCCAGTTGCCCGCAACCGATGGCGGTCTGCACAGTCTTGACAGTGTCCGGGGCGAGAACGGCACGCTGGTGATGTTCATCTGCAACCACTGCCCGTTCGTGCTTGCCATTCTCGACAAGATCGTGCGGGATGCGGATGAACTGAAGCAACACGGCATCGGTGTGGCCGCGATCTGCTCCAACGATCCGGTTGCCTACCCGGCGGACAATTTCGAGAACATGCAGAAGATGGCCCTGGAGCGCGGCTTTTCCTTCCCCTATCTGCACGATGCCGATCAGAAAATTGCAAATGCCTATGGTGCCATCTGCACACCGGACTTTTTCGGCTTCAACAGCGATCACGGCCTGCAGTATCGCGGCCGTCTGGACGCAACCCGCATGGGGGCTTCCGCTCCGGACCTGCGCCGCGAGCTTTTTGAGGCGATGAAGCAGATTGCCGAAACGGGCAAGGGCCCGGTCGAACAGATCCCCTCCATCGGCTGCTCGATCAAATGGAAGGCAGCTTGATGCAGATCGGCAAACTGGACCATGTCAACCTGCGCACGACACAGCTCGACGCGATGATCGCCTGGTACGGTGACATTCTGGGCATGAAGCCCGGTCCGCGTCCGGGTTTTCCCTTTCCTGGCGCCTGGCTCTATGCTGGCGGCGCGGCCGCCATCCACCTGGTCGGCATCGACGGCGACCCGGCCGTCGGCTCGGAAGAGCGGCTGAAGCTGGAGCATTTTGCCTTCACCGCGACGGGCGCCGAAGCCTTCGAAGCCCGTCTCAAGGAGCGCGGCGAGACCTACCGCCGCTCCGTCCAGCCCGGGTTCGGCACGGTCTCGATCAATGTCTGGGACCCGGATGGAAACCACATCCATATCGACTTTGCACCGGAAGAGTGACGAGCAGGTTCGAACGGCAGCTGACATTTTCAATTCGGCACTTACCCGAACCACCGGTGTCACCCTGGACAAGCGAAGCGCGATTCGGGGCCCACTCGACACAAAGCTTGCTGAAACTGATCGAAACTCTACCAACGCATGCTGCAAAACAGCAGCGCTCTGGAAATGAGTAGGCCCCGGGTCTCGCTCTGCTCGCCCGGGGTGACACTGGTGGGTAGCGACGCCGAAGCCTGAGCGACGGGTCCCAGGGTCTGGGCCTTACCTCGTTCAAAACGTCTCGAACGAGATCCTGTCCTCCGGCACGCCATGGCGTTGCAGGTCTGCGGTCACTTCAGCCAGAAATCCGGCCGGACCACACAACAGGTAGCGCGCATCGGGCTGGCTAACGAGGTCAATCAGAAACTTACCTGATACCCTGCCCTGCGTGTCGGAGAAGCGCTTTTCCAAATCGGTCGCCGAGGGCCGACTGTAAACGCTGTGCAGCTGGATGGTCGAACGTGTCGACGCGAGCCTTGCGGCCTCCTGCCTGAACGGATGGTGGTCTCCGTCGCGCACACCCTGCACGAACCAGACGGGCCGCGTGTCACCGGCAGAGACAAGTTCGTGCAGCATGCTCATGAGCGGCGTGATGCCGATCCCGGCACCGACCAGCACCAGCGGCGCGGCATCCTGCGACAAAACAAAATCGCCCGCCGGCTTGCTGCTGCCAATGATCGAACCGACCTCCAGCGCATCATGCAGAACCCGCGACACCAGCCCTCGCGGTTCGCGCTTGACCGAAATCCGATAGTGCCTGTCCGTTGGTGAACCGGACAACGAATAGCTGCGCTGGACCTTGCCGAGATCGCCGGCAAGATGCAGTTCGATCGGCAGATGCTGGCCCGCCTGAAACGAGGGCAGCGGGCCGCCGTCGCGGGATTCAAAATAAAACGACGTGACACCCGCGCTCTCCCGGACCTTGTTGACCAGGCGCAGGTCCCGCGCCGTTGCTGCCTCTTCCTGCCAGCGCAGGCGCAGCACGGAGCGCAGCTCGACGATCTCGTCGATTTCCAGCGTGATTAGCTGTCGTGCTCCCGGCACACGTGCAACGGTGCTGGAGTCCCAGTCGATGCTGGCCCGGCCAGTCAATTGCAAGAGGCTGCCGGAGGCAAAATCGACAAACAGGAAGCCCACGCGCGGGTCCTTCAGGATATTGCCAATCGTGTTGTAGAACCTGTTGCCGGCATAGTCGGGAAACCGCAGGGTTCTCTCGTCCAGGATCTCGACAAAACCGGCCTCGCCGCCGCGGTGAGAGGTGTCCATGCCGTAGGCGGGATTGTCGTCCTCGCCCCGATATCCGGAAGCGATGAAAAACGTGTCGGCAGCTCTGATCCAGTCTTGCTGGCTTTCCGTCAACGCGGTGCCCCGGGTCGCTGAGCCCTCGGGTTTGTCCGGCGACCACCAGTATTTGCGGGCACGGATATATTGCGGGCAGTTGCCGAAGGACTGGCCGAGCGCAAAGCGAATTCCGGCATCATCGTTCACCGCCACCCGGCCATTGGCCCGGTTGCGGCGGCGCGTTGCCAGCTCGATGCCGAGGAGGCCGATATCGGCTCCCGCTGCAAATGCCCCGTCCAATGCATCGCCAGTCACAGGACGAGCCGAGATCTCGAGCGTGGTTGCTTCCGGCGACTGCACGAATCCCGGACCGCCCTCCAGAAGCGTGGCCCACGGCCGCCCCTCGCCGTCCCGACCGGAAGCAACCAGAAACGGCTGTTCCTCGAAAAAGACCCTGTGCTGATCGGGCATGAAGTTGCGAATGGCGCCGCCTGCCCAGCTCTGCACATCGCTGTCGCCGAGCTTTTCCTGCACATGACGCTCGCCGTCGTGAAAGGGCGACACGGCCGGCTGTGCTCTGGTCTGGTCTGGGTCAAACATGTCCGATCCTCACTGTCTCAGGAATGGGTTATGGGCCGGAAACCTCGGAACAGGTCCGGCCGTTTGATCACGCTCAGGCAGCAAGCCCGACCGGTGTTGCCGGCATGGCGACAAAGCCCGGCAAGGCCTCGACACGCTTCAGGAAGGCACGGATGTTGGGATAGGGCTCCAGCGAGACATTTCCTTCCGGTGCATGGGCGGTGTAGCTGTAGATCGCAACATCGGCGATGCTCGGCCGGTTGCCGACCAGCCAGTCCCGGCCCTCCAGAAGCCCCTCGAGCAGATCGAACGCATAGGCCGCGATCCCCTTGGCCTTGTCCGCATCCAGCTGCGCACCGAACACGGTCACCAGGCGCGCCGCGGCCGGGCCATTGGCGATTTCGTTTGCGGCCAGCGACAGGTACCGCTGGACAAGCGCCTCCTGCGCCGGATCAGCCGGCAACCAGTCCGGAGCGTATTTGCGGGCAAGATAAACAAGGATCGCGTTGGAATCGGCCAGGACGAAGTCGCCGTCCTCGATCACCGGCACCTTGCCGGCCGGATTGAGTGACAGGAACGGCTGCTGCTTGTGCTCACCGGCCGCAAGGTCGACCTTGATCAGCTCGTGATTGAGCCCGGCAAGCCCGGCAAAGAGCTCGATCCTGTGGCAATGACCGGAAAGCGGAAAGGTGTGAATGCGAATGGCGTTGGACATGATGGTCTCCGATTGACTGAACTTATCGCGGCGGCGGGGTGTCCTGCCGGATCCGATGACCGCAATATGTCACCCAGCGCCTTTGAAGATAATCCTCGACTTCATTCAATGATTATGAACAATTTGTGGATAGTTAAAGCCTTCGACTGCAAACCGGAGACCGGCCTTGGACAAGATCGAGACCATGCGCGCTTTCGTGGCAGTGGCGCAGGACCAGTCCTTCACCGCAGCCGGCAAACGACTCGGATTGTCGACCAAACTGGTCAGCAAATATGTGCAACACCTGGAAAGCCAGCTGAAGACACAGCTCTTCAACCGGACGACGCGCAGCGTGTCCCTGACAGACGTTGGAACCGCCTACCTGGAACGCTGCCGGCCGATCCTGGACCAGATGGACGAACTGGACGATCTTGTGCGCGAAAAACAGGGCGCGCTGGCCGGCCCGATCCGCCTGACCGCTCCGACCGGATTTGGCAGCACCAAACTGACGGAGGCGCTGATCCCGTTCCTGCAGGCCCATCCGAATGTCGAACTCGACATGAAGCTGACCGACAGCCGTGTGTCCGTCGTTGAGGAAGGTCTCGATCTGGCGGTCCGGATCGGCGCCTTGCGTGACTCCGCCCTGATTGCCCGCAAACTCGCCGACATGCCGCTGGTCTTGAGCGCCTCCCCGGACTATCTCAACCGCAACGGCCGGCCGCGCAGCCCCGAGGCGCTTGCCACGCACACCTGCCTTGTCAACAGCAACCAGATGGAACCCAATATCTGGCGTTTTTACAGAAGCGGCAAGGAACACGTGGTCCGTATGCAGGGCGCGGTCACGTCCAATTCACCGGCGGCCCTTGCCCAGATGGCCATTGGTGGCCTGGGCATAGCCATGTCCCCCTTCTACCCTGTCGAGACCGCACTGCGCGAGGGGCAGCTGGAACGGGTCCTGCCGGACTATGCCACCGACACCTATGGCGTCTACGCGCTTTACCCGCCCAACAGGCATCTGACGCGGCGACTGAGAGCCCTGATAGACCATCTGGCGGCTGAGTTCAGCGCACGATGGACTGGCTGACTTCAGTTCCGCATCGGGAGTTCCAGCTCGAAACAGGCTCCATCACCGTCTGTCGGCAGCAGGCTGATCGACGCGCCGTGGGCTTTCAGAAGCGCCTGGACGATGCCCAGCCCCATGCCCGTACCGCCACTGTCACGCCGCGTGGTGAAGAACAGATCGAAGATCTGATCGGCGTTGCCGGCGGAGATGCCTTCGCCATTGTCCTGGACCCTCACCTGCAGATGCTGACGGTCCGTTGTTGCCGAAATCGTGACATGGTCAGCCCCGTGACGCACGGAATTGTCGATCAGATTTTCAAACACGATCCGTGCATTTTCTGCCGAAATCGGCAGTTTGGCCTCTTTCGGGCACGCGATCTGAACGCCTTCAAAACGGCTTCGCAGGCCGGCAACGACCGACGCCAGCTGGCAGGATCCCGCAATCTCGACACTGTCCGCCCTGGCAAGCTCACGCAGCCTGTTCAAGAGCAAGGACGCCCGGTCCGTGTCGCGCAGGATGTTGTCCAGGAAACGCGCCCGGTCCGCGTCGCTGAGCTCACTGCCGCCATCCTTCATCAGCTCCGCCGCGCCCTGGATCGCGGTCAGCGGCGACTTCAGTTCATGGGTGACGTGATTGGCGAAGGTGTTGATGTAGTCGTTGCGCTCAAACAGCTTGCGCGACATGTCGAGCATGCTTTCCGACAGCGCGTGGATTTCCCGGTTGCCGTGGATGACGAGCGGCTTCAGGGCGTCGCGATCGCCGGCACCGATCTGGAGCGACCGGCGGGTCAAGGCCCGGATCGGTCCGGAAATCGCGCGCACGAAAATCAGGCCGACGATGAAGGTCGCGCCCAGCACAAAAAGGACCAGCCAGAAGACGGCTTCCCGCTTCAGGAACAGTTCCTTCAGGATGTTGCTGGGCGTGCGCGAGGCATAAACAACGCCCGCGACCTTGTTGTCCACGATGATCGGCATCGCGATGAAAACGCGGACACTGGTGCCGCGGCTGATGGAATAGATCGGCTGCGGGTTGCCGACGACCCGCTCGCGCAAGGCACTGGCATAGCGGCCGGTCAACGCCTGTTGCACCTCTTCGACATGAGCAAGGGACTGGCCCAATTCGTCGCGGCCCGCAATCACCGTGCCGTTGAAATCGAGCAGCCGGAACCCGGCCAGAGTCAGCTTCTGCGTTTCCAGCAGGATCTGATCGAGATGGCCTCCGGTCTCCTCATAGACCGGAGGCACGGCCTCCGTTGCCGGCAGCGGATCGGGCCGGCCCGGCAGGATCGGTGTCTTGGTCAGATCGAGCCGGGTCAGAACCGGGGTCCAGCCTCCGGTCAGATATTGAACGACAAGACCGCCGCGATAGGACTTGGCGGGCGCACTTGCAACGGCCTCGCCAAGTGGCAGATCGGTGCCGCCAAGTTCCTTCAACCGCTGCGCGGTCGCCGCGGCAATCGCGGCCGACTGGGCAATCAGCTCGGCTTCCGTCGTTTCGACCAGCTGATTTTCATAGACCCGGAAGAAGGAGATCCCCGCCAGCGGCACCAGCAGCATGATGCCGAGCACCGCGGCCACCACCAGAAACAGGGGCGGCCGCCATTTGTCACGGAAGGTCCGGGAGAGGATCATGCGCCGTCAATCCGGCAGGGCCCGAGACGAAAGCCGACACCATGCACCGTTTCAATCGCATCACGGCACCCCGCGCCGGTCAGCTTGGCGCGGATGTTGCGGACATGACTGTCTATGGTCCGGTCCGAAACGTGGATGTTGTCCTTGTAGGCCTGCTGCAGGATCTGTTCGCGGGAGAAGACGATCTTCGGCCGTGCGAGCAGCGTGGCAAGGATGTCGAATTCGATCACGGTCATGGAGACGGGAGCCTCGCCCACCGTAACCTCGCGCTGAGCCTTGTCGAGGCGCAGACTGCCATGCTCCAGCACGGGCTCCTCCTTGCTCTCCTGGTCCTGGGCAGGCGCACCATAGCGTTTCAGGATCGCGCCGACCCTGGCAATCAGCTCACGCGGGCTGAACGGCTTGGTGACATAATCGTCGGCCCCGAGTTCCAGACCCACAATCCGGTCGATTTCATCGTCCCGTGCCGACAGGAACAGGATCGGCACTTCGGAGGTCCGGCGCAGGTGCCGGCAGACATCGAGACCGTCCATTTCCGGCAGGCCGATATCGAGCACGATCAGCGCAGGATCATGGAGCGCCGCCTTGTCCAGCGCCTCCTTGCCATCGGTGGCCACTTCATAGCGATAGGAGGCTTTCTGGAGGGCGAAACAGATCACGTCCCGGATGGCCGGGTCGTCATCAACAACGAGAATGGTCTTGTCTTGCAATGCAGTCTTCCTGAAAAGAGCTCCCGCGGCTGGCCGCGGAAGCGTTATCAATAAACGAGCGTCGATCAGCTTTCCAGCCACCAGCTGTCCCGGCGCAGACCTTTGGGAAGCCGTCGGTCCAGGGCCATGGCGGGCTCATCCGAGGCATTGACTTCGGACCGCTGGATCCTTGCCACCAATGCCCTCAAGCGAGACGAGATCTGCTTCCGGAAGCGGGCGAGCAGCGCCAGAAGGATCATCATCACACCCAGAATACCTTCCGGTTCCGGCGCCGAGCTGCCACTCAGGTTGAGCGACGGATAGGCCGCCTTTGAGACGCCAGACACCTGCGGCAGCGGAACGCTCTTCTGACTGGCCGAGGCCGGGTCCGTATTGACCACTTTTTCCGACACCGCCACGAAGGAGGTAAACCGGGACTGAAGCGCATAGGTCAGACCAAGCTCGGTGATTTCCTGTTCAAGCTGACTGTCCTGGCTGCCACCGATCGTATAGGCGCGGTTCTTGTCAAAGATCTGTTCACGCGCCCAAAGCAGCGGCAGGGCCTTTGCCGCCTGGTCGCCTGCAGCAGCGGTGCCGGGAAGGTCGATCTCGATCGGCAGGCTGGCTGCCCGGCCATTGACGAGGCCATTGACGAAGACCGTGTGTTTGCCGCCTGCCTGATAGCGGCCCAGTAGCCGGACAGCACCACCTTCGAACAGATCCGGGATCCTGGCCGGTGTCTGGTCTGCCACCTTGAGCCCGTTCCAGTCGATGGAGATATCGGTCAGGAGCGGCGACTTCAGTCTGGCGGCAAACGCCTCGGCAGCCACCCTGGCCTCTTCGCGAAGGCCGACATACCGGGCATATCCCCTGCCCTCTCGCGCCATCGCATCCAGCAGGAAGCGGTTGACCGCATCGCCAACGCCAAACGCATAGATGCGGGCATTGCCGATCCGCCGCGCGATGGAGGCAATCACGTCGCGCTCGGCACCAATGTAGCCGTCGGTCAGGAACACCACGATCCGTGTCGTGTCTTTCACCGTGGCAAGATCAAAAGCGGTGTTGATCGCCCGGTTGAGCTCCGTACCGCCATCTGCGCTCAGACCGGCAACAAAGCGGAGTGCCTTTTGTTTGTTGCGTTCTGTTGCCTTCGCGGCACCGCGGGCAAATTCGGACGTGGTGTTGGAAAAGCGCAGGATACGAAAGTGGTCTTCAGGCCGTAGGCCCTTGATGGCCTCTTCCATAAAGACCTTGCTGGCCTGAAGCGGCTCGCCGCTCATGGAGCCGGACGTGTCCAGCACGAAGACCAGTTCCCGGCGCCCGATCGTGTCCTCTGCCGGCAGTTTTGGCGGCTCGATCAGCATGGAGAAATAGCCGCCACGTTCTGCGTCGAAGAATGCGGACACACCCGCTGCCACATCCTGTTCAGCCGACAGCTCGTAGCGCAGCACGAAGTCGCGGTTGTCGATGGTCTTGTTGCCGGCAAATCGGATGGTCTTGACCTTGCCCTCGTCGGCCACATCCAGCGCATGGGTCTTGCTCCAGAGCGCGGTGACCGGCATCGGCGCCGTCAGCCTGAGGTCAAGCGAGACCCGCTTCGGATCGATCTCGTCCGGCGCGTCCTGACCGATCACGGGCGGATAGGCCGGAAGCTTGTCGATCTGCCAACCGGAAACGGTCTCGGAAGCCGAAACAACATCGTCATCATAGGCGATGCGGTCGTCGGTCTTGGTGCTGCTCAACTGAACATCGGTCTTGAGGTCCGGCCCGTCATAGCGCGGCCCCACCACCAGCGGCACGACCAGTTCGTAGGCGCCATCGATCTTCGGCACATGCTGAACATATTCCAGTGTGATCCGAACCGGACGGCCGGGCATCAGATGAGCGATGTCCTGGGTGAACATGTTGGGGCGGTGCTGGGTCAGGAGTGCCGCCGCCTTGCCCTCGGCCTTGGCCGCTTCGAAGGTTTTCCGGGCCTCCGCCTTTTTCCGGATACGGGCAATGACGGTCTCGCCGTCCAGATCCATCTTCATGGCGTGAATGGCCGCCTTCTGGTTCAGGGGAAACAGATAGGTCGCGTGCAGCGGTGTCCGGGTCGGGTTGAGAAAGGTCTGGGTCAATTCGACATGAGCGGCATCACCATCGATCCGGACGGAATAGTCCGATGAAAGCAGCGGCAGGTGGATTTCCTTGCCGTCCACATTGGCAACGACGCTGCCGGCAAGGTCATCAAGGTCCGGGTCGGCGGCAGCTGGCCCCAAGCCGAACGTCAGCGCGGCAAGCGCCAAAGGCAGCATTTTCTGGAACGACGTCAACATGGAGGCAACTCCTTCTGGGTCAGATTTCCGGGGAGGTCAGGTCAAGTGCGGCACGGGCGGCCGCTTCGAAGGCCGTCTGCCGATCCTCGGCAAGAGACCAGGGGGTGATGCGCTGAATGCTGGTCCAGCTGCTGCCGGGCGCTTTGAGCCACAGCCAGATCGCTTCGGCGATGTTGTGCGTGACCGCACCCGTGCTGGACGTGAAGGTGACCGCGACCCGCCAGTCGCCGCCGTCCGCGGAGGTCGCGCGGTAGTAGGCCGTCGGCACCGGATCGAAACGGGTGCCGAGAAAGGTCACTTCGAAACCGAGACCGCGCAGGCAATCATCCGGCGCGTGCAGATGCCGCAAGGGTGAGGACGTATGCACCAGCGTCAGCGCCATCGGCCCGTAGCGGCGTTTCTGGGCGTGGCCGCCATAAAGTTCGAAATAGCGCTGTTCGACCGGCAGCAGGGCTTCATCCATGCCGATTTCGCCACCAAGGCTGACCGGCAGCGGCTGAGGTTTTGTTGCTGCGGAGACATCAAGTGCCTGGCGCGGCAGCGACACGATCACGGCGGCAAGGCTGAGGAACAGGAGTGCGGACAAGGACCGGGCCGCTCTGGACATCGGCGGCAACGGCATCTGCCAGATCGCGGCCGTGTGTGCCTTGGCCCTCGGCCGATAGAGGATAAACACCGGGACCATCGACAAGGCGAGCGTCATATATCCAATCAGGTCATGCAGCGGCCCTACCATGACATCCGCCCCGAGCACCGCATCCGGAAAGGCAAGGCCGACCGCTAGCAGCATGATCCTCAGCGCATTGCCCAGAACCGCCAAGAGGAAGGCGAGCCCCAGCCAGAGGACAGCGCTCATCAGGGCCGGCCGGTAGAGCGCGTTCAAAAGCACGACAAAGGCCATGGCGAGCATCAGACCGGATGTCCCGGAACACGGCAGATCGACCAGCACATCGCGGCCGGCAAGCGCAATACGAATGCCGGAACAGGAAAGATCTGTAAAAAACAGGTCAAGGCCCGCGCAGGACAGGTTCGCAGACAATTCCTGCAAGGGATAGCCGATGAGCCGCTGCAGGATCCGCTCCACCGGCAGCGTGAACAGGAACAGGACCGACAGCCAGAAGGGCGACACGGCCCGGTGGCGTTCACCGGTCCGGAAAAAGGTTGCCAGGGCGAACACATCCAGCGCCAGGGCCAGACCGCCGATCACGTTGATGGCCAGCACCTGGCTGGCCAGCCGGATCAGCGCCGAGGCGACCAGCAACAGCACGGCGACCTGCCGATGGTGCGTCTCAACGGTTTTGACCGGACTTGAGAGCGACCAGACGCCAAGGGCCAAAAGGGCTGCGAGATAGATCAGTCCGCTGGAGGCATAGGACGGGTCCTGCCAGGAGCCCAGCAGCCAGCGCAGCGGCTCATAGGCCAGAATGGCGGAGGCCAGAACGAAGGCGGTGGAGGTCGGTGAAAGATTTGCCAGACGGGTCATGGCAGTCTTTCTGCCGGACCCGGTTGCAGGGCGTTGTCAGCCTATGTGCAGATTTTGCGCAAACTGGCCGTTGATGCCGAACACCATTTGCAACAATTCGCAGGAAGCCGGTTGTTCGACCGAGAATTCGCAGTAAGATCGCCGTCAGACAGGCACCGCCCTGGGATAGCGACAGGACAAGGGATCGTCGGCACCGTCCACCACCTTGCCCCTCGCCTCAATTGAAAAACGGGCTCATCATGACGTCTGACCCCTCCTCCAGTCTCCGGCTAGGCCGTATCGCAGCAACACTCGGCGTGAGCGATATCCAGCGCGCCTGTGCGGTCTATCAGGCCGTCTTCGGCTTCGAAAAGGTCTTTGAAAACGGAGATCCGACCGGCTTCGTGATCCTGCAAAAGGACGGCGCGGAATTGCATCTGTCCCTGCAAAAAACCTACAAGCCGCCGGCCTTCAACCAGGCGCACATGCTGGTATCGAATGCCGACGCCGCCTACAAGGCCTGTGAGGCCCATGGCCTCAGGATCATCAGGCGCCTTGAAGACAAGGACTATGGCCTGCGCTCCTTTGTCTTTGCAGATCCGGACGGCAACCGCATCGATGTCGGCCAGATCGTCTGACCCCATTGCCTCCACGCGAAACCGCGCTAGCTGGGATCGGGTGGGAGCAGTCTAGACGAGGTGGGTCATGCGGAACGTGTTTGGAAGTGCATTTGCAATCGGTCTGATGGCCGCCCCTGCCCTGGCCGAACCTCACCGCTATGAACTTGATCCCGAACACACCACCATCGCCTTCATGGTCGATCACCTGGGTTATGCCGACACGCTCGGTCTGTTCCTGGAATTCGAGGGCGGGTTTACCTATGACATGGAAAGCCGGGAACTGTCCGATGTCTCAATTACGGTGCAGTCCGCCAGCGTGAATTCCTTCAACGCCGCGCGCGACAACCATGTGCGCAACAAGGATTTCCTGAATGTCGAGACCTTCCCGGTGATGACCTTCACGGCGACCGGCGGCACGCCAACAAGCGACACAACAGGGACTGTGGAAGGCAACCTGACCCTCTTGGGCCAGACCCATCCGCTGACGCTGGAAGTGACCTTGAACAAGGCGGCCAACTATCCGTTTGGCCATGGCCGGTTCACGCTTGGCATCAGTGCCAAGGGAACCGTGATCCGCAGCCAGTACGGCATGACTTATGCGGTCGACAATGGATTTGTCGGCGATGAGGTTCAGCTGATCCTGGAAACGGAAGCCATGCGGGTCGAGTAAGACCGTTTCGTCAAAATGCCTTGTCCAGAAGCGGCTGCAAGGAAGGATGAATGGTCGGGCTTTCTTCGCGCAGAAAACGCAGGAGCGCCTTTTCATTCTCGTGCAGTTGCCCGTCCCGGCCGATGCGCTCCACCAGCCAGCCGGTTTCGTCACCGGTGACCACCTCATTGACCGCGATTTCGGCTTCCATGGCCGCGCCGCGTTCCGCAAAAGGGTCCGGCTGGTCCCGATAGGCCTCACGCACACCGCTGACACCGCCGGAGACCATCTTCTTGAAAAAACCGCCAATGCCGCCTTCAAAACCACCGGGCTGCTCAAGCCAGTCTTCCCGCGCCAGAGCGACTTCGCGCGGCGGCGGGGCAAATCCGGACAGCGCCATCAGATGATTGGCAACGGCCTTGGTGAACAGTTCCGACCAGGCCGGGGCGTTTTCCGCTTCCACCGTCGCATCGTTGAGATCGAACAGGACTTCCGCCTCCGCCCTGGAAATGGCCATGCCACCGCAGCCGGCGCCGGCATAAAGCACCCGGCGCAACAGCTCCACCTCTCCGTCGGAGATCACACCCGGCTTCAGCTCCGCACCGGAGCGCGTGGCCCCCGTCCCGGAAATCACGGATTGAGCCACCGCACGCAGCGCGAACTGTTCAAGATTTTCCGGCGCCTTGCGCGCTCTTTCCAGAATGTGCAGGACAGCATCCAACTCGGTGCGGCTGCAGACATGCCCGTCCGCGGTCACCTGCCCGATCAGCCACGCGGCATTGTCTTCGGAAACATAGCCGGAGGGCCGGACCTGATTGACAAGGATGTCGGCCATCGCTTCGGGAAACAGGTCGTACCAACTGTCTGGAAAACCCTGCGCTGCCGCATTCAATCTGAACAGGGCAGCCCCTTCCTCGAGCGAGACGACCATGTCGCTATAGATGTAACGGCGCAGCGTGATGACATCATCTTCGCTGACGACGCCCTCCGCGATCTTCGCCTCGACAAAATCCATCAAACTCGGCTTGGTCATGTCGTCCCCCGGATGTAACCCGGGCGGGAGAATGGCCGAAAATCCTTGAAATTCCCGTAACGGATGGGTGTCTCGTCAAAAGACGCTATCGGCAAAGCTTTGCCTGCTCTAGCGTTTGCGCATCCGACAACCTCATCCAAAGGAGGGCCTTCAGGTCCGTCTCGAAGGATGGGCGGCATGCTCTAAGCGGCCCATCCTTCGAGACAGCGCAGCTGCGCTTCCTCAGGATGAGGCTGTGCTAGACAGCACTGATGAGCTAAATTGGTGCCTTTATATGTCGTCCGTTCTCAGCTTGCTGCAACTTGGGCATTCAACACACGTAATTCGAGTTTCAGCTGAATGCGATGCAGACGATTTGGATGACGAGATTGGAACCAGAATAAAAGGAAGCAATCACCCTAAATGCCTTCAATATATTCAATAATTCTCTTCATTATCATCACTCTCGCTGTATGCATTTTCATTGAAAAGAAATTCAAACCAGCCAAACCTAAAAGTGGATTATCATTCCTTTACTCAACCCGTTTTCTAATCGCTTGGTGTGTCGCTTTTTTGCTCCTTGCGGCTTTGTTCTTTTCTGCACTTTTGTTTGCTTATGTAAGTACAGATGAAGAAGGCAAGAATGCTATCGTTGAGGTCCTGATAGATCTGTCTGATCCTCAACGGGCGATCGAAGAAGCCTGGTCGCAGCGGCCAAACTAAAAAAAGGAGCCGCGGTTGCGGCTCCCAAGATGTCTCCCCGCAAGGAGGGGGTATGGAAGAGCGGGGAAACGGCTCCGGAGGCGGGTCCGGAGGGTGCTTCAGGCTTAGCCGCGCTGGTTCTTGTGCCAGCCCTTGCCTTTGCCCTTGCCTTTCTTGCCGCCCTTGAAGTCGGCCTTGGTGATGACACCGTCCTTGTTGCGGTCGGCGCGCTCCATCAGCTTGTCCAGGCGCTTGTCATGTTCCTCGGCGGTGATCCCGAGGCTGCCATCGGCATCTGCACGCTGGAACATGTTGACGATGCGGTTCTCATTCAGCGCCAGCCACAGCGGCCCGAACTCTTCGATGGTGAAGGAACCGCTGCCATTGGTGTCGGCAAGCGCGAACAGTTCGGCGCGCTTGGCATCGAAGTCTTCGCGGGTGACCTGGCCGTTGCCGTCGGTGTCGAACAGGCTCAGGAACATGGCCCCCTGACCGCCGCGGCCACCGCGACGCCCGCCGCGTTCGCCACGCTCGCCCCGTTCACCGCGGTCTGCGCGCTGCTGGCGGTCCCCTTCTTCGGCGCCCTGGCCACGATTGCCACGGACACGCTCGACAACGCCGTTGCCGTCCCGGTCGAGCCGGTTGAACATGCGGTTGGCGACCGCGTCGACTTCAGCCTGGGTCACGGTGCCGTCACCGTCACTGTCCAGGAACTGGAAGGCGCGGACCATGCGGTCATTCGACCGTTCCATGAAAGCCGCCTTGAATTCCTCCAGGCTGATCTCGCCATTTCCGTCGGTATCGGCCGCGGCAAAATCCTGCGCCCGGACTTCCTCGATTTCGGCCTGGGTGATGACGCCATCCTTGTTCACGTCAAAGCGCTCGAACAGGCGCTCTGCGCGCTGCTCGCCGCCGCGATGGCCACGGCCCCAACCGCGTCCGCCGCGTTCTCCCTTGTGAGCCATGCGCTGGCCCTCGGTCTGCTGAATCTGTTTGCCCCCGTCCCCGGCTGCTGCCGTGTCCTGGGCGAGAGCGGGAAGGCCGGCGGTCAGCGCGGTACCCGCGACGCTCGCAGCCAGGGCGGCAATTGCAATCTTCTTGAACGGTTTCATTCCAACAACTCCTTGGTTCGTTGATGAGCTGAAGGTAAGAAGCAATTGTCGCAGGATTACCCGTGGAAGAGGCCCGAAGTGTCGCCATCTGTCCCCAAGGGCTGCTGCGATACACTTTGTTACAAGTTCGGCTCGCACCTTTCTGCGCGGAAGACTATTTTACCCATAGAAACAGCAAGATCCGTGGCTTCGCAGATTCAATGTCTGAAAGGACGCCACAAGAATGGAGACAGATGTGAGCGACCCGAGCCCGCATATCCTGGTCGTCGACGATCATCGCGACATCCGCGAGACACTGGCGCGTTATCTGGTCAAGAACGGTCTGCGCGCAACGACGGCCGAAAATGCCGCCCATGCACGCAAGGCGCTCAAGGCCGCCTCCATCGATCTGGTGGTGCTCGACATCATGATGCCGGGGGAAGACGGCTTGTCGCTGTGCCGGCACCTGGTGGAGACCGGATCCATGCCGGTCATCCTTCTGACCGCCATGGCCGATGACACCGACCGGGTCATCGGACTGGAGATCGGCGCGGATGATTATGTCACCAAGCCCTTCAACCCGCGTGAACTGCTGGCCCGGATCCGGGCGGTGCTGCGGCGCACATCGCTGGTTCCAAGAGAACGTGACCCGATCGAACAGGACAGGCTGCATTTCGACGGCTGGTCGCTGAATGTTGCCCGCCGCGAGCTGCTCGATCCGGAGGGAACCTCTGTCGCCCTGTCCAGCGGGGAGTTCCAGCTGCTCTGCGCCTTCTTGAAACGCCCGAAAATGGTGCTGAACCGGGACCAGCTCATGGACCTGACGACCGGCCGTACGCCAGCCGTCTTTGACCGGTCGATCGACAACCAGGTCTCCCGCCTGCGCCGCAAGATCGAGGAAGACCCGAAAGAACCCAAGCTGATCAAGACGGTCTGGGGCGGCGGTTACATGTTCACGTCAGAGGTGAAAGACACCGCCGAATGAACCGGACCGCCCTCCCCCGCAAGATTGCAGCGTTTCTCTGGCCTAGCTCCCTGGCCTCCCAGCTGATCGTGCTGATGCTGGCCGCGATTGTCGTGGCCCAGGCGCTCAGCATCTGGATCTTCCAGGATGAACGCCGCATCGCGCTGGTCGCCGCGGCCCGCGACAATCTCCTGGCCCGCGCCGTCGCCCTGTCGGAGCTGATGGAGGACACGCCGGTTGCGCTGCAGGACCGGATCCTGGAAGCCAGCAGCAGCCGCTACGCCGTCTTCTGGCTGGGCGATACACCGCTTGCGCCCGAGCCGGGCACCTCCCGGTTCGAACAGCGACTGCAGGGTTACATGTCCCGCGACCTCGCCCCGGGCCAGGTGGTCCATCTCAACATTCACGCAGACGAAAAGCGCGGTCCCGGCAGGCGAGAGGCCAGGGACGACGACAAGGCCAGCTGGCGCGACGTTCCCAAACGCGAGCGGCCACACAATTTGCGCAAGATCATGAACAAGCCGGAAGACCTGTCCCTGTCGATCCAGATGACCGATGGTCGCTGGCTGAATGTCGCGACAAGTTACCGGCCTCCCTCCGGCGCGTTCATTGCGCTCATGGTACAGCTTGGCCTCACCGCCCTGCTGACGGTGCTCATCATCGGTCTTGCCGTGCGCCGTGTCACGCGGCCGCTCAAGGATCTTGCTACAAGTGCGGAAAAACTCGGCCGCGGCGAGGAACAGGAACCGTTGACACCAAGCGGACCCAGGGAAGTCCGCGCGCTGACCACCGCCTTCAACGACATGCAGGACCGGCTGACACGCTTTGTCCAGGACCGAACCCGCATGCTGGCGGCCATCAGCCATGATCTGAGAACCCCGATCACGTCTTTGCGCCTCAGGGCGGAATTCATCGACGATGACGAAAACCGCGACAAGATGATCGAGACCCTGGATGAAATGGCGGCCATGACCGAAGCTGCCTTGCGCTTTGCCAAGGACGAGGCTCAGGCGGAAACGGCCGAAAACGCCGACCTGGGGGCGCTTCTGGAAGCGATCGCGGGCGATCAGCAGGATCTCGGTCACAGCTGCAGCGTGGAAACGAGCGAACGTATTATTGTCCCCTGCCGTCCGATGGCCCTCAAGCGGGCCCTGCGCAATCTGATCGAAAACGGCATCCGCTACGGCGAAGCCGTTTCCATCAAGGCCAGCAAGGAAGGACAAGAGGCGATCATCCGCGTCCATGACAAGGGACCCGGCATTCCTGACGATCGTTTGAAGGACGTCTTCGAGCCGTTCGTTCGACTGGAAGAATCCCGTAGCGAAGAAACCGGGGGCATCGGACTGGGCCTTGCCATTACGCGCTCCATCATCCACGCCCATGGCGGGCGGATCGATTTGCGCAACCGTCAGGCAGGTGGCCTGGAAGCCGAGGTGCGGTTACCGCTCGGAAGCTGAAAGGCTGCCGGTCAGCGGCGCGCCTCGATGCCACCGGCATAGGTGGCATCATCGACAGCCTCGAGCCACTCGGCCACCGACCCGTCCAGCTCTTCCTGGATCGCCAGATGCACAAGCGCGGTTGTCGGCCCGGCGCCGTGCCAGTGTTTGACCCCGGGCGGGATCCAGATGACGTCGCCCGGCAGGATCGAGAGTTTTTCCTGCCCCCACAAATGCACAAAGCCTGCCCCCTCGAGCACCTGCAAGGTCTGCCCGAGCGGATGCGTGTGCCAATGCGTGCGCGCACGGGGTTCGAATGTCACCCGGATTGCCCTGACCCGCGCCGGCGCCGGAGCCTCGATCACCGGATCCTGCCAGACCGTGCCGGTGAAATAGTCCGGATTGGCGCGTTTTGTCGGCCGTGACCCGGCCTCGAATACCGTCAGCACACTCATGACACCTCCTTGCCCGGACTTGGGGCGGCCTGACGTTTTGCCTTCTGAGGCCAGTTGATCAGAACAACCCCGAAAATGGCAAGGCAGATTCCGGTAAAGGTTTCCAGATCGAGGCTTTCCGACAGGAACACGACGCCCAGAAAGACGCCGACGCCAGAGCGCAGATAAGCCTGGCTGGCGGTGCCCATGGGGCCAAGCGTGTTCAAAAGGCGGAAATAGATCAGGAAGGCGAAAGCCGTACAGATGACGCCCAGGATCAGCGCCGACAGAATGCCAGTTGCGTCCGGTGTCAGCTCCCAGGGGCTCTCCGTTAGCAGGCTCAACGGGACAAGCACGGCAGAGGCACAGATCAGCGTGCCGGTGGCGGCGACAATTGGCGGATACTCTGCAAAGAGTGGCCCGCGCCAAGCGGCGATACCGTATAGGACCGCCCCCAGAAGCACCACGAGCTGCGGCACGAGGGTTTGGCCTATATCCTCAAGCGCGCCGACCCCGACGATCAGAACGATGCCGCCAAAGCCGAACAACGCGCCGGTCAGCTGAAGCACGCCCGGCCGCTGACCTCTTTGCAGAAGCAGAAAGGACAAGGCAAACACCCAGAGCGGCGAGGTCGAATTAAGCACACTGGAGACAGCCGTCCCCGCATATTGCTGCCCCCAGGCCAGCATCAGCCAGGGACCGGTGCTGTTGACCAGCGACTGCACAAAGAACAGCCGCCAGCTACGGCCATCCTTCGGCAAGGCAATGCCTCGGGCAGCAAGGATTACAAGAAGCACCAGCGAAGCCGACAGGACCCTGATCGCAATCAGGGTCGCAGGTGGAAAGGAGGGCAGCGCCAAGGCAATCCACATGTAGGAGGAGCCCCACAGCAGGGCGAGAACACCCAGCAGGAAGAACTCGAAAGATCTGGAAGGCATGAGACGTTGTTTTACCCGTGCAGCTCACGGCTATCGGCCGGGGCCTCCGCCCGCTCGTCCATGCCGTAATCCCTAAGGACATGCGAAATGCGCAGCCTGTAGTCCTTGAAGTAAGAGGTCCGTCCGGCGGTCTGGGCCTTGCGGTGCTGCGTCAGCTGCCGCCACTCGTCGAGCGCCGCCTCGTCGCGGAAGAACGACAGAGACAGGAGTTTTTCCGGATTGGTCAGGCTTTGAAACCGTTCCACTGACAGGAAGCCGTCAATCTGATCCACAAGCGGCCGCATCTCGGCAGCCATGTCCAGATAGGCCTGTTTCTTGTCCGCATGCGGGATCACTTCGAAAATCACGGCTATCATCGTCCACTCTCTCCCCTCGCATGCGGTGCGGAGGCCAGTTTCAGGAAGGTGCGGTCTTCCCGCAAGATGAATTTCTCCGCCATGGCGAATTCATAATTCTCCCTGCCGAGTGGATCGGCGGCCAGCCGCGCCCGATAGGCTTCGTAAGCTGCCAGGTTCTCGACGGAATAAACGCCATAGGCGAGCGTCGTGGAGCCTTCATGCGGTGCGTAATAACCGATCAGGTCGGCACCACAACGGGGGATTGCCTGCCCCCAGTTGCGGGCATATTGCTCAAAGGCGGCCTTCTTGGTCGGGTCAATGTGATAGCGGATGAAACAGGTAATCATGGAGCGGTCCTTTGCGCTGGTCTAACGATCCGCACTATGCCATGCTCCGCGACGCGAATGCTTCGACAGTGATCGAACCATGGAGGCTGATCATGAAGGAAGGACCGGACATCGCCCGCATTGGCGCCCTGATCGGCGACCCTGCCCGCGCCAACATCCTGAGCGCTCTTTTAAGCGGCAAGGCGCTGACGGCGACGGAACTGGCCACGGAAGCCGGCATCACCGGCCAGACCGCCAGTTCACACCTCAAGAAACTGATGGAAGGAGGCCTGCTCGCCCAGGCCAAGCAGGGACGCCACCGCTATTTCACACTGGCCGGGCCGGAAGTCAGCACCGTTCTGGAAGCCATCATGGGGCTCGCCGCCCGCAAGGGACATCTGCGCACGCGGACCGGCCCCCGCGATCCGGCCATGCGTGCCGCCCGTGTCTGCTACGATCACCTCGCCGGCGACATGGCGGTCCGGATCTATGACAGCCTGCAGATGCGGGACATGCTGGCAGCCTCATCCGACAAGGGCGGTCTCGCGTTGACCGAGAAAGGCGTCACCTTCATCTCGGAGATCGGCATCGACCTTGGCGCCCTGAACGCCAGTCGCCGCCCCATGTGCCGTGCCTGTCTCGACTGGAGTGAACGGCGCAATCATCTGGCCGGCAGCCTGGGCGCGGCCCTCCTCTCCCATTTCCAGGACCAGCGCTGGCTGCGCCGGGAAGAGAACAGCCGCGTCGTGCATATTTCGTCTAGGGGAGAAGTGGCGATGAAGGAGCTGTTTCCGCTTTGATTTGCGACTTCGGACCGCCCCTAACGTTCCAATCTCATCCTGAGGAGCCGCATTAGCGGCGTCTCGAAGGATCGGCAGCATGGTCCCTACCCCGTGGCCCGTCCTTCGAGACGGACCTTGCGGCCTTCCTCAGGATGACGTCGATTGCTGAGCCGATGCCGTCAAAAACGAACAATCGATTGTCATCCCGGCTCTCCGCTCCGTTGCCCTCCGGATGACTAACTGAGATGCACGGGCTGTCCTTCAAGCGATTGTTTTTGATTTCCGCCACACTTCGATCCAGACCGAGGCATTACTCGTCCATATCCTCTTATGGTGCTCTGACCAGACGACAAGAGAGACGATCATGGGCCAACTTTCCCTCTACCTGCCGGGCATATTGCTCGCCTATTCCGCTTTTCTCCTGGCCATTGCCAGTCCGGGCCCGAACATACTGGCGGTCCTAGGAACATCCATGAGCGCCGGGCGCAGATCGGGCGTAGCACTCGCGCTTGGCGTCGCCACAGGGTCCTTTACCTGGGCCATGTTGACGGTTCTGGGCCTCTCCGCCCTTCTTGCCACCTATGCCTCCGCACTGACGGTGATCAAGATTGCCGGCGGGCTCTATCTGCTTTGGCTGGCCTGGAAGTCGCTGAAATCGGCCTTGTCACGGCACGACATCGACGCAAAACAGCTGGCTGGGGGACCGCGCACACCGATCGGTTATTTGATCAGGGGCTATGTGATCCAGATGACCAACCCCAAGGCAGCTCTCGCCTGGATCGCAATCATTTCCCTCGGCCTCAAACAGGATGCGCCTGTCTGGGTCGGCGCCGTAATCGTGCTGGGCACCTTCGTGCTTTCCGTCCTTGTGCACGTGCTTTACGCGGTCGCCTTTTCAACACCGGCAATGCTCCGGCTCTACGGCAAGGCCCGCCGGAGCATTCAGCTGCTGCTCGGCGGTTTCTTTGCATTTGCGGGTGTTAGACTTCTTTTGAGCAGAACCTGATCCCGGAAGACAAAAAACCCGGCCGAGGCCGGGTCTTGTAAGGCTGTGGTCAGACGTTTGGGGCAACGAAACGTCTGTGGGTTCTTGTTATTGTTATCTCAGGGGCCGATTTGGATCTGGCATCAGTCAGGCAGCCCGCGAGGCTTTCTGCTTTGCCGGCTTTGCTTCACGCCAGGACCGGTAAAGACGTGCCGGGAGCCATGGCAGGCGATCCCGATTGTAATCCTGACGGTGCCGGACCAGAAGAATTCGAGCGATTTGCACATTCATTTTTCTTCTCCTTTGATGACCACACGTATAGCGATCACCTGACACCCAAATATTAGCGCACTATGTGCACTTTACAAGAGTGCACCCTGTGCATTTTTTCTAAAAATTCTGTTATTTTCCTTACGTCATTCTTTTTAAACGAGAAAACGCAAAAGGCCCCCCGCAGGAATTCTGCGAGGGGCCGGTTGCATTCTGCTCCGATTGAGAAAAGTGCCGCCTATTCGGCTGCAATCATGCGCGCCGGATCGTAGTTCAGAATCGGGGCCAGCCAACGTTCCGCATAGGCCAGATCCCAGCCCTTGCGCAGCGCGTAGTCCTCCACCTGGTCCTTTTCGATCTTGCCGACACCAAAATAGTGGCTGTCCGCATGGCCGAAATAGAGACCGGACACCGAAGACCCCGGCAACATGGCCTTGCTTTCCGTCAGCTGAATGCCGGTCAGGCGCTCCGCGTCGAGCAGCTTGAATAGCGTGTCCTTTTCCGTGTGGTCCGGCTGGGCCGGATAGCCAGGCGCCGGGCGAATGCCCTGGTATTTTTCGGCGATGATGTCTTCCAGGGACAAGGCCTCTTCCTTGGCATAGCCCCAGAGATCCGTGCGAACGATCTGGTGGAGCTTTTCCGCAAAGGCTTCCGCCAGCCGGTCCGCCAAGGCCTGGGACAGGATCTTGTTGTAGTCATCCCCTTCCCGGGCATACCGCGCGGCAAGCTCGTCTTCGCCGTGACCGGCCGTCACCGCAAACCCGCCGATCCAGTCGGAGATGCCGCTGTCCTGCTGCGCCACGAAGTCGCTCATCGCAACATTCGCGCGTCCACCGGCGGAACGTGCCATCTGCTGGCGCAGGGTGTGGAAGGTCGCCAGGGTCTCGGACCGGGTCTCGTCGGTAAAGACGCGGAGGTCGTCGCCCACGGCATTTGCCGGCCAAAGTGCGGCGACACCTCGCGCGGTCAGCAGCTTCTTTTCGACGATCTCGTCCAGCATGCGCCGGGCGTCGTCATAAAGCGCCTTGGCTGCCGAGCCATAGCGATTGTCCGTCAGAACGGCCGGATAACGGCCCTTGATTTCCCAGGTCGCGAAAAATGGTGTCCAGTCGATCAGCGGCACGAGGTCTTCCAGTGGGAAGTCATCGAATACCGTTGAGCCCGGTTTCTTCGGCGCGACCGGCGGCTTGCCGGTAAAGTCCGCCTTGAAGGCATTGTCCCGGGCGGCCTTCAGCGACGTGCGCTGCTGGTTGCCCCGGCCGGCCGCATGTTTTTCGGCAATGTCGGCATATTCGGCACGGACATCGGCGTAATAAGGCGCCCGCCCGCCTTCGCTCATCAGCTTGGACGCCACCCCGACCGCACGGCCGGCATCGGTCACATAGATCGCCTG
Organism: Labrenzia sp. VG12; assembly: GCF_002237595.1. NCBI lineage: Bacteria > Pseudomonadati > Pseudomonadota > Alphaproteobacteria > Hyphomicrobiales > Stappiaceae > Labrenzia > Labrenzia sp. VG12. The sequence continues at coordinate 1,965,660 of NZ_CP022529.1, forward strand.
ACCCCGCTCGTAGTTCGGATGGATCTTCACAGCCGTGTGGATCTTCGACGTGGTCGCACCGCCAATCAGAAGAGGCACATCCAGGCCCTCACGTTCCAGTTCGGCCGCGACATGGCACATTTCATCGAGCGACGGCGTGATCAGGCCGGACAGCCCGACCATATCGACCTTCTCCGCTTTCGCCGTTTCAAGGATCTTGGCAGCCGGGACCATCACACCAAGATCGATCACCTCGAAATTGTTGCACTGAAGCACAACGCCGACGATGTTCTTGCCAATGTCGTGGACGTCGCCCTTGACGGTCGCCATCAGGATCTTGCCGGCCGACGACTGGCCAGTGATGCCTTTTTCTTCCTTTTCCTTCTCCATGAAGGGCATCAGATAGGCGACGGCCTTTTTCATCACGCGGGCGGACTTGACCACCTGCGGCAGGAACATCTGGCCGGACCCGAAGAGGTCACCGACCACATTCATGCCGTCCATCAACGGGCCTTCGATCACGTGAAGCGGCCGGTCAAACGCCTGCCGGGCTTCTTCCGTGTCCTCGACCACGAAGTCATCGATCCCGTGCACAAGCGCATGTTCCAGCCGCTTGGCCACACCCCAGGTGCGCCAGGTCAGATCGGCTTCCTTCTTCTTGCCGCCTTCGCCTTTCCAGCGCTCGGCCGCGTCCAGCATGCGATCCGTCGCGTCGTCCCTTCGGTTCAGGACCACGTCCTCGCACAGCTCGCGCAATTCGGTGTCCAGATCGTTGTAGACCGCCAGCTGACCGGCATTGACAATGCCCATGTCCATACCGCGCTGAATGGCGTGATAGAGGAACACGGAATGCATGGCCTCGCGCACGGCCTCGTTGCCGCGGAAGGAGAACGACAGGTTCGAAACGCCGCCCGACACATGGGCATGCGGCAGATTTTCGCGGATCCAGCCTGTCGCCCCGATGAAGTCGACGCCGTAATTGTTGTGTTCCTCGATGCCTGTGGCCACCGCAAAGATGTTCGGGTCGAAAATGATGTCCTCCGGCGCGAACCCGACCTTCTCCGTCAGCACCTTGTAGGACCTTGAACAGATCTCGGTCTTGCGCTCGAAGGTATCTGCCTGACCCTTCTCGTCGAAGGCCATCACAACTACGGCGGCGCCATAGCGGCGCACCAGCCTGGCATGCTTGATGAACTCCTCCTCGCCTTCCTTCAGCGAGATTGAGTTCACGACCCCCTTGCCCTGAATGCATTTCAGGCCGGCTTCAATGACGGTCCATTTGGAACTGTCGATCATCACCGGAACCTTGGCGATGTCCGGCTCGGCCGCCACCAGGTTGAGGAAGGTGACCATCGCCTCTTCGGAGTCCAGCAGGCCTTCATCCATGTTGATGTCGATGATCTGCGCGCCGTTTTCGACCTGCTGGCGGGCGACATCAAGCGCGGTCGCATAGTCGCCTTCCTTGATCAGCTTGCGGAAGCGGGCCGACCCGGTGACGTTGGTGCGTTCGCCGACATTGACGAAATTGGTCTCCTTGGTGACGACAAACGGCTCCAGGCCCGACAGGCGCATATGCCTGTCGATTTCCGGGATCGTACGCGGCGTCTTGTCCGCAACGGCGTCCGCAATCGCCTTGATATGCGCCGGGGTGGTGCCGCAGCAGCCGCCGACAATGTTGACAAGCCCGGCAGAGGCAAATTCCTCGATCAGCCCGGCCATGTGCTCCGGGCTCTCGTCATATTCGCCAAACTCGTTGGGCAGACCAGCATTCGGATAGGCGCAGACGAGCGTGTCGGCAACCCGGCCAAGCTCGTCCACATGGGCGCGCATTTCCTTGGCACCAAGGGCACAGTTGAGGCCGATGGCGAGCGGGCTGGTGTGACGTACGGAATTCCAGAAGGCCTCCGGTGTCTGGCCGGAAAGCGTGCGGCCGGACAGGTCGGTGATGGTGCCGGAGACGAGGACCGGCAAGGTCGTGCCGACCTCTTCAAAGACTTCCTCGATCCCGAACAGGGCCGCCTTGGCGTTGAGCGTGTCGAAGATCGTTTCGACCAGAAGGACATCAGCGCCACCGGCAATCAGACCGCGTGCAGCTTCCGCGTAAGCAATGCGAAGATCATCAAAGGAAACAGCGCGGTAGCCGGGATTGTTCACGTCCGGCGAGATGGACGCCGTTCGATTGGTCGGGCCAAGGGCGCCGGCGACGAAGCGGGGCCGCGACGGGTCCTCGGCCATGACCTTGTCACAGGCTTCCCGTGCCAGTTTGGCGCTCTCGAAATTGAGCTCATAGGCCAGTTCCTCCATGCCGTAGTCGGCCTGGGCAATGGTCGTGGAAGAAAACGTGTTGGTCTCGATAAGGTCGGCACCGGCATGAAGATAATCGACATGGATCTGCCGGATCGCGTCGGGCTGGGTCAGGCTCAAGAGGTCGTTGTTGCCTTTGACGTCGCTCGGCCAGTCCTTGAACCTGTCCCCACGATAGGCTGCTTCATCCAGTTTCAGGAGCTGGATTTCAGTTCCCATGGCGCCGTCAAGCACGAGAATACGGGTCTTGGCGAGGTCACGAAGGCGCTCAAAGGCGTCGGACTTGGTCACGGGATCATTCCTTCCAGAAGCTCTGGTTCAATGTGGTCAGGCGCCTTCCTGCATGGAAGGCGCGGATAATCGTGTCGTGTCACCTGCCGAGGAATTCGGCGGTCGAACTTAGAACCCGTTTTGCCCCTCCGGTGGGGAACAAGAGAAGCGTCGGGTGCCCGGTCAAAAAGGCTGGGCCCCTTCACGGGCATGTCCTGCGGGCCGCAGGGTCAAACCTGACAGGCTACCTGATTTCAGGCTGCCAGGTTTTCCGGTTCCTGCCGTCCCATGCCAAGCATGTGACAGATGGCATAAGTCAGATCGGCACGGTTCATGGTGTAGAAGTGAAAGTCATTGATGCCCTTGTCGACGAGATCCATGACCTGTTCGCAGGCCACCGAGACACCAACCAGCTTGCGGGTTTCCGGGTCATCCTTCAGGCCGGCAAAGCGGCGGGCAAGCCATTGCGGGATCGAGGTGCCGCATTTGGCGGAGAACACCATGGTCTGCTCGAAATTGTGGATCGGCAGGATGCCCGGGATAACCGGAATGTTGATGCCGGCGGCCGCAATCCGGTCGAGATAGGAGTCAAACAGATCATTGTCGAAGAAGTACTGCGTGATGATCCGGTCCGCACCGGCATCGACCTTGCGCTTCAGATTGTCGATCTCGCTCTGCCAGCTGCCGCTTTCCGGGTGTTTTTCCGGATAGCCGGAAACCGAAATGTCGAAATTGGCGATCTTCTTGATCCCGGCAACCAGGTCCGAAGCGTAAGGGTAGCCATTGTTGTGCGGCGTGTAGCGCGTGCCGATCCCCTCAAGAGGGTCACCGCGCAGGGCCACAAGGTGGCGAACGCCAAGGTCCCAATAGTCACGCACGATCTCGTTGACTTCGTCCTGAGATGCCCCGACGCAGGTCAGGTGGGCCGCAGGTGCAAGGTCCGTTTCGGTCAGGATCCGTTCAACGGTCTTGTGGGTGCGCTCACGCGTCGACCCGCCGGCGCCATAGGTCACGGAGACAAAGGACGGCGCAAGCGGAGCCAGCCGCTGAACCGTGTTCCACAGCGTCTCGGCCATCTTGTCGCTCTTGGGTGGAAAGAACTCGAACGACGCGGTGATCGGCGACGGAGCCGCCTGATGCGAGCGGCGGTTGGACGTGTCAGTCATTTCAGGCGACCTCTCGGGACGTATCTCTTGCTGGCAGGTCGGTGACGATGCGTCGGTCACGGGCAAGCCAGAGGGTAACAGTCAGGTTGGTATCGTTGTCTTCTCCCGGAACAAGGTCGGTCACCTGTTCCAGATCCAGTTCAAGCGCGTCCAGCCAGCGCTCCATCTGGTCATGGGCAAATCCAAGACGGCGATGGGCGTGCTTCTCGCGCAGGAATTCAAGCTCGTGCGGGGCAAAATCAATGATCAGCAGGCGGCCTCCGGGGCGCAGCGCCCGGGCGGCTTCACTCAGCGCCCGCGCCGGCTCGTCCAGGAAGTGCAGCACCTGGTGGATGGTCACCACATCAAAGGAACGCGGAGGCACGTTGAGCGCATAGGCGTCGCCGTGGCGGACCTGGGCATTGGAAAGGCCTGCCTTGGCAAGATTGGCCCGGGCAACAGCCAGCATGTCGTGGGAGGCATCAATGCCGAGGGCTGTTGTGTACTGGTCCGCAAACACCTCGAGCAGACGGCCGGTTCCGGTCCCCAGATCGAGAAATGACTGGAAGGGCGTGTCTCCAAGCGCAGACCGCATGGCGGCCTCAACATCCTCTTCGGAGACATGCAGCGACCGCTCGCGATCCCAGGTGAGCGCGCGCGCGGCAAAATAGGCAGCGGCCTCTTCCGCCTTGGCCTTGCGAATGCCTTGAAAGCGCTCCTGGTCGGCAGCCAGGACAGCGTCGTCGGTCGAGATGCGGGCGACAAGGTCGCGCGCCAGTTGACCGGCGGGGCCGTCGGCCAAACGGTAATAGACCCAGGATCCTTCCGGATAACGCTTGATCAGATCGGCCTCGGCAAGAAGCTTCAGATGGCGCGAAATACGGGGTTGGCTCTGACCAAGTATTGCGGTCGCATCCTTTACCGTCAGCTCACTTTCCGCCAACAGGGCGATCAGGCGAAGACGTGTTGTCTCGCCGACTGCCCGAAGGGCTGTCAGAGTGTCTTCCACGGAAAGGGTATGCTCATCAGTCATCAGTTTCGCCATCAATGTCGATATAAAGATATCTTTATATCAAATGCTCGATCGATGCAAGCGATCAAAACATTTGCGACACGGATTGGTTTAAATGCGCCTAATTTGACCAAAACCCTCAGTAACTGTTCGCCCACCGCATCTTTCTACGGCCAGTTTCCCGACACTGCGTACGCACATCGAAGGGGCCGGCTACAGTTTGTCATTGCAAAATGGACCGGCGATCTGTTGTCTGGAAACGCTCGAGATGCAGAACGGCGTTGTCATCGGCACCGACAGCTCTTTGTTCACTTTCGCTGACCCAGATGTGCCCCGATCATGCAGAGTCCCACCGCCGGCCCGCGCCTCTCCACCCTGATCCTGCTGTCGGCGCTCTGCATCCTTCCGATCAACATCTTCCTGCCATCGCTGACCAACATGGCTGCAGAGTTCGACGTGGACTATGCCATTGTCGGCCTGTCCCTGGCGGCCTATGCCGCCGTCTCGGCCCTCCTGCAACTGGTGCTTGGGCCGCTCTCCGACCGATTCGGCCGCCGGCCGGTCATCCTGGGCGGACTTGTGATCTTCCTTGTGGCGACACTCGGCTGCATTCTGGCCCGGGACATCTGGTGGTTCCTGACCTTCAGGTTGATCCAGGCTGTCATCGCCCCGACCTATGCCGTGGCGCTCGCCGTCGTGCGCGACACGACCAGCAAGCAGGACGCCGCCAGCAAGATCGGCTACATAGCGATGGCCTGGGCTGTTGCCCCCATGCTTGGACCCGGTTTCGGCGGCCTCCTGGACGAAACCTTCGGCTGGCGGGCCAGTTTCTGGTTCCTGGCAGCCTTTGGTGTCTCGGTTCTGGTGTTGTGCTGGTTTGACCTCAAGGAAACCAACCGGTCGCCGTCCGACACGATCCTCGAACAGTTCCGGACATACCCTGAGCTCATAAGATCGCGCCGCTTCTGGGCTTACACGGTCTGCATGGGCTTTTCGATCGGTGCCTTTTTCGCCTTCCTGGCCGGCGCACCGCTTGCCGCCAACGCGGCCTTCGACCTGTCACCGGGCGTGCTTGGTCTTTTCATGGGCTCCATCACGGGCGGCTTCATGATCGGCAGTTTCCTATCCGGACGGTTTGCCGGCCGCGTTCGGCTGACCACAATGATGCTTACCGGCCGGATCATCGCCTGTGCAGGCCTCCTGCTTGGGCTTGGCCTCTACGTGACCGGGGCAGACCATGTTCTGGCCCTCTTCGGCCCCTGCATGCTTGTTGGTCTTTCCAACGGTTTGACGCTGCCCAGCGCCAATGCGGGCGTTTTGTCTGTCAGGCCCAAGCTAGCGGGAAGCGCGGCCGGCCTGGCAGGGGCTTTCACGGTCATGTCGGGCGCAATCATGTCCTGGATCGCCGGGATGGCCTTGTCCGATGAAAATGTCCGTTATGGCTTGCTGGTGATCATGCTCGGGTCGGCAATGATCGCGCTCGGTGCCGCCGTCGCGGCCCGTCGCTACGAGCACCTTTCCGGCAGCGAGGGCGTATAGGCCGCATCCGACCGGCTTTTGCTCGCGGACAGTTGTCTCAGCTTGCTGCGGCCTGTTCGCCGGTCTCCAGCATGTGAGCAAATGCTCCGTCGCGGACGCAGCGTGGCAATTCCTTGAGAGGAACAAGTTCGGTGCCGATCAGCTCCCGCCGGTAGAGCTCTTCGATGTTGCTGGTATCGACCGTCTGCCCGTGAACCACGGAGGCAAGCTTGGTCCTGAAAGCTTCAAGCCCCCCCATGGACGAGAAGTGCCACCCCGCATCGGGAACAATCGTGACCGGACGGCTGATACCGGAGAGGTTGTTGTTGCGGATCCTGAGGAAAGGCTGGGTCAGAAATCCGGGAACATAGCTCTTCTTGGTCAGCCGCGCCTTGGTGCGCCGCAGCTGCTGCGGCGTCGTCAGGAATTTCTTTTCGATCATGCGCGACCCAAGCAGCCAGGTCTTGCCCGGAACAATCCTGTTGAGGTGATGCTTGTGCAGGCTCTGCTCGAAGACCAGAAGGCGGTTCCTGCAAAGCCGTTCGTTCAACACCTTCGCAAGGACCGGCTTGCGGATAACTTCATCCACATCCGACAACAGGATCAGATCGTCCGGCGCACAGTCTTCCAGCGCGCGTGCAACGCAGTTGCGCTGATAGTTTTCGCGCTCCCAGTCTTTCTTCCGCCGGTTCTTGTAAACCCCGAGCGCCGGAGGCAACTCGTCCGGAAACTCGATTTGCAGATCGATGATCTTGTCGGCCCAGGGCGCAAAACGCTCCCGGTTTTCGGCGAAATAGTAAGGTTTGGCGCCGCCGCGCTGCGTCTGGTTGGCTTCTACGAGAACAAAATGGTCGACATGGTCGCCCATTTCCCGCAGACGGATTTCCAGAAGGTCGAACTCGTTGTGAAAGACAAAACAGTCGTAAAGCTTCATGTCAGGCCTACAGGCTCTTCCATAGTCTGAATTGCGCCCTGAGCGCCTTTTCCTGGAGATAGCGCTTGATCTTGAACGAGGCCGGCAATGTGAGCCCGTCCGCGGACCATTTTCCGGACAAGAACACCTCGTCGAATTTCTGCATCACCGGACCTGGCAGATAGGCCGCCACGGAATCACGTGCAAGATCGGAATCCTGCAGGGACGGCGTATATTCTGACAGCAGGCGCACGAGATCCCGCTGCGTCCGGTAGATCCACTCGGATTTGGGGGTCATGACGACATGATTCTGATCCATCCCGCCGGCCCAGCTGTAGACCGGCTTGCCGAACATCAGGAACTCCGCGATGGCCAGTCCGAAACTCTCGCCGATTTTCTTGGCGTTGAGCCCGGCATCGCAGGTCGCGATGAAACGCGACTTTTCCAACGGGTCGACGATCGGCGGCAGAAACAGCACGCGGTCGTGATCGATGAACTTGTGCGTGTTGACGAACAGAAACCAGAGGTTCGCCCGCTTGCCGAGAGCCTCTTCAACGGCCGTCTGCGCAAACGGAATGTTGAACTGGTCAGCGCCGCCATAGCGTCCCACCACATGCGCGTCCGCCGGAATGCCAAGCTCGGCGCGCAGCGTACCGGTCGGTAGCGGCAGATCGACAATATGCGGGACGGCCGGGGCAAGTCCGCCGGTCATCCAGTCGGCCAGCCAGTCGGAGACATAGGCATAGACATCGCCATGCGGCTCGAAATGACGAAACACGGAATGAACGCCCGAGCTGTTCGCGGCAACGTCCAGCGGACCAAGGCGCCCCTCACGTATGTAGTAGCAGAAGTCGAGCTGCAACGGCTCGCTGACCCGGCGAGCGTCAACGCCCGCTTCGACCGGCACCATGGTCAGGGACTGTCCGAATTTTTCCACGACGGACGGAGTGCTCTTGGCTTTCTTGTAAAAGACAAAGGCCTCGTGCCCAAGCTTGTCCTGGACCCCGAGCGCATAGTCATGAAGCGCGACACTCATGCCGCGCTCGTTCAAGGTGCCTGCCTGAAATCCGATCCGCATTCCGGTCCTGTTGTCTCGCACCAAAGCGCGCCGACCATATTCTTGCGCCGTCGCAGTTTGGCATTACCGCCGGGAGCGATAAAGGATTTCACGGCAGAGGTCCATGCACCCGCAGAAGAAATGCACGCTGGTGAGCGACGCCTGCCCAAAACCAACTACTTGATCGTGAATGGCAGGTCGACCTTCGCCGAACCACCGCCATGTTCGTCATTGACCGTCAACACAAGCACATAGTCACCGGCGGGTGCACCGCTGACATTCAGCGTCAGATTGGCCATGTATTCGGTGTTCGGCACGTGGCTCTTGAAATTGAACCGGCCAAAGCCCTTCTGACCGGCAAGCACCTTGCCCTCCGGGGACGTCAGATCGAAATCGACGGTCAAAAGGGAGTTGTAAAGCCCGTCCTGCTGCTTCCAGTCAAAGCCAACCGGCTCGAGGTAGATCAAAAGAGGTTCTCCGGACGCAAAACTGTCGCCGGCCCGGGCCGTGTAGATGCCATAGCCGTCTGCGGGGGCCGTGACATAGGTCGCCGTCTGGATGGCCATGGGCGCCTCGTTCCAGACATCGAACAGCGCCTGGCGCATCAGGTCGATGGCTTCAACACCCTTGCCCGCTCCCAGCGCTGTTTCCGCTTCACCCGCCTTGTCCTGCAAGGGACCGGCAAGAGCCGATCCCGCAAGCGCAAGGCTGAGAACCATACCGGCAATACCACTTCTGAGCATCTTTCCCCCCAATGCCTGAACCTGGTGGAAAAGAAGCATAACATCGTGACAGAGCCATTGCGCAAGTCATTCAGCCTCGGTCGGGCAATCAGACCTGGCTTCTGGCGGCGAACCGGTCAGATCTGATCGGTTCCGCCCCCCCCATTATCTCCTTCAAGATCATCGAAGCTGCTATGGGCCGCCCCGCCAGCGAGCGCCGCCTGGGCGGCGGCCTGCGCGGCGGCCGCCCGTTGAGCGTCCGAGGGTGCTTCGCCGTCTTCCCCTGCAACCCGCACGGTCACCTGGCGATGCGCAAACTTGATACCGTTCTGCTCAAACAGATCCCGAAGGCCGGCATAGACGATCTTCCTCAGTTCGAATTGCTTGCCCGGCTTGGTGGTGAATTTCACCCGCGCGATCATGGCACTGTCTTCCATCGACATGATGCCCTGGGACTTGAGCGGAGCCAGGAACATCGGCCCGTAATACTCGTCTTCAAGCAGTTCCTTGCCGAAATTCTTGATCAGCTTGCGCATCTTCTCAACGTCGGTGTCGTATGTCACCCGGAAGGCAAGCTTCATGACGGCCCAGTCGCGTGAGAAATTCTCCACCTGCTGGATTTCGCCAAACGGAACCGTCGTCAGCGCACCGCGATGGTGGCGCAGCTGCATGGATCGGATCGAGATTTTCTCGACCATGCCCTTCGCGCTGCCGATGTCGATGTATTCGCCTTTCCGGAACGCATCGTCGATCAGGTAGAAGGCACCGGAGAAGATGTCCCGGATCAGGGTCTGGGCACCGAAGCCGATGGCGAGGCCGACAACACCGGCACCGGCAAAGAGCGGGGCAATGTTCACCCCGAGTTCCGCCAGGACCACCATGGCCGCAATCACGACGATGGTGATCAGCAGGAAATTGCGGAAGATCGGCAGCAGGGTGGCAATCCTGCTTTCGCCGGCTCCGCCAACTTCCGCTTCCTCGTCCTTCTCCGCAGGTGCTTCCTTGGCGATCTGACGGTCGATGACGATCTTGACCGCCTCGTAGGCCATATAACCCAGGAACACGACCAGCAGCACCTCGATGAAGGATCCGATCAGGGAGCCGCTGCCGGCAAGTGGCACGCCCCATTGATTGGCCAGGATGTCGACGGCACCGAAGACGACTATGATCGCAGCCCCTCGGTCGAACAGATCCCGGAAGGGGGATCGCATCGCTTCCCGTTCGGCGGCTTCCGCACGCGCCTGGGCCTGGGCGCTTTCCTCGTCCTGCTCGCTGCCTTCGTTCTCTTCGGCCCGCTGAATGTCTTCCGCGATTTTCGCCTGCGCGTCAGCCGTATCGAGCCGTGGCAACAGCACGCGGTCGATGATCAGGATCAGGAGGCCATAGACGATCGCCGCCAACAGGATCACCTGGAGCGGAGCGCCGACGAGCCCAGTGGCATCCGGAAGATCAAGCAGGATACGGACCGCGGAAATGCCCCAGGCAATCACGAAATAGAAGATGGCGATGTAGTGCCAGGACCCTGCGATGACACGCCGCCAGACGGGCACGTCCCCCTCGCCCCGGATCAACCGGGCAATGGCCTTGCGATACGCGAAGGCGATGCCGGTCAGGATGATCATGGACAGGGCCGAAGCGCCGATCAGGGCGACCTTGTGCGCGTCCTCGTTCAATCCGAGTCGTTCCATCCAGAGACAGAAAGCAACCGCAAACAGCGAGACACCTGCGCCGATCAACAAGCTCTTGTACAGACCGTTCGCTTCCGAGTTGGTCAGAGCGATCAACCGATGACTTTCTGCATCGGGCACCAGCAGATTGAGCCAGATGATCCTGAGCGCCATAAAGACAGCGACGACACCGAACACCACCATGGCGGTTTCGTTGGCAGCCTCCAGGCCGGACCCGATCAAAAGAAAGACCAGAACCGAAACGGCGAAGAACAGAACGACGCCGACAATCATCAAAAGCGCGCGCAAATAGAGATAGATGATCTTGTCAGACCGCGAATAGGCATCCTCCTTGTACATGGAGGCAAACTGCCGCCGGCCCCAGCGTGCAAGCAGGATGGACGCCGCAATGCCGAAGGCAGCTGCGATGACGATGTCCATCAGCGCGGTGGGAATCCAGCTCAGCCCCTGCCCTTCACCTTCGTCCTGCAGGGTTTCCAGCATCGTGTCGTGGATGGTCGGAATTTCCTTCAGGATGGATTTGAAGACATCCCTTGCCGCCACCGCCTCATCTGCAAACTCATCGACAGAACCGAGAATTCCCCCGCCTTCTTCGTCTCCCTCTTCATGGGCGGCTTCGTCGTCAGCCGTTTCGGCGGCCACCTTGTCGTTTGCAGCCTTGTCGTCCGTCTCCCCCGACGCGGCCATGCCGGAGATCACGCCGGTAAGGCCCTGTGCCTGCACAGGCAGGGATGTGGCGCTGAAAACAAGCAGGACGGTGAACAGGACACTCAGAAACCGAAACGCATTCCGGACGCGGGCGGGTTTCAGATTGAGGGGACGGGAAAGCGTATGAGGCAGACGCATGAGAGCTCCGTGTCGAGTCGCATGAAAAACTGCGTCCTTCTTTGCACGGATCTGTTTGATTTGAAAGAAACTGCGCCAAATGGGAGCAGATCAAAAAAACAAACCCGGCTCTGACGAGCCGGGCTTCAAGTCTCAGCAGGATGCGCCTCGCTGGTAAATTCAGTGCAGAACGTTGTGGTTCCAATGTGCCATCTTGCGCTTGGCTTCCGCGATGGTCATGCGTTCGAAGGTTGCCATGGCGTCGCTGCGCACTTCCGGTGTCAGCCGGTGGCGCCAGGGTCCGATGCCGAGCAGCGAACCGACCGTGATGGAGGAAAAGCCCGACGCCTTGGCCAGGATCACGAAGGGCTCCGGATCCGGCCGGACCATCCAGTGACTGACTTCCTCCACCCCACAGCGGACCAGCCAGGCAAATGTGGCCACCGCTTCTGCAAACCGGTCCTCGGAGGCAAAACGGCGCAGTGCCGCTTCATTGACCATGCCGCGCTTGGCAAGGAGCAGGATCCGGCCGCGCGCGGTTTCAAAGTCGTACCGGCCCAGCCAGTACTGGTTCGACATGCGCTGTGCGGCAACGTCTGCGGCTTCATCGACCCGTGCCGCTTCCTGACCGCGACCCTGCGCATGCAGCTTGCGCCGCACTTCTTCGCTGGCCACGGAAATCAGGCTGGCGATATGGGCTTCTGCCAGGTCGGCGCGCTCACTCAGCGAAAGCTGCAAGGTGGCATCGGACGCCGCATCGCTGATCAGGGAGATGATCGACAGGTTCGACAGGCTGGCACCGTCGTTGCTGGCAACCTTGCGCTTCACCTTCAGATCACCCTCGCGCACCAGAACATCCGTCAGCTCTTCGGAAAGAACCTCGCGCTGTGCAATTGCAAACCGATGGGAGTTACCGCGTTTTTCGGCGATCTTGATCAGGTCGGTGTCGCGCAGAACGGTTGACCGCAACAGGATCGGTTCGGCAACTTCGATGTCGTCATCTGCCAGGCGGCGGATGGTTTCTTCCGGACCGCGGCGCAGGCTGGCCATTTGCTCGGCAACGTAGCGACGCACCTCGGCTTCGACCATGTCGACGAGGCGTAGCAGCACGCTGTCATAGATATCAACCTGTTCATCCGAGCAACGGTCGGAGGTCAGGGCGAACAGCGTTGCGACATGCCGGGCCAGTTCGGCCCGACGGGCGCTGCCAGCTTCACCGGTCAGCTCCGAGAAGTTTACCAGTTCTGTTTTCAACGCTTCAGTCATTCTTCGATACCAGTTTTCAAATGGGTGCCGGTCCGGCGTTGATACCGAAAATGAAGGTGAGATTTAAAGAAGGTCGAAACGCGCTTTTCGAGAATGTAATCGTCTTTTTGTAAAACTTTCCGAGAATTCTATACATATACCATGTATTCAATATAAGATACTGAATTTAAATAATTATCTCCTTTTCCCAGCAGGGTGAAGAGGGAGAAAATGCTGGCTGAAATTGTAAAAAAATAATTGCGAAAAAGTCTTCCTGGCTGCGCTGGCGCCTGACTTCGGCGGTTGGCATTTACCCCTCTGTTAAAGAACCAAATGACAGTTTTAACCTCGGAAAACCGCGACGGATCGCCCTGCGCACACGAATTAAAAAATAATTTTCTTTTCTTATTGATGTGCTGATTTACACCCCCACATAAAGAAAGGAAATTATTTTTTAATGGAGAAATTCATGCCCCGCCCGCACCCAGCACACCTTCATCTGGTCCCGCCCTCCAGCGACACCCGCGGTCTTCAAAACTGGGCGACGGCTTTGAAACATCTGTTCCGGAAAAAACCGGCCTATGGTGCAATTCCGCATGACCTGCTCGCCGACGTTCTTGCAGACAACGGATTGCGCGCCCGGGAAGAGGAAAGGCGCCGCCCGGAAATCAGCGGTCTCTGGAACTGACGTCGTCGAAAGGCATTCAAAAACCAGAAAACCCGGCGCCTTGCGGCACCGGGTCTGAGTTCATCGCCTCCCGAAAGGGCGTCCGGCTTACTCTGCCGCCGCCAGAAATTCCTTGGTCCCCACCTGATCGTCACTGCCATCGTCATTGCTCTTGTGGAGCTGGCTGAGCAGGAGGCGGCGTTTGTCGGCGGCCTTTTCCAGGTTGGTCTCTTTTACGGGTCCAAAGCCCCTTACGAGATCCGGCACCCGGGCAAGTTCGACCAGCAGACCGTATTTGCTGTCGGGTAACCGGTTGAGGATTTCGGCAATATCGGCCTCGTATTGAACGATCAGTGCCCGCTCGCCCCTGCGCTCGGCGGTTCGGGCGAACGGATCGTACCATTTGCCGCGCATGCCCTTGAACCCGGCCAGCAGCTTGAACGCGCTGAAGATCCAGGGCCCGAAGGCGATCTTTTCCGGACGACCGGTCTTCGGATCAATGCGGTGCGCCAGCATCGGCGGCGCCAGATGCACTTTCAGCTGCCGCGGATTTTCAAACCGCTGCGCGATCTTCTCCTTGAAGGCCGGATCGGAATAGAGCCGGGCCACCTCATATTCATCCTTGTAGGCCATCACCTTGTAGAGCATGTCGGCGACGGTCTGGGTCAGGCGCAAGGTGCCGGGGCCATGAGCTTCGTCCGCTGCCTTGACCTTGGCAACCAGAGAAAGATACCGGTCGGCATAGGTGCTATCCTGATAGGCGGTCAGCTCGGCCGCGTTGAACGCGATCTTTTCGTCCAGCGTAAAGACCCGCGGCCTGGCTTCCGACGGCAGCGAAGTGAGCAGTTTTTCCGGCTCGGCCGCCAGAACCCGTCCGGCTCGGAACGCCTTGATGTTGTTCTTCACCGCAGCGCCGTTCAGCTCCAGTGCGGTCTCGATAGCGTAATCGGAGATCGGCAGGGCACCACTCTGATAGGCCATGCCCACAAGAAGCATGTTGGCGTAGATGGCATCGCCCAGCAGTTTTTCGGCAACATCAGCTGCATTCACCGGCAGATAGGTGCTCGACGCCTGGCGCAGGGCATTGTCCATCCGTTGCTCGTCGAAGGACAGCGTCTGCTTCAGGACGAATTCCGCCGTCGGCGCCACCTTGGTGTTGGCCACCGTCAGCGTATGCCCCCGGTGGGCGAGCGCCAACTGGTCCGCATTGGCAGCGACCACCATGTCACTGGCAATCAGAAGATCCAGGCTTGCCGCCGGAACACGCGGCCCTTCGATGGATTTGTCGAGCGCGGCAAAGCGCACGTGAGACGTGACCGGACCGCCCTTTTGCGCCAGACCGGTCATGTCCAGCGTCGAGGCCTGTTTGCCGTCGACATGAGCGGCCATGGCCAGCACCGCGCTGATCGTGGTCACACCCATGCCACCGATACCGGCGACCAGCGTGTTCTGCGTCCGCTCCAGCGACGCCAGCTCAGGTTGCGGCAGAGCTTCGACCAGGACGTCGACATCAACATCAGCCTTTTTCGGCTTCTTGAGCGCGGCACCGTCGATCTCGACAAAGGACGGGCAGAAGCCCTTGATGCAGGAAAAGTCCTTGTTGCAGCTGGACTGGTTGATGGTCCGCTTTTCTCCGAACGGGGTCGGAAGCGGTTCCACCGACAGACAGTTCGACTGGACCGAGCAGTCGCCGCAGCCCTCGCAGACGCGATCATTGATGAACAGACGCATGTCCGGATCCGGGAAGGAGCCGCGCTTGCGCCGGCGGCGCTTTTCCGCCGCGCAGGTCTGGTCATAAACAATCACGGAAACGCCCGGATACGTCTGCAACTCTTCCTGCACATCCATCAGTTCATCGCGGTGATGCACCTTCGTACCCGGCGCAATCGGCGACCAGGAGCCATAGCCTTCCGGGTTTTCGGAGACGATGGCAATGCGTTCCACGCCTTCCGCTTCCAGCTGGCGGGTGATCTGCGGCACGGTCAGCTGGCCATCGACCTTCTGACCGCCGGTCATGGCAACCGCGTCGTTGTACAGCACCTTGTAAGTGATCGGCACCTTGGCCGCGAGCGCCTGGCGGATGGCCAGGATGCCGGAGTGGAAATAGGTGCCGTCGCCGACATTGGCAAAGACGTGGCTGTCGCCGGAGAAAGGCTGCTGGCCAACCCAGAGCACACCCTCACCGCCCATGGCGATCTGGCCCTCGGTCGTGCGGCCGGCCATTTCGGTCATGGCATGACAGCCGATGCCCGGCATGGAGCGGGAGCCTTCCGGTGTCCTGGTCGAGGTCGAATGCGGGCAGCCGGAGCAGAAATAGGGAATGCGGGCGGCGCGTTCCGCATGGCCCTGGGCCCACATGGCCTGCTTGTTCATCCGTGCAGCGACAGCGCGCATTTCGTCGTTGACCACATCCCCGGGCAACCACTTCATCAGCCCTTCGATAAGTTCGGCGACCGAAATCTCCAGAACGTCGGACAGGAACGGCGCCCCGTCCGGGCGGCGCTTGCCCCAGATTTCCGGGCGGCTCATTTCCGGCCAGTGATAGGAGATCTCCTTGATCTGCGTTTCCATGAAGGCACGCTTGTGCTCAACCACCAGCAGGCGTTCAGCACCGCGGGCAAATTCGCGCAGGCCGAGCGGTTCCAGCGGCCAGGTCATCGCGACCTTGTAGACCCCGAGCCCGAGACGTTTTGCGAAATCCTCGGTGATGCCCATCAGGTCAAGGGCCTGCAGCAGATCGCGATAGGCCTTGCCGGAGGTCACGATCCCCAGTTTGGCGTTGCTGCGGGTGCCGAAGGCGACCCGGTCGAGGCCATTGGTGCGCACATAGGCCTGGGCGGCCGGCACACGCAGGTCACGCACCAGACGCTCTGTTTCCAGCCGGTTGCCCAGAAGCAGGTCGCGGTTCTGGCGGTAGTCCTTGCGCGGGTCGCCTTCGAGCGGACGCACCAGCCGCAGCCGGTTCGGCGCCACGTTGATGGTGGCAGACGCATCCATCGTGTCGGCCACACAGATCAGTGCGGTCCACAAGCTGGTAAAGCGTGACATTTCCAGCCCATGAAGGCCGTAGTCGAGCACTTCCTGGATGTCCGCCGGATTGAGCACCGGCATTTCGGCATGTTCGAAGAAGAATTCGCTCTGGGCCGGAAGAATGGAGGATTTGGCCAGGTGATCGTCCCCGGCCAGCGCAAGGACACCACCGTTTCGGTCGGTACCGGACGCATTTGCCTGACGCAGGGCGTCGCCGGCACGGTCCACCCCCGGTGCCTTGCCGTACCAGATCCCGAAGACCCCGTCATAGGCTGTTGGCCGGCCGATACCACCTTCGCCGCGCAGTTTCTGGCTGCCCCAGACGGCTGTTGCGCCCAGCTCTTCATTGACGCCGGGCTTGAAGACAACGTCATACCCCTGGAGGTGCCGGTGCGCGCGCATCAGTTCGGTGTCATAGCCGGCAAGCGGCGAACCGCGGTATCCGGAGATGAACCCACCGGTTTTCAGACCGGCCTCCCGATCCATGCGGGCCCGGTCGAGCGCAAGGCGGACAAGTGCCTGTATGCCCGTCAGGTAGACCCGGCCTTCCGTGGCGACATATTTGTCCTCCAGGGTCACGGTTGGCATATGCACGTTCATCCGAATTCCTCCTCATACCGCACCTGGGGCGGCCAGGCCCGGCGGCAACCTCTCTTTCAGATTAATATCATCCTTTTCTCCGGCAATTTCTGTGCTATCGTCACGGGCAATCACCTAGGGGCAGAATAAAAATTCCTAAAATAACCAATGACCGATAAATATCTTCTCGACCCGTCTGACATCCGTGTCCTGCGCGTCCTGCAGCGGGATGCTTCGCTCTCCATTGCCGAAGTCGCAAAGGAGGCGGGCATGAGCCAAACACCCTGCTGGCGGCGGATAAAACGCCTGAAGGAACAGGGGATCATCCGCCAGATCACAGCCATTATCGACCGAGAATCTGTCGGTCTGGGCTTCGTGGCCTATTCCTTCGTCAAGCTTGCCGTTCCAAGCCGCGAAAACATGGAAACTTTCGACAAGCTGGTGCATCACTGGCCGGAAGTCGTCACATGCGAGCGTATCACCGGTGCCGTCGACTACCTAATCAAGGTCGTCACCGATGATATCAAAACCTACGACAATTTTCTGCGTCTGAAACTGCTCGACAACACGCTGGTGTCCGACGTGCAATCGCGCATCGTCGTCAATACGGTCAAGGATACCGTGGCACTGCCGTTGCGCGAGAGCTGAGACCCCGGCCAGGGAAGGACGTGGACGCCGTTGGTGCGGCTGCGTCCTGGACGCTCGTCGTGGAGAATGGCACCCAATAATCGCGTCTAGTCTCGTTCAATGCGCGTGACGAGGCCCGACTGCGGATCGACCTTGATCTCCAGTTTTTCGCCTTCGATCACGACCTCAACCTCGACCCGGTCAGGTTTGACCTCGATTTCCTGTATCTCGTAGCCATTGTCCTCAAGGCTCCTGGCAATCTCGGAGATCTTCAGGCCGACCGAATGACCGGGCTGGACCTGTGCCAGGGCCGCCTGCCCCGAAACGACCAGAAAAGCGGGGACTATCGCGGCCACGAGTCCATGGCGCAGGCTCGGTAACATTTTGTGTCTCCGGTTTGGTTATCACCATTGTTCGGGACACAGATGGGATGCCCGGGCAACTTTCCTAATTACAAATGGGACACGTTAGACCAAGCCGAAATGCAACCCGCATCAGACCCGCTGCGGGCGCGAGGTCGAAACCGGCCCGGACGCGTCAGGTTTCCCGGTGTCCCGGTTTTCGTCCGAGATCAGGGAACCGTAGAGCAACTCGTCAATGAAAAGTGACAGCAGCTGCGGACGGCCCGACACGCCGGCCTTCCTGTAAATCGCGTTGCATTGGGCCTTCACGGTCCCTTCCGCGGTTTTGCGAATTGAGGCGATTTCCGAAATGGTAAAGCCCTTCAGCGCAAGCAGCGCAACGTCGCATTCGGATGGCGTCAGACCCCAGGTCTCGAAATGCTCTTCCAGCATCGTGGCAAAGGCGCCGGAGGCGGCCTTGACCTGTTGTTCCAGGCGTTTTTGACGGGTCATGGTCTTTCGCACTTCAAAACCGGTGGCCACCAGACTGACAACCAGCGCCGCGACGACCAGGTTTTCCACGATGTCGTTGCCGATCACCGAAGCAGGGTTTTCTCCCCAGACCCAGTCGACGACTTCTTCCGTGACGAGAAAGAAAACGCAAATCGCCTGCAGGCCGAAGAGGAGCCAGGGCCAGGCAATTTTCCAGTTGGGCAAAGTCGGCATTGTTCGAAATCATCTCCCTGAAGGCAGGCACGAGAGCGGCCGTCGCGACGCCGGTCTGATGGGCCGCATGATGCGGTGTTTCCAGGGGTAAACCAAGGCCGTTTGTCGAATGATGCATCATAGGCAGAATTTGGTGTTGGCCCCCGGCCGGGTGGTCGGGGCGGACCACGGCGGGTCCGGCCGGGGTTGGCCGGTCAGATATCAGTCGTCGTCTTTCTCATCGTCCTCGTCCTGACCATCCAGTTCCATTTCCAGAACCAGGCCGGACGTGGCATCGACAACAACTTCCATCTCCTTGCCATCCAGGGAGACTTCGGCCTCGATTTCACCATTCTCGGTTTCAATCTCTTCCACCGTGTAACCCTCGGCGGTCAGCGCGGCGCGGATCTCGTCTTCCGTCGTGCCGAGCGTATCGCCGACGGAAACCGCGGCCACGGCAAGACTTGTCCCGGCCAGAAATCCGGTTAGGGAGAACAGGGTAAGCGCAGTAGATTTGATCGGGAGCGTCATGGGGGGTCCTTTGACTGTTGGAGGTCGGGCCAACGGCACCTTCAGCGCCGCGGCTTCCGATTTGCCCGTCCAACGCCGGGCGCTCCATCCCTCAAAGGCTTATAAACCCGCGGCTCAACCAAGGTTTAGGCGGGTTTAGAAAAGGTTTATTGAAAGAACCGCCCCGGTGACAGGCCAGCCGGATCGAGCAAAGGATCCTTACCCGCGATCATTGAAGCGAGCAGACGCCCTGTAATCGGTCCAAGCGTGAAGCCGTCATGGGCATGACCGAAATTCAGCCACAGGCCAGGCGTCAACGGAGACGCCCCCACGACCGGCAGGGAATCGGGCAGGCATGGCCGGCACCCCATCCAGACTTCGTCTTTCAGACGCCGGCCAAGCGGGAAAAGCTCCTCGGCCCGCCGTTTAGTCCGCTTCAGGACCGCCGGATTGGGCGGTGCGTCGCGCGCTGCAAGTTCCACACCTGTCGTCAGGCGGATACCGTTATCCGTCGGTGTCAGGACAAACCCGTTTTCAACGTCGACAACCGGACGCGACAGCGACGCTCCGGAAAGAGGCCGGTAATGCATGTGGTAGCCGCGTTTGACGGCAAGCGGATAGGTTTCACCGAGCTGCGTCAGCAGGTCGTCAGACCAGGCGCCCAGCGCCACCACGGCCTGGGAGGCCGTTATCTCGCCGCGCTCACAGCTTAATTGCCATACGCTCCGGTGGCGGGTCAGCCGCCGCGCGTCGCCCCGAAAGGAGCTGCCCCCTTCCCGGATGAAACCCCGCCAGAACGCGTCGACCACAGCCCCCGGATTGGAAACGGAGCAGCTTTCCAGCCAGTGCAGCGCCTTCAGCCCGCCGGTTTTCAGTCCGGGCTCCAGAGCATTGATCTCGCTGTCTCCAAGTTCATCATAGGCAACGCCGAACACCCGTGCGTATTGGCGCTCCGCGTTGCTCTCCTTGAAGCCGGCCTCTGTGCGATAGAGATGCAGCCAGCCGCCCTGGCGGTAGAAGCGGTCGGCATTGGTACTTCGCGCCAGCTCCAGATGCTCTTCGACTGCGAATGCCCTCAGGGGCGCGACCACCCTGGAATAGATCTCGGCACCGCGCTCGCTGCCAGCCTTATGGAACTGCCTGATCCAGGGCAGCAACCGGAGGACCGTGGCCGGATCAAGCGACACGGCGCTGGATTGCCCCAGGAAAATGCCGAGCAGCTGCAGCGGGTGCGTCGGCACCTTGTGCGGCACAAAACCATTGCGCTGCACGATGCCGGCATTGCCGAAAGAGGCCTCCTCACCCGGATGCTTCCGGTCGACCAACGCCACTTCCAGTCCCAGGCGGCGCAGATGCAGGGCAGTGGTAACGCCGACGATGCCGGCACCAAGCACGATCACGTCAAAGGATTGCGTCTGTCTTGTTTTTGCTGTCATACCTGTTCCGGTCGGTCCAGGGTCATTGGGTCTTGCTTGAGGTCCTGCCATCCGTCAATTCGGACCGTACCATCTGCCAAGCCAGCCATGTCAGGAGACAACACTAGATGATTCGGATGATCGGGGCAGGCCTGGCGTGGATTGGACGTCACGGCACGGCCGCACTTGTTGTGAGTATCTTTATCGGCGTCGCCCTGCCGGCCCTGTCCGCCTATATGCGCCCCTATCTCGGCATCTCTGTCTTCAGCCTCCTGACTCTTGCTTTCCTGCGCGTCGACCAGGATGCCATTGTCCGCCGTCTGCGCCGGCCAACGCTGCTGATCGCAGCCCTTGTCTGGATGATGCTGGGTGCCCCGCTCCTGACCTGGATGGCCATCCTGGCCATTGGCCCGGACCAGCTCGGCCCCGACATCGTCCTGGCCCTCTATATCGCGACCGCGGCACCGCCCGTCATGGCCGCTCCAGCCTTTATCTACCTGCTGGGCCTCGACGGCACCTTGAGCCTTGCCCTCTCGGTCGCCGCACTCATCGTAACCCCTTTGACAGCGCCCCTCGTCGGAGAACTCATGCTTGGCCCGTCGCTGCCCCTGAGCGTTGGCGGCCTGGCCCTGCAATTGTCCGCGCTTCTGGTCGGCGCCTTTCTGTTGTCCTTCATCTTCCGGCGCCTGGCCGGGCGTGAACGTCTGGTGCGCTCGTCCCACCACATCAGCGGGCTGAACGTCCTGCTGCTGCTGGTCTTCGCGATTGCTGCCATGGACGGGGTCGCGGCAAGCTTTGCCGCAAAGCCTGGATTTACGCTTGGATTGACCGCCCTCACTTTTGCGCTGGCGCTTGTGCAGATGCTGCTGTCGCTTGCCCTCTTCGCCCCCGCAAGCCGCGAAGACGCCTATGCCATCGCCCACACCTGCGGCACCCGCAACATGGGCCTGATGGTGGCCGCGCTCGGCGGCACCTTGCCCGAACTCACCTGGCTGTGGTTCGCCGTCGGCCAGTTCCCGATCTACATGCTGCCGATGATGCTGAAACCCTTCGTGCGGCTCTACTGCGGACCGAACGCCGGAAGTGTGACGTAGCCGGTCTTTCCCATGAGCGTGGTATGCTTATCTGCCGCTCCAGGATGACACCAACCAACCCCCGAAGGAGCCTGTCCGTGACTTTTATCCGCGCACTCAGATGCCTGTCCCTTCTCGTCGCCGCCGGTCTTCTGTCCCCGGCGGCCTTTGCCGGCGACACGGCAAAACTGCATGTGCTCGGTTTTTCCAAGACCGGCAGTTTCTTCGCCTTTGAACAATACGGCTTCCAGGATGGCTCCGGCTTTCCCTATTCGGAAATCTTTGTGGTGGATGTCATCGGCGACAGCTGGGTGAAACCCTCGCCTTTCCGCCTGCGCAAGGACGTCGATGTCGGCCTGGGGGATGCCGCCGACAACGCTCTGACGGCCGCGCGCTCCGAAAACCGCCTCAACGCGCAACCGCTTCTGAAGGACAAGGCAATCGCCGGCAAGGGCGACACGGTCGGCTTCAGTCCGCTCACGGAACTGACATCCGATCCCCACAAGATGGTCGTCGCCCCGCGCGTGTTCTTTCAGGAGGGGGACAGCCCGGTGGAGCTCACCCTGTCCGAATACGCGCTGCCCGACGCAACGTGCCAGGGCTATGGCGCAGAAACCAGGGGCTTCCGCCTCACCATGGTGTATGACGGCGTTACGCGTGTTCTCAACGAAGACAAATCCGTTCCCAAGAGCCGCAAGTGCCCGCTCAGCTACCGTATCGAGCGGTTTGTGACCTTCTTCCCTGCCGAAGCACCACCGGTCTTTGCCGTCCTCCTTCAGATGGACAGCCTCGGATTTGAAGGTCCGGACAGACGGTATCTGGCGATAACCGGACGGCTTTGAGCAACTAAACCGATTGAGGCCTGCCGCGCCGCCTTGCCCGCAAGGGCCAGAAATGCTAGCGCGGCGGCACAAGATTTCCGCGGCCCAAGTCGAGGCCGCACGGGCCATTCGGGAGACTGCCATGCCGCGCGACATCAAGATCGCTCCGTCCATCCTCGCCTCCGATTTTTCCAAGCTGGGCCAGGAGGTCCGCGACGTTGTTGAAGCTGGCGCCGATTGGATCCATCTCGATGTCATGGACGGCCATTTTGTACCCAACATCACCTTCGGCCCGGACGTGATCGCAAAACTCCGCCCCCATACCAACAAGGTCTTCGACACCCACCTGATGATCGAACCCTGCGATCCCTACCTGGAAGCCTTCGCCAAGGCCGGCTCGGACATCATCACGGTGCATGCGGAAGCAACCACCCATCTCGACCGCTCGCTCCAGGCCATCCGCAACCTCGGCAAGAAGGCAGGCGTGTCGCTCAATCCGGCCACGCCTGAGAACGTTCTGGAATACGTGCTTGACCGGCTCGATCTAATCCTGGTCATGACCGTGAACCCGGGTTTCGGCGGACAGAAATTCATCGAGTCCCAGGTCGAAAAGACCCGGCGCATCCGTGAGATGATCGGCGACCGTCCGATCGATCTGGAAATCGACGGCGGCGTCACTCCGGCAACCGCGCCGCTCGTGGCCGCTGCCGGCGCCAATGTGCTTGTGGCCGGCTCGGCCGTCTTCAAGGGCGGGTTCGTGGACGGCTACCGGGAGAATATCTCGGCGATCCGCGAGGCAGCGGCAGAAGCTTAAGGATATGATGTATGCGGGAGCAAGCGGCCGATCCTTCGGGAAGGGCCTGCGGCCCTCCTCAGGATGAGACCGTTGATTGCTGCAATGCCAGAATTTGCTGGATGGATCGATACCAAAGACTGCCGTCTGAGTCTTAAAGTCCCGCAAATCTGACTGTTCGGTATTGCCACACCCTCAGACCTCATCCTGAGGAGGATCGCTAGGTCCGTCTCGAAGGATCGGCCGCTTGCTACCGGTTTTCTCCGGCATTTTTACCGTGTTTTTTCCCTCGCCGAGAAAGCTTCGGAAGCGCTTCAAAATCGCCCCGGATCAGCGCTTCCTTCTTTTCTCGCCGCCATTTCTTGACCTGACGCTCAAAGGCTATCGCGTCCGTGATCCGCTCAAAGTGACAGTTAAAGACAAGCGATAGCGGCCGGCGCCGCGCTGTGAAGCCGTCATAAACACCTTGCTCATGCTCACTTAGGCGGGTTTCAAGGTCCTTTTCCGTGACCCCGGCATAGTAGCTGCCATCGGCACAGCGCAGGATGTAAACGGTCGCACTCATGCGACATGCTTAACACAGCAGACACAACCATTGCGAGAAATACTGAGCAAGTAGCCCATCCTTCGAGACAGCGCTGACGCGCTTCCTCAGGATGAGGTCTGGAATTTGGCTGTCACTGGAAAGAGTTAGGCACTAAGCCTTGTTTCAATCGGCAGAAACCGAACGGTTCCCAAACCCAACAATCTCATCCTCAGGAGAGCCGCAGGCCCGTCTCGAAGGATCGGCCGCTTGCCCGAGGTTACGATAAGCCTCAAAAATCAGGGATTTCCACGCAACACCTTCACAACCGCAACAACCCGTCTTCCCGATGAGACACTCCCTCGGTTAAGCTCCCAGTTCGAAGACAAAAATCCGGGGGGATTCGTCTTGGCGCATATGGAACGCAGTATCGGGTTGCTTGGGCTGACTTTTGTCGCCATCAGCGGCATTCTCGGCTCCGGCTGGCTGTTTGCCCCGCTTCTGGCCGCCCAGGCGGCTGGCCCCTCCTCCCTGATCGCCTGGATGATCGGCGGCTTTGCCATGCTGCTCCTGGCGGCGACCTTTGCCGAGATTGCAACGATCCTGCCTGTTGCCGGCGGCATTGGCCGGGTACCGCATTTTTCCCATGGCTCGGTCGTTTCCATGACCATGGGCTGGACCGCCTGGGTCGGCTACAACACGACGGCGACCATCGAGGTCGAGGCCGTCCTGCGCTACTCGAAGAGCATGGCGCCCTGGCTCTACGGCCCGGATGGTCTTCTGACACCCGCCGGGCTTGGTGTTGCCTGCCTGCTCTTGCTGTTCTTCACCGTGCTGAATGCCTTTGGTGTCAAATTCTTTGCCAGGATCAACACGGCGCTCACCTGGGTCAAGATCGTCATCCCCGCGCTGCTCGCCGCCGTGATCCTGACCTCCGAATTCCGCTATGCCAATTTCAGCGACTATGGCGGCTTCGCGCCGGAAGGGCTCAAGGGGATCCTGTCGGCCATCTCCACCGGCGGTGTCATCTTCGCCCTGATCGGCTTTCGGCACGTGATAGACATGGCCGGGGAAGCCCGTAACCCGAAAGTCAACGTGCCCCTGGCGCTTGTGCTGTCCCTCGTGGTCTGTCTGGTGATCTACGGCGGTCTGCAGCTCGCCTTTCTGGGCGCGCTTGATCACGCACAGCTGTCGGATGGCTGGCCGGCGCTGCACTTTACCGGTGAGCTCGGTCCCATGGCGGCCCTTGCGACAGCGGTCGGCGCGCTCTGGATCGTCAGCATTCTGGACACCAGCGCCCGCATTTCCAGCTTCGCCTCGGGGCTCGTCTCCGTTGGCTCGAATGCCCGCCTGGGTCTTGCCATGGCGCAGAACGGCCTGTTCCCGAAATTCATGGAAACCCTGTCTGCCCGCGGTGTGCCGCTGTTTTCGCTTCTGGTCAATTTTGCAGTCGCGTCGCTGTTCTTCGTGCTTCTGCCCTTCAAGGAAGTGCTCGCGCTCAACACCTCCTCGATCGTCCTGTCGTTCATTGTCGGACCGATCGCCGTTTTGTCCTTCCGGCGTCTGTTGCCCGACACACCTCGCGCCTTCGTCCTGCCCGCCGCCCCGGTCTCCGGCTGTCTTGCATTTGTTGTCGCCAGCCTGATCATCTACTGGAGTGGCTGGCACACGATGCTGCATCTCGGCATCTGCCTTGCCATCGGCTTTGCCCTGATGCTGGTGCGCAGCAAACAGGGCGGGTTCGACAGTCTCGACTGGCGCGAAGCGGCCTGGCTGCCGCCTTACCTGATCGGCCTTGTGTGCTTTTCCTATCTGGGGTCTTTTGGCGGAGGCTCCGGCATGCTGCCCGTCGGTCCCGACATGATTGCCATTGCCCTGATGGCCACGGGCATCTACCTGCTGGCGGTCCGGCTCAGCCTGCACAAGGACAAGTTCAACCGCTATATCGCCGAGGAAGAACTCGACGAGATGCTGGAATATGACAGCGTCGACGATGCCCCGGTCGAACGGCCTGACTTCAAGCGCTGATTCAGCCGATATGTCGAGCGTGCACGCGGCCGCCGGGTGGGCCTAGGGCAGCTGTGTCAGGCTCTCCAGATACAGCACACCGCCGTAGTTGACGAATTTCGCCAGCACGCCCTTGTCGTAAAGCTCTCCGGCCTCTTCTCCGCCAGGATCATACTGACAGCCGACATAGACGTGGTCCGGGTTTTCCTTGTCGAGATCCGGGTCAAAGCCCAGGGACCATTGCGGCGTTGTCGCGCAGGGTCCAAGGCTGCCGATGGCCGCACTCAGGCCGGCAGCACCGGAGGGTGACGCCATGAACCTGGAAAAGTCAGGTTCTGCCGACAGAGCCGACCCGGCACTGGTGACAAGGGTCATGACAGCGATGGCAAGAGGGCGATAAATCATCTGTTTTCCAATCAATCAATGAAGTCGGCCGCAGTCGGTGCGGCCAGTTTGGTTATGAGGCTCAAAGGAGGAGAGCAACCGGGTCAGCTGAACAACCGGCCGGGTTTCTGGCCAGGAGCGGGCGGGGAAAGTTTTTGCGCAAGCCCCGCCGGGTAGAGGTCCAGTCCCTTGGCAGCAAGCTCATCGAGCGTGATCCACTTTGCCGTGCCCATGGTATCGTCATTGATCTCGTAGATGACGGTATCCATGCGGTAGTAACTGCTGTCCGTGAAATGGGCATGGCACAGGAAAACGATCTCGTGACCGGTGACACCGTGATGCTCATAGATGTTTTCCATCACGAAGTGATTGTCGAGCAGTGTAATCCGCGTGCCCAGCTCTTCCAGGAATTCACGCTGAAGTGCGTCACGCCAGGGCTCACCGAACTCCACGGAACCGCCGAGCGGGCGCATGCCCGTCACCCGGCCGGCGTCATCACGGATTTCAGACAAGAGCAAGGCGTCATCCTGCCAGATCAGGGCCATTGCCTTGACCGTTATGGAACTGGACGGGCGCCAGATCGTCATGCACCGCTCCTTTTGAACAGCTAAGCCACGTGTCTGAGAGGTAAAATTCACATTGTACGGCAGCGCTGCAAGCAAAAACCGCCGTGCCGCATTGAAGCGCCCTCCTCCATTTGCTATGCCGCAGCCAGAAATTCTCTCAAAAACGAGGTCCTGCCTGCGATGATCCCGCGCTATTCCCGTCCCGACATGGTTGCCATCTGGTCGCCGGAATCGAAATTCCGCATCTGGTTCGAGATCGAGGCCCATGCTTGCGACGCGCTGGCGGAACTCGGCGTGATTCCCAAGGAAGCCGCCAAGACGATCTGGGAAAAGGGCGGCAACGCGACTTTCGACATCAACCGCATCGACGAGATCGAGCGGGAAACCAAACACGACGTCATCGCCTTCCTCACCCATCTGGCGGAAATCGTTGGCCCGGATGCGCGTTTCGTACACCAGGGCATGACCTCTTCCGACGTGCTCGACACCTGCTTCAACGTTCAGCTGGTCAAGGCGACCGATCTCCTGCTCGCCGACATGGACGCGCTGCTTGCCGCGATCAAGCGCCGGGCCATGGAACACAAGGACACGGTCTGCATTGGCCGGTCCCACGGCATTCACGCCGAACCGGTCACCTTTGGCCTGAAGATGGCCGAGGCCTATGCCGAGTTCGACCGCTGCAAGACCCGGCTTCTGGCCGCCCGTGAGGAAATCGCCACCTGCGCCATTTCCGGCGCCGTCGGCACCTTCGCCAATATCGATCCGTCCGTTGAAGAGCATGTTGCCAAGGCCATGGGCCTGCAGGCCGAGCCGGTCTCCACCCAGGTGATCCCGCGTGATCGTCATGCCATGTATTTTGCAACGCTCGGCGTGATCGCGTCGTCGATCGAGCGCGTCGCCACCGAAGTCCGCCACCTGCAGCGCACCGAAGTGCTCGAGGCCGAGGAGTTCTTCTCCAAGGGCCAGAAGGGCTCATCGGCCATGCCGCACAAACGCAATCCGGTCTTGACCGAAAATCTCACCGGCCTTGCCCGCATCGTGCGCGGCTATTCCATCCCGGCCATGGAAAACGTGGCGCTGTGGCACGAGCGGGATATTTCCCACTCTTCGGTAGAACGCATGATCGGCCCGGACGCGACCGTCACCCTGGATTTCGCCCTGGTCCGCCTCACCAGCGTCATCGACAAGCTGATGGTCTATCCGGAGCGCATGATCGGCAACATGGACCGTCTCGGCGGCCTGGTGCATTCCCAGCGTATCCTGCTGGCCCTTACCCAGGCCGGGTCGTCCCGCGAAGACGCCTATCGCCTTGTCCAGCGCAATGCCATGAAGGTCTGGGACAGCTACCAGGTGGCCGGCTCCGCATCGGTCGATTTCCTGAGCGAACTTTTGGCGGACGAAGACGTGCGCAAATACCTGTCCGAAGAAGAGATCCGCGACCGCTTCGATCTTGGCTATCACACCAAGAATGTCGATGTGATCTTCGAGCGGGTCTTCGGCGAAAGCTGATCGGTAAAACTTCGCGGCCATCAGGTGCCTGTCCCCAATCACGGCACAACACGGTGGCAGCGCGCAGCCTGATCCTGAGGAAGCGCGCTGCGCTTCCTCAAAATACGGTTTCGGGTCAGGCAAACCCACGCACATCTGGTCTTCCAGATTTCCCGTCAGCGACGGAATCAAGCGGAGCGCATCCATGAAAATCGCAGTTGTGTCCGACATTCACGGCAATGTCCTTGCGCTGGAAGCCGTGCTGGCGGATCTCAGGCTGGAAGCCCCGGACCTCGTCGTCAATCTTGGCGACTGCGTGTCCGGCCCGCTCTGGCCGGAGGAAACGGCCGCAATTCTGCGCGAAACCGGCTGGCCGACCATTCGCGGCAATCACGACCGCATTGTGCTGGACAATCCCATCGACAAGATGGGACCGACAGATGCTTTCACAGTCGAGCGCCTGAGTGAGGCGAGCCGGGACTGGCTGTCCACCTCGCAGCCCACAATCCGGCTGACGGACGACATCTTCCTGTGCCACGGCACCCCGGACAACGACGACCGCTACCTGACCGAGAAGGTCGATGGCCCGAAGGGCCACCTGCCGGACGAGGAGACGCTGCTCGCCGAGTTGAAGGGCGAAGCCGCACCTGTCGTCTGCTGTGGCCACACGCACATTCCAAGGGTGATCCGGTTGCAGAAGACCGGTCAGATCCTGCTCAACCCCGGCAGTGTCGGCCTGCCGTCCTACGAGGACGACCATCCGCACCGCCATGTCATGGAAGCCGGCAGCCCTCATGCCCGCTACGCCACCATGACCAACAACAACGGCGCCTGGAACTTTCAGGAAAAAATCCTGACCTACGATTGGGACAAGGCCGCGCGCGAAGCGGAAAAAAACCGACGCCCGGGCTGGGCACGCTCTCTTCAGCACGGGTTCTACGGCCCCCTGTCCTGAGCTGATAGCAGATCACGTTTTTAAAATTTCCGCTGGGTAAAGAGAAATTCGCTCGAAAATCGGTTAAACTCTCCAAGGGCAGATGGAGAGTGAGACCGTGTTCAACAAAGCATTCTCGGCCGCCATGATTTGCGGCTGCCTTGCCCTTGCCTTCACGATGCCGGTTGAAGCGTTGCCAGCACCAAAAGGTAATCTGACCACGACGCTGGCCAAGCATCTGCCACTGGTCAAGATCGACCAACGCAGCGGCTTTACCAGTGGGCAGGCGCCCCAGCGCCGCCCCCAGCACTATCTTGGTTATCGCGGCTATCCCAAATACCGATATGGCTACCGCCGCTACAATGGATGGTGGTATCCGCCGGCCGCCTTTGCCTTTGGCTTCAACGTGGTTCCACCGCCCTATGTTGTGGTGCGTCCGCCGCTCTACCTGCCTCCACCTCGCTATGCACCTCACCTGAGCCCGGTCCACTATCAGTGGTGCGACGAACGGTATCGCTCGTATCGGGCCGCCGACAACAGTTTCCAGCCCTACAAGGGCCCAAGGCGCGCTTGTCTCTCGCCTTATGGTCCCTGAGCTCAGCAAGCGTTTGTTCGGTGCCGTGCAGCCCGTTTGACAAGACCCAAGATTATCTGCAACAGAGCGGGTAACCGCTTCTTTCTTCGCGACAGGCTGAGACACGTGAAAATTTCCGAGACTGACATTCTTCTTGTTCCCGGCTACGGCCAGATTCTCCCGGGACACTGGCTGCTGCGCTGGCGCGACAAGATGCCGACCGCCCGGATCGTCAAGCAGGCCGAGCTGCATCAGCCGGAGCGCCATGTCTGGCTGGACACCCTGGTTGCCGAGGTTGAGGCCTGCGACAAGCCGGTTGTTCTGGTCGCCCACTCCCTGGGCTGCATTCTGGTGGCTCATGGCGCGCATGCTCTGAAGGACAAGATCCACGGCGCCTATCTCGTCGCCCCGTCCGACTGGGACAGGGACGGACTGGTTCCGGAATTTGACGGCGGGGATTTCAAACCGGTGCCGCTGCAGCCCCTGCCCTTCCAGACACATCTGGTCGCCAGCCGCAACGATCCTTATTGCGATTACGAGCGCGCACAGGCCTTTTCAAAGGCCTGGGGCACAACGTTTCAGGATGCAGGCGAAGCCGGCCACATCAATCTGGAAAGCGGGCACGGCCCCTGGCCCGAGGGCCTGATGTCCTTTGCCCATTTCATGAAACGGCTTGACTGAGCCCGCAGAGCTTAAGCTCAATACCCCGTTGCCGGGCCATCCTTGACGTCTCCAAGCCAGGCGACTTCCCTGAGGCATGTCCGGGCGGAATGATCCAGGAAAATGGTGTCGATGCCATGCGACATCAGGCGAAAGCCCTGGTGATAGGCTTCCTCGACCTTGTCGGCGTTCAGACAGAAGATGCCGGCCAGCTTGCCGGCTGCCAGGGTCTTTTGGGCAATATCCGCGCAGGCTTCCGAGGTCCGCGCTCCATTGGGATCAAGCGCCGCGCCTTTAGACAGGGTCAGGGACAGATCGCTCGGCCCGACAAAGACGCCGTCCAGACTGTCGACGGTCAGGATGTCGTCCAGCGCGTCCATGGCCTCCTCAGTCTCGATCATCGCCAGCGCCAGGGTCTGCCGATTGGCGTTTTTCAGATACTGGTCGCTGGTCTGTTCGCTCAGCATCGCCGCCCGGAACGGCGACCAGCTGCGCTCACCTTCCGGCGGATACTTGACGGCCCTTGCAAATTCTTCCGCCTCTTTCAGGGAATTGATCATCGGCGCGATCAGGCATTCCGCGCCCATATCGACCAGCCGGCCGGCCAGCGCATTGTCACCGACCGGAATGCGGGCTATGCGGTGAGCACCGCCAAGGGCAATGGCTGCCAGCGTGGTGCAGGCGTCATCAAAATCGTACATGCCGTGCTGCAGATCGATGGTCACGGCCTCATAGCCGGCCCGGGCGAACAACTCGGGCACCATCGGCTCGGACAGGAGCGACCAGCCAGTGACAACGGCCTGTCCGGAACGCAATTTGTCGGCGAGAAACGGTTTGTCGGTCACGGGGCGCTCTCCTTTTTTGGACTGGAGCATAAGATCTTGCCGGACGAAACGACGCAAGTGCCGATTGCCCCCCAAGCCGTCCAACACGTTTTACCTCCAACAAAAAACGCCCGCCGAGACCGGCGGGCGTTTCTGAAAACTTTTCGTTCGAAAGCGGATCAGCCTTCGTTCTGAAGCTGCTCGACGGCGGTCGCCATCAATTCTTCCATGTTGCGGCGAATCTGGTGGTCGGACTGTTCGACATTGTTTTTGTCGAAATCTTCGCGCAGCTTGCGGAAGACGTCTTCGTCGCCCGGCTCTTCGAAGTCGGCGCGAACCACTTCCTTGGCATATTCCTCGGCCTTGTCGCCCTCATACCCAAGAAGCCCGGCAGCCCACAGGCCCAGCAGCTTGTTGCGCCGGGCGTTTGCCTTGAACCGCAGCTCCTCGTCATGCGCAAACTTGTTTTCAAATCCCTGCTCGCGCTTGTCGAATGTGCTCATATTCATCGTCTCCTGAACTGCGCTGATGCACTGCCCCCTATATGGGGTTGATTTGGCCTCTTGCATATCCCCGCAGGGCCAGCAAATCAACGCAGTACCTTCACTCATGCGTCAAAAGCATAACGGCCCCGCAAAAACCTTAGGCATGGCGCGGGAAACCAGGATTGTACTTTTCTCCCGCTTCGGGTAAGTTCCGCGCCGCAAAATAGGGCTTGCAGCCTTAGGGCGCCCGCCGGTTGACGTAAAAAACTCCCGACGGATGGACGACAAGGTGAGCAGGAACCCGTCACAGGTTTCTCTAATAACAAACGGTATAGCCTATGAACCGCCGCCGGCGCATTTACGAGGGTAAAGGCAAGATCCTTTACGAAGGTCCGGAACCGGGAACCCTGGTTCAACACTTCAAGGACGACGCGACCGCCTTCAACAACAAGAAGCACGAGATCGTTGACGGCAAGGGCGTGCTCAACAATCGCATCTCCGAATTCGTCTTCAATCATCTCAATGCCATTGGCATTCCGACCCATTTCATCCGCCGCCTCAACATGCGCGAGCAGCTGATCCGGGAAGTCGAGATCATTCCGCTGGAAGTCGTGGTGCGCAATGTCGCCGCCGGCTCCATCGCCAAGCGGCTCGGCCTGGAAGAAGGCACGCAGTTGCCACGCTCCATCATCGAGTTCTATTACAAGAACGACGAGCTCGACGATCCGATGGTCGCCGAAGAGCACATCACCGCGTTTGGCTGGGCAACACCTCAGGAGCTCGACGACATGATGGCCCTTGCCATCCGCGTCAACGACTTCCTGTCCGGCCTGTTCCTGGGTGTCGGCATCCGCCTGGTCGATTTCAAGATCGAATGCGGCCGTCTGTTCGAGGGCGACATGATGCGCATCGTGATTGCGGACGAGATTTCGCCGGACAGCTGCCGTCTGTGGGACATCGAGACCAACGACAAGATGGACAAGGACCGCTTCCGCCGCGATCTGGGCGGTATGCTGGAAGCTTACCAGGAAGTCGCCAAGCGCCTCGGCATCATGCTCGGCAGCGAACGGCCCGTAGGGTCGGGTCCGACCCTGGTGAAGTAACAGTGATGCAATCGGGACACATGTCGGATTCTATTTGACAAATCGGACCTTGCGTCACGATTGCCCCTGTAAAAAACACCCATTAAACGCCCTCTTGTTTTCAACAAGGGGGCGTTATGTCTTTTCAATCAAAATCCATTCTCAAGACGGTTGCCGTCACATTGCTTTGCGGCCTTCTGGCAGCCTGTCAGACGACTGGTCTGAAGCCGGGAAGCATTCAGACGAACTACGCACCAGCCGGCTGGACCAAAAAAACATCGAACGGCTTCACCGGCTATGTCTGCCATGCTCCACGCTGCAAGTCGGATCGCCTGATCGCTCACGGCCCGGTCAAGGTGTCCGGGGACATGGAAAAGGCGATCAAGGACGGAGTTCTGTCCCGTGAACTCTTCAACGCCATCGCCAATGTCTACAATATTGCTTCCAAGGATCAGGAAAAGATCACGATCACGCGGCGCGTCGTGAAAAAGGACTACGCCGGATTTGATTTCACCGCCTATTTCAAGGACCGGGAGGGTCGCATCTGGATGACGGGCCGTTTCATTATCCAAGACAACCGGGGATCGGTTCTCGTTGCAGCTTCGCGCTCACGGAGTGTCGCGAACACCTATTTCAAGCGGTACCTGAGCAACACGACCATCAAGCGGCTTCCGTAAACCACCGCTTTTGTCCACATTGCTCTTCCTCTTCTGGGGCTCCTCGTGTATGGGGAGCCCCAAACTGTTTGTTTTGCGCTCAGCGCAAGTGTTGCGGGGACCCACACATGAAAGCACGCGTCATCGTCACCTTGAAAAACGGTGTGCTCGATCCTCAGGGGAAAGCCATTGAAGGCGCGCTTGGCGGCCTCGGATTTGGCGATGTCGGTTCCGTCCGTCAGGGCAAGGTGTTCGATGTCGAGCTGACCGGTTCCGATGAAGCGGCTGCCAAGGCCGAGCTGGAGCAGATGTGCGAAAAGCTGCTCGCCAACACCGTTATTGAGAACTACGCCATCGAGATCGCCTGAGGCCGGGAGCCATCATGGATGAAGACGCCCGCAAGGCGGTGACTTTTCTGGCCCTCAAAGCGGCCATCTTCATCCTTGTGCCAGCCCTTGCAGCTCTTCTTGCCGTTTTCTTCCTGCTCTGACTTCCGGACCCAAACACATGAAAACCGCTGTTATCGTTTTCCCAGGCTCCAACCGCGACCGAGACATGTTCCACGCCCTGGAACTGATCACCGGAACCCGGCCACAGAGTGTCTGGCACACGGAAAGCACGTTGCCCGATGTCGATCTGGTGGTGGTGCCTGGCGGGTTTTCCTATGGCGACTACCTGCGCTCCGGTGCGATCGCCGCGCGCTCGCCAATCCTGAAGGACCTGGTGGCCAAGGCCGACAGCGGCGTGTCGGTCTTGGGCGTCTGCAACGGTTTCCAGATCCTGACCGAAGCCGGCCTGTTGCCCGGTGCGCTGATGCGCAACGCCGATCTTCACTTCGTCTGCAAGGAAGTGATGATGGAAACGGTCAACACGGCAACCCGCTTCTCCTCCAAATTCGAGAAGGGCCAGGTCTGGCGCTGCCCGGTCGCCCATCACGACGGTAATTATTTCGCCGACGAAGACACGCTCAAGCGGATCGAGGACAACGGCCAGGTCGTATTCCGGTATGCCAACGGCACCAATCCGAACGGCTCGATCAACGACATTGCCGGCATCATGAACGACAAGGGCAATGTGCTCGGCATGATGCCGCATCCGGAAAACCTGGTCGAACCGCTGCATGGCGGCCTCGACGGCCGGACCCTGTTCGAAAGCCTTGCCGACGCGGCCTGACAGAGCACACAGGGAGGCGGGAATGACGGAACTCAAACTCGAAAAGGACGTCCGAACCCGCCTCGCCCAGCAGATCAAGCGTTATCTGGACGAAGACCTGGACATCGATATCGGCAACATGGATGCCGAGTTGCTGATGGATTTCCTCACGCCGACCCTCGGTGCGCATTTCTACAATCTCGGCCTGAAGGACGCCCAGGCGCTGTTCGCACGCAAGGCCGACGATATCAATGACGAGCTTTATGCCCTGGAGCGCCGTATCGACGAGCGCGGTTAGGACTGAGTTCCGCCCGAAAAAGTCGGTCGTCATTGCCTTGCGTGTTCCGGCAGTTCCTGTCGCCTCCTCCCCATAGTTGCTAGGTGCATGCGGAACCTGAATCGGCATGGGCGCCATGGTCTATCCGTGGCATGACGACGGGGCAAATCCGACAAGGACACGAGCTGTCGCTCTCCATGTTCCTCACGCAGCTTCAACCGGCCGCTTCTTGGGCGAATAGCCGAACCGGCGGGAGAAGGCGCGGGAGAAAGCCGCCGGACTGGCAAAGCCGCACAAGGTTGCAACGGCCTTGACCTGACGCCCGGCTTCCAGCTCCGCGCGTGCAATGTCCAGTCGCCAGTTCGACAGGTAGCCCATCGGCGTGATCCCGACGAGATCCTTGAAGGTGACCGCAAACTGCGTGCGCGACATGCCGGCCGCAGTCGCCAGTTTTTCAAGGGTCCAGGCCTCGCCAGGTGCCTCGTGAATCGCGACCAGCGCGGCGGCAATCCTCGGATGCGCGAGCCCGTTCAGCAGACCCGTATCCGCCTTACCCTCCTCCATTGCGTGCCGCAGGAGGCGGATCACCACCACTTCACACAGGCGCTGGAACACCGCCTGTCCGCCGCAGCGCGGCTGCGTCACTTCCTCGATCAGGGGCGTCACCACCGCGTTCAGATAGGGCTCTTCGGCAAGCGGCACGGAAATGCAGTCCGGCAGCGCGTTGATCAGCTGGCGGCCAATGCCTGAAATGGTGATCCGCGCGGCAACAAGTGTCGTTTCCCGCTCGCCAGGCGCAACATCGGCACAATCACCGATACCATCCTGCCGCAACGGACAGAAAACAAGGCGCAATGCCTCGTCGTCAGACTTGTAGATCCGGAAATTGGCCGTATCCAACTCGGTGCCACCAGCAAGCGTATTGGCCACATGAACGCGCAGCCGGTCAATCAGGGAAGACAGCCGATCCAGTTTGCCATTGAAGGATGTGCGATAGGGAACCTGCATTTTCCGTACTCCAAGGCAACTTTTTAGAATGTTTATATCACAATCGTTCACTAACTTAGGGGTATCTGCAAGGAAAAAGACACCTTGCCCATTGGAAAAGAGGTAAATCATGCTTGTTCCCCGCCAGTCGGTTCCCGCGCTGACCGTCGAAACGCTCGACAACGGAACCTTCGACCTGTCCGGCGATGGTGCGGATTTCGCAACGCTGGTCGTGTTCTATCGCGGCCTGCATTGTCCGATCTGCGCCACCTATCTGAAGGAACTCGGCCGTCTTAGCGAGGATTTCGCCGCCAAGGGCGTGAAGACAATCGCGATTTCCTCCGATGACCAGGACCGCGCTCGGAAGATGGCCGACAAGGTTGCCCAGCCTGGCCTGCGCTTCGGGTACGGTCTGCCACTGACGGTCGCACGAGACTGGGGGCTGTTCATTTCTACCAGCCGGGGCACGACATCCATCGGAATCGAGGAACCGGCGCTCTTTTCCGAACCGGGTGTGTTCCTGGTCAAGCCGGACGGAACGCTCTATTTCGCCTCTGTCCAGACAATGCCGTTTGTGCGCCCGCATTTCCAGGAGATGGTCGGCGCCCTCGATTTTGTCCAGAAAAACGACTATCCGGCCCGCGGCGAATATACCGGCGCGGTCTGAACGCAAAATGCCGGACACGGGACTGCATCCGTGTCCGGCAGTCAACAAGGCTCCGCCGGGGGCAGCGGTCCTTGTCAGGGGCTGAATTGCTCAGGCCGGGGCTTTTGCA
Source organism: Labrenzia sp. VG12 (assembly GCF_002237595.1). Taxonomy (NCBI): domain Bacteria; kingdom Pseudomonadati; phylum Pseudomonadota; class Alphaproteobacteria; order Hyphomicrobiales; family Stappiaceae; genus Labrenzia; species Labrenzia sp. VG12. The sequence continues at coordinate 2,002,274 of NZ_CP022529.1, forward strand.
CCAGGGCCTTTCCGGGTCAGACAGGTCTGGTCTGACCCGGAAAGACCCTGGTTTGGAAAATGGGCTTCAAGACCGGCCCTCGCGCCGGCCGCCAATGTCCCAGAACGGACGCTGCGCTTCCTGGCGCGCCGCTTCCCGACTGAGGCCGAGATCATCCAGTTGGTGATCACTCAGTTCCAGGAGATCCAGCCGCGTCCGCCTTGCCCGCAGGAACAGGAACAATTGGCTCCTGATCTCCGACAAGAAGCTTGAAGGGGCGCTTGGCGCGCCAGTCAGCGTGTGTATTGCACTCATTTCTTACTCCAAAGGGTTACAATTTGTGTTGCACCAAACATTGTAGCGCTACAATCATATGAATTGACTCAATGACGGATGCAATATATTAAATTGTCACCATGACAAATTGGCACCCAGAAATCCCGGACGGCCAGGGACCGCTCTATATCCGCCTTGCCGACCGGATCGGTGAAGACATTGCGACCGGCGCACTTGCGGCGGGCGCGAAGCTGCCGCCGCAACGCGACCTCGCCTATGATCTCGGCGTCACCGTCGGCACGATCGGACGCGCTTACGCGGTGATCCGGCAAAGAGGTCTGGTCAGCGGTGAAGTCGGCCGCGGCACCTTTGTGCTTGGCAGTGCGCCGGAGCCGACGCTCGAGGAAGACACCAAGCCGGATCTGGACAGGCCGCCGCACGCACCAGCCGGCAGCGCTTCCCGGGCGACATCCTGGCTGCAGGGTGCCATGGCCGCTCCGAGAGACACGGCCTTCGCCGGCACCCGGATCTCGGTCCCCTCCCCGGAAGCCATCCGTTTCGACAGCACCTCCGCGCCGGAAATCGGCCAGGCCGAGGCAATCTGCAATCTGACGGCGGAGATCACGCGGGAGGCAGCCTACGAAATTGCCAGCTATACCCGCACGGTGCCGGACAGCTGGCGGCAGGCGGGCCGCATCTGGCTGTCCCGTGCCGGCTGGGAACCGTCGGAAGGCAGCATTGTGCCGACAACCGGCGCCCAGGCCGCCATCATGGCCATCATTGCCGCAACAACGGCGCCCGGAGACCAGGTCGCATTCGAGGACCTCACCTACAGCTCAATTGCCCGCGGCGCGGCGCTTAGCGGCCGGCGGCCGATCCAGGTCGCCCGGGACGATGAGGGACCCTTGCCGGACGATCTGGCGCGGGTCTGCGCGCAAAAACACCCGAAGCTGATGTTTTTAATGCCGAGCATGCACAATCCGACCGTGCGCATCATGAGCGCCAGGCGTCGGCAGGAGATTGCCGACGTGGCCCGTCAGCACAATCTCTGGATCATCGAGGACGAAGTCTACGGCTCCTTGCGAGAAACGGACGTTCTGCCGATAGCCGCACTCGCCCCGGAACGCACCTTCCATGTCGGCTCCCTGTCAAAGTCGGTGACCGCAGGCGTGCGTGGCGGCTGGGTCTCCAGCCCCCTCTCCCATGCCCAGCGGGTCTATACCGCGCACAAGATGCTGACCGGCGGCATTTCCTTTCTGCTGTCGGAACTCTCCGCCCGCCTGGTTCTGTCCGGTGCCGCTGAGGATTTCCGCAAGAAGATCCTGGCTGAAATTGCGGCGCGCCACACTCTGGTCCAGGCGCATCTCGGCAAATACGAGATGGAATCAGCGCCGGACGCGCCGTTCCTCTGGCTCAAGCTGCCCGAACCCTGGCTCTCTGGCACCTTCAAGGCCGCCGCCGCCTCTGAAAACGTGCTCATCGACGACGAGGACGAATTCAAGGCGGGGCGCTCCGGCAAGGTCTATCATCGGGTGCGCATCGGTATCACCAACCCGCGCAGCCGCGAGGAAACCGCCAAGGGCCTTCAGGTTCTGCAGGATCTGCTGGAAGACAATTGTGTCTGTTACGACAGTTTCGAATAGGACGTTCTGCCGAAGCTGGCAGTGAACATTCCACGGACCGTCGCGGCGAATCTGGGCTAGACTGCGGGTTCAATGCGCAGGTGCTGCGCTCAAAAGCGGTTGTTGTCCATGTCCGACTCCGGTCTAGTCGCCCTGATCATCCCAGGATTTTTCGTCGGCTTTGCGTTGCTGTGGTCGGCAATCGTGTTTGCGACGGCCCGCATCAGCGGCTGGGCGTCGCTGGCGCGATCCTATCCCGGGACGCAGCCGGCTTCAGGCCAGAGCTGGCATTTCACCAGCGCCACCTTCGGCAGGCTGTCCAGCTATCGCAACGTGCTTACGGTGATGACGACACCATCCGGCCTCTTCCTGCGCCCGATCCTGCCCTTCCGGATCGGCCACGAGCCACTGCTGATCCCCTGGAACGCAATCGCCGAGGCCGACCGCACCAACCTCTTTTTCACGCAAGCGCTGCGGCTTGAAATTCGCGATCCGCGCATCGCCGGGACCCGACGGGTCACGTTTTACGGCAAGGGCCTGGTGGAGGCGCTGGAAGCACAAATCCGGGGATGAAGTGAAACGAGTGCAGACAGGCATTTCTTGTGTCTTCGTGTCGTGAACCAGTTTGCTGGCTGCGCCTGGTCGCATTCCAGACCATAGCCATTGCAAACCGCAGGGACGCCCCCTATCTGCCGATCGCCATTCCATTGGATCTCGACCATGACCGTCCTTGAAATTCTGCTTGGCCTTGCGCTTCTCGTGGCTGGTGGTGACCTGCTTGTGCGCGGTTCCGTGGGCCTCGCGCAGCGGTTCGGCATTTCCGAATTGCTGATTGGTCTGGTTCTGGTCGGTTTCGGCACCTCGACACCGGAACTCATGACCAGCGTCCTGGCCGCCCTGAACGGCTCGCCCGGCATTGCCGTGGGCAACGTCGCCGGGTCGAACATCGCCAATATTCTTTTGATCCTTGGCCTGACCGCGCTGATCTGTCCCTTGCGCGTCGATCCGGCAGCCCTCATGCGGGACGGTCCTGCAAACGCCCTGGCAGCGCTCGCCTTTACCGGCCTTGCCCTGACCGGCCTGATCGGCCGGGAAGCAGGCCTTGCGCTCGTGCTCGCCCTTGCCGCCTATCTTGTGATCACCTATCGGATGGAAAAGGGACAGAAAACGCCAGCAGCAGAGCTTCATCGCGGCGGGACGGAGCTTGTCATCCCCCAGCCGAAACCGTCGCACCTGTCTCTCAATCTGCTCATGGCCTTTGGCGGTCTTGCCATGATTCTCGGTGGCGCGCATTTTCTGGTGGCCGGTGCAAGCACGATTGCCAGGGCAGCCGGTGTCAGCGACGCCGTCATTGGCGTGACGATCGTGGCCGTCGGCACCTCGCTGCCGGAACTTGTCACCTCGGTCATGGCTGCGCTCAAACGCCAGACAGACATCGCTCTCGGCAACATTCTGGGCTCGAACCTCTTCAACATCCTGGGCATTCTCGGTCTGACGGCAGTGATCTCTCCCTTGCAGGTTCCGCAGGAAATCATGCGGCTCGACATCTGGGTATTGCTCGGTGCAACCGCCGCGCTGCTGGTCTTTGCCATGAGCGGATGGCGCCTTAGCCGCCGCGAAGGCGCGCTCATGCTATTGGCTTATGTCGGCTATACGGGCGTTATTCTGGCGAAAGCTCTTGGATGAGCGGCAATTTCCGGATTTTCTTTGAACCGCGAGGCTCCCCATTTCCCGGACAATCTGCTAAAGGGCGGCATCACTGCCAGCCTGCGCCAGCGCGGCCCCGCCGCAGCGGCCTCAAATGACCGGACCGACATGATCCCGAACGACATCAAGATCACGCCCGACCTGATTGCTTCCCACGGCCTGAAGCCCGATGAATACGAGCGCATCCTGGAGCTGATCGGCCGCGAGCCCAGCTTCACCGAACTCGGCATCTTTTCGGCCATGTGGAACGAGCATTGCTCCTACAAGTCCTCCAAGAAATGGCTGAAGACGCTGCCGACGGAAGGTCCGCGCGTCCTGCAGGGACCGGGCGAGAATGCCGGCGTCGTCGATATCGGCGACGGCCAGGCGGTCGTCTTCAAGATGGAGAGCCACAACCACCCGTCCTATATCGAGCCCTACCAGGGCGCTGCGACCGGGGTCGGCGGCATCCTGCGCGACGTGTTCACCATGGGCGCCCGGCCTGTCGCTGCCATGAACGCATTGCGGTTTGGCGAGCCTGACCATCCGCGCACAAAACACCTGGTCTCCGGGGTCGTCTCCGGTGTCGGCGGTTACGGCAACTCCTTCGGCGTGCCGACGGTCGGCGGTGAAGTCGAGTTCCATGCCCGCTACAACGGCAACTGCCTGGTCAACGCCTTTGCAGCCGGTCTTGCCAAATCCGATGCGATTTTCCTGGCCAAGGCCGAAGGTGTCGGCCTGCCCGTCGTTTATCTCGGCGCCAAGACCGGCCGCGACGGCGTCGGTGGTGCGACCATGGCCTCGGCCGAATTCGACGACACGATCGACGAAAAGCGCCCCACGGTTCAGGTCGGTGACCCGTTCACCGAAAAATGCCTTCTGGAAGCCTGTCTGGAGCTGATGGAAACCGGTGCCGTCATCGCCATCCAGGACATGGGCGCCGCCGGTCTCACCTGTTCTGCCGTCGAAATGGGCGCCAGCGGCGACCTCGGCATCGAACTTGACCTCGACAAGGTGCCGGTGCGCGAAGAGCGCATGAGCGCCTACGAGATGATGCTTTCCGAAAGCCAGGAGCGCATGCTCATGGTGCTGCGTCCGGAAAAGGAACACGAGGCCGAGGCCATCTTCAAGAAATGGGGCCTGGACTTCGCCATTGTCGGCAAGACCACCGACACGTTGCGCTTTGTGGTCAAGCACCAGGGCGACATCGTTGCCGACCTGCCCATCAAGGAACTGGGCGACGAGGCACCGGAATATGACCGGCCCTGGGTCGAGCCCAAGAAACTGCCTGTTCTGACCGCTTCAGACGTCGCCGAGCCGGCGGACTATGCCGAAGCTCTGAAGACGTTGGTCGGCAACGCCAACGGTTCGTCCCGCCGCTGGGTCTATGAACAATATGACACCCTGATCCAGGGCAACACCGCTGCGACGCCGGGCGGCGATGCCGGCGTCATCCGTGTGGAGGGCGGCCGCAAGGGCCTGGCCTTCTCCGTCGATGTCACACCGCGCTATTGCGAGGCCGATCCGTTTGAAGGCGGCAAACAGGCGGTTGCCGAAGTGTGGCGTAACCTGACTGCCGTCGGCTCCGAACCCCTTGCAGCGACCGACAACCTCAATTTCGGCAATCCGGAAAAGCCGGAGATCATGGGCCAGTTCGTCGGCTGCATCAAAGGCATCGGCGAAGCCTGCCGCGAGCTGCAGTTCCCGATCGTTTCCGGCAATGTCTCGCTTTACAACGAGACCCATGGCGAAGCGATCCTGCCGACCCCGGCCATTGGCGGCGTCGGCCTGCTGCCGGATGTCACTGTCCGAGCCGCTGCTGCCTTCACGCAGGAAGGCGACGCGATCCTGGTGATCGGCGGCCTTGGCACCCACCTTGGCGCGTCCCAGTATCTCGCAGACATTCTCGGCCGCGAGGAAGGTGCTCCGCCGCCCGTGGACCTGGCCGCAGAAAAACGCCGCGGCACGCTGGTCCGCCAGCTGATCGGCGCAGCCCGCCTCACAGGCGTGCATGACATTTCTTCCGGGGGCCTGGGCGTTGCGCTTGCAGAAATGGCCATGGCCGGCGGCCTCGGCGCCACGGTCAAGGTGGACAGCCCCGCCCATGCCGCACTCTTCGGCGAGGACCAGGGCCGCTACGTTCTGACCGTCGCGCAGGACAAGGTCGAGGCGGTGATGGAAGACATTCTGGACGCCGGCGTCGACGTTCAACAAATCGGCACAACGGGCGGATCGGATTTGACTGTGGAAGGCATCCTCACCATATCCGTTGCAAACTTGAAAAAAGCGCACGAAGATTGGTTCCCGAACTATATGGCGACGGCTTAAGCTCGTTGCCGTTCAGGCGCTTATACAAAAGGACTGATGCACAATGCCGATGAACGCGAATGAGATCGAAACCCTGATCAAGGAGGCGCTGCCCGACGCTCAGGTGGAGATCCGCGACCTGGCCGGCGATGGCGATCACTACGCGGCCAATGTCGTTTCCGAAGCCTTCCGGGGCAAGAGCCGCGTCCAGCAGCATCAACTGGTCTATGAAGCCCTGAAGGGCAACATGGGCGGTGCCCTGCACGCGCTTGCGCTTCAGACCAAGGCTCCGGATTGAGCAAAAACGGCCTGACAGGTTGCCGCGCAGGCGCATGAACACTTGATTCTTGCCCCTCACCTGTCCAGATAGCAGGGAAGTCGATCGGAGATCTGAACATGATGCTCGCCTTATTGCTGACCGTGACCTTGCTTGCCATGCTGGTCATGGAACTTCGGATCTGGCGCTCCGTATCGAAACTGGTTTACCGCACCGGCAAATCGCTTCTGGCGCCGCCGGCGAAACAATGAGGACGTGAAACCCATGAGCATCCAGGACTGGATCAAGAACGAAGTCGACAGCAACGATGTTGTGCTGTTCATGAAAGGCACCCCGAACTTCCCGCAATGCGGTTTTTCCGGGCAGGTTGTGCAGATCCTCGACTATGTCGGCGCGCCGTACAAAGGCATCAACGTGCTGGAAGACGATGAGCTGCGCCAGGGCATCAAGGAATTCACCAACTGGCCGACCATTCCCCAGCTCTACGTGAAGGGTGAATTCGTCGGCGGCTGCGACATCATCCGTGAAATGTTCCAGAACCAGGAACTGCAGGGCATGCTCACCGAAAAAGGTGTCGAGACCAGCCAGCAGACGGCCTGAGCCGCCAGCACCTGCAAGGGTCGAAGTTTCAAGGGGCGGTCTTCCGCCCCTTTTGTTTGCCGATGTGTCGCCCATGAGGACAAGGTTTTGACCAACACCGCCGACCGATTTCATTTCTTTTGGGGCGGACCATTCAGCCAGTGGCAGAAATCCGCGTTCGATCTCGACGGCAAGACCTTCAACACCGCCGAACAGGCCATGATGTATTCCAAGGCGCTCCTGTTCGACGATCCCGAGACGGCTGCCAAAATCGCGACCGCTTCCGATCCGGGGCGGCAAAAGGCGCTTGGCCGGCAGGTCCGAAACTTTGAGGAAACCATCTGGCAGGCCCGCAGGGAAGAGATCGTCTACCGCGTGAACCACGCGAAGTTCAGCCAGAACAAGGGGCTCAGGCGCAAGCTCTTCCAGACAGGCGACAAGCTGCTCGCCGAAGCCAGCCCCAACGACCTGATCTGGGGCATTGGTCTTGACGCGCAAAAGGCGGCCCGGACCGCGCCAGAAGACTGGCCGGGCCAGAACCTTCTGGGCAGGATCCTGACCGATGTCCGGAACCAGCTTCGGTTGGAGCATCCGGACGAGGTGACCCAGACGGAGCTCTGACACCCCCGTCAAAACCACCTAGACTTGCGCTTTATCCAACGTTAACCCGAATCGAAATCGCAGCTTCTGGCGCCAAACCTCGGCAATATCAGACGAATCGCCTAATCTGAACGTCAGGTGAATGCGGATGTCAGGGTGAGTACAGGTGTGTTCCGCCATTCTCCGTCCATATCACGAGGCCCTTGAACTGTTCGGGGCCGGGAAATGGGACCGGGGACAATGAAGAAGATTACTGTTGCAGCCACCACCACTTTCGCGCTTGCACTGGCCGGCGTGAGTCTCGCCTTGTCCGGCGGCGTGAAAACCGACACGGAACTGCGCCGGGTCGATTGCCAGGCCATCACCATGTTCACGCCCGCTCAAAAGAAGAGCGCTGAAGAGCTTTGCGCCAATTACGGTGGCGTCGCCGCGAAGAACGCCGGGCCGTCCGACGAAGGTCTCGTGATCCTGGTGCGCAACCAGCCGATGGGCGGGTTTGCAGGCGAAAAAAGCCTTCACTGAACCGGGAACGAACTTTAGCCTTCAACGAATACCGTACTGGCCGCGACCCGGTCCCTGACATTGTGCAGCTCCACACCGCCAAGACTGTCGGTTCTGAACCGGCCCTCCACCGCAACCTCGTCCGTTGCCACCACCGGCTGGCCGATGACCTTGCCATATTCGCCAAGCCGGGCAGCAACATTCGCCGCACTGCCGATCACCGTAAAATCCAGCCGTTCCTTTGACCCGACATTGCCATAGGTCACCTCGCCATAGGCAATGCCGATGGCGCAGGACAGCGACATGTCATTCGTCTCCGGATCCGGGTCCTTCAGCCTTGAGACAATCTCGTGCGCACTTTCCACGGCATGAGCGCAGGCCGCCGCATGCCCGGCTCCCGCCGGAAAGATCGCCAGCACTGCATCGCCGATGAATTTGAGCACCTCGCCTTCATGCGAGTTGACGATGTCCGTGGTGACTTCAAAGAAGCGGTTGAGCTGCTCCACATAGGCTTCACGGCCCAGCTCCGTCTCCAGCCGCGTGGAATGGCGCAGATCGCAGAACAGGATTGCCGCGTCGATGACATCGCCGTCGCCCCTGCGGATCTCTCCGCCCAGCACCCGGGCACCTGTGCGTTTGCCCAGATAGGTTTCCAGCAGCGAGGTCGCGCTGGAGGTCAGGGCAAAGACCTCAAAAAGGCGGCTGATCAGGGCGGAACACTCGAAAATGAGCCCGAGATTGGCGGTGGTGAAACCATTCGGATGGTCTGATGCAAGCGTGAGGACGTTGATGCGCCCGTCGGAGAAAGGCAAGGGCATTGCGACATAGTCGGTTACGCCCTTCTCCTTCAGATCCTCCATGATCGGAAAGTTGAATTCGTCCGGATTGGTGTCGAGCTTCTGACGCACACCGCCGAGGCCGTCGGCCACGTGCTGGAACGGGCTGTCGGTAAAGACCGGGCTTTCCAGGATCTCGTAGGACGGATAGCGGCTGATGACCTCGTCCTCGTCGCGCGACCAGATGCAGTTCTGCCCGGCGATCATCGGATGCAGGGACCAGATCAGAATGCTGAGGCGGGAAACGGCAACGCCGTCCTCCACCAGTTTCCGGCCGAGCGCTGCCAGCAGCTCGTCCGGCGACTTGGCAAGCCACGCCTCGCGCAGGAGCCAGTCGACCACCGGCCCGGTGATATTGCCGATCGGCAGCGCCTCGATCTCCGCGCCCTCGTGCTCGATCCGGTCTGCAACACCGGGCATGAAGGCAAAACAACCGTCCACCGCCTGGCCTTCCGGCAGGGCCTTGGGATAGTGCCAGGCACCGTTTTCCATACGCTCCTCACCGACCTTCACGTGGCTGTAGGAAGCCGTGCCCTTGAACGGACAGAAGGTCTTGTGCTCCGGCGCCGGTTCCAGCTCTGCCAGGATGTCCTCTTGCGGGAAATAGACCACCGGCGACAGCCGGGTCTCATACATGACCTTCGCTCTGTTGGAACGGGCTATTATCTCTTTGCCCCGCCAGGCAATCACTTCGCCGGCAAGCGGTTCCACGACGATACCGTAGTCATTGGATGTCTGTTGTGCGCGCAAGGTCATGGGAAAGAGATAGGGGATGGTTGAAACGTCGTCCAGCCGCTCACACCGGCGCTCCGCCGAAAAGATGGGCAAGACGCTTCAATTCACCCTCTCCCATTTCTACACTTCGAACCAGTCCGACCAGGCGGGCCAGGCATCCACCAGATCCGTAATCCGGGCATAGCCCTCTCCGTCCGGATGCATCCGGTCTCCTCGGGTCAGGCTGTCCAGATAGGCTGTATCGCCAAGCAAAGGGGTCTGAATGTCGAGATAGGCAATGCCCAGCTTGGCGGCCAGGTCCTTGAAGGCACCGTTGAGCGCGATCGCGTCTTCCTGGCGAAAGCTGATTTCAAGTCCGGCGCTTGGATGCATCGGAGAGCATGCGACATTTGCCGGCGGCAGACCGACCCACAGGGTCGGGTAGGCCGCGGCTGCTGCCGAAACCAGTTCCGCGGCGCTCGCCAGAGACGCTTCGGGGGCAACATGCCGCCCCTGCCCTGTAATCACGGCAACATCATTGATGCCGAATTGCAGAACCACCCGGTTGTCGGCGCCCTCCGGCAGCCGCGGTGTGCACTCGCTCTGCCAGCGTGCGCCGATCTGATCGGTGGTTTCCCCGCGAATGCCGAGATCGTAGCGGGTCAGGCGCAGGTCCCCGGAGATTCGCCGGGCACAAAGACGCCCGGTCCAACCAAGGCCTGTTTCGTCTCCGCTGCCGTTTACATAACTGTCGCCCACAAAACAGATCCGCAAATCCCGCATGACACCTCCCGCAAGTCCACTTCCCAGCAGACTGGCCCGATCGGTGCACCGGGTCCAGTCTTGAGGAGGGGAAGTTGCGGGCCGAGCGGCACTGGATCGTCTTCAAACCCAAAAAGCATCGTTCTGAAGGCTGCAAGTGGCTATTCTGTTGCAACAGACAATCAGGCACCGGTGAAAACATGACAGAGACCACGTCAACCGAAGATATTGCTGCCTTTCTGGCCAGACACGGCCTGAAATGCGCTCCGGAGCAGCGTCTGCTCGACATCACCAGCGAACTTGGAGAGGTCAGCAAGGAAGTCCTGAAGGCTTCAAACTACGGACGGTCCAGGCCTGACATCACCGCCGATCTGGAAGAGGAAATCGGCGACCTGTTGTTCGCCGTCCACGCGCTCGCCATCGAATGCGGCCTCGATCCCGAAAAGAGCCTGCTGGCCGCTTTGCAGAAATATCAGGCAAGAGCCGACCTGAAGGGTGACATCGGATCAGGACGCTAGACCGATCCGTGCGCCAGTCGCCGCCAACAGCTCTTCAGTCACGGTTTGAACGCATTTCGCCCTTACCTGCGGGGTCAGGCTGCAAAGGCTCAAGAGGTGAGTCTGTGCGGGCAAGGAGTGGAAAACAGGTCAGGCATGCGCGCCATCCTCGTTACATTGCTGCTGATGTTGTTTTTGGGGGTCAACATGGCCGCCGCCTTCAGCGGTGCCAAGACGACGGCCGGTGCCATGGCAAGCCCCGAGACTGGCGTTTCTGCAACGACGTCAGCTCTAGAACTGCCTCATCACGCATGCTGTGAACAGGGCAGCCGACAGGCTCCCGGCACCAAATCGGTCCAGTGCAGCGCAGACTGTCTGTCTCTGCTGCTGGCGTCTCTGGCGCTTCCCGTGGCGGCCGAAGTGGAAATCGAAAGAACCTCATCGTCCGTCCTGACCGCGCATGGGCCTGGCCCCGTCCTTCAGCCTCCCATCGGTTTCTGATCACCCGTCCCCGGTCCGACAGGCCCGGGATCATCAGAAACTGCAAGGTTGAACGAAGCTGATCCGGGTGCCTTCACCCGGCCCGGGCTTCGCCTCACCTCACTTACAGGTAATCGCTCAATGAGCTTTGAGGACACCACCAATCGGACTTCGTCCGTCACGACACCGGTCGCCGCTCGCGGCTTCCTGAACGCCCACACGCTTTTCATGGCTGCCTGCTGTCTGGCCATGCTCGCCGGCACGGGGCTCCTGATCTATTCGGCCCCTTCCGGACTGACCTGGACGGAAACCCTTCTCCTGGCCGGGCCGATGCTCGGCTGCGTTGCCATGCATGCGGTCCTGCACCGTTTCATGGGCAAATCCTGCCATACCACCAACAAGACCGGAGCCAACCAATGACCAAGACCAAAGTGATGCTTGCCGCACTCGGCAGCGCCCTGTTCCTGTCTGCCGCAGCACAGGCCGGGGACGAGACGACGATCACCGTCTACAAGACGCCCTGGTGCGGCTGCTGCGAGGTCTGGACCGACGCCGTTGAAGCCGCAGGCTACACGGTCGTCGTCGAGGACCACGACGACCTCACCGCGATCAAGAAGCAGGCCGGTGTCCCGGACGACATGCAGGCCTGCCACACTGCGGTGATCGGCGATGAGCGCAAATACATCGTTGAAGGCCATGTGCCGCTGGAGGCCATGGAAAAACTGATGAGCGAGCGCCCTGACATTCGCGGGATCGCCGTGCCGGGAATGCCGCAAGGCTCCCTCGGCATGGGGCACGACCCTGATGCCCGTTACTCCGTCTACGCAATCAGGGCAAAGGGCTCTGAAAGCGCCAAACCCTACATGGAAATGGGTCAGTGACAACAAGATGAAACACCTGACAAGAAGACACTTTCTTGCCGGTTCGGCGAGCCTTGCAGGGCTCGCCGTCACCGGCTGCGCGTCGACCGGCAAGGCGCCAATTCCCCTGTCGCCCGCGGAGGATCCGGCCAATCTCGCCATGTATCGCGCCATGCCGGAAGAGCGGTTTCCGCTGCCCGCGGTCGATCTGAAAAAAGTCCCCGAGCGCTTCTTTCGACAGCAGGTCGATTACCCGACCAGCGAACGGGTCGGGACCCTGGTCGTCGACACCAACAACTATTACCTCTACCTGGTCCAGGAACAGGGCAAGGCGATGCGCTATGGCGTCGGTCTTGGACGAGCCGGGTTCGAATGGTCCGGACGGGCCAGGATCGCCCGCAAGGCCGCCTGGCCGAAATGGACGCCGCCTGAGGAGATGATTGCCCGCGAGCCGGAACTGGAGCAGTGGAGCTGGCGCAACGGCGGCATGCCGCCGGGACTGCAGAACCCGCTTGGCGCCCGGGCGCTCTACATCTTTCAGGGCAACAAGGACACGCTCTACCGCGTTCACGGCACGATGGAATACTGGACCATCGGCTCGGCCGTCTCCAGCGGCTGCGTCCGGCTGATCAACCAGGACATCATCGACCTCTACAGCCGCGTTCCCGACGGCTCGCCTATCGTTGTGCTGTGATGATCCTTCGGCCAAAAGTCGTCTGGCCTGCCTGCGCCGCCTTGATCATGGCCATTGCGGCAGCCGTCGGATACGCCACCTGGCCGCAAGGGACCTCAAACTCTGCTCCGGCCGGCCTTCTCCGCCCGGACGATCCGGCGCTGGTCCGTCAGGGTGCCGGCATCTATGAGCAGGCCTGCGCTGCCTGCCACGGCAATCAGCTTCAAGGAGAACCGGACTGGCAGACCGCGAATGCCGACGGCACGCTGCCGGCGCCACCGCATGACCAAACAGGCCACACCTGGCACCATTCCGACGACCTTCTCTTCCGGATCACCAAATTCGGAACCCGAAAAGCGCTGGGACTGGAGACCGTTGCCTCAAACATGCCGGCGTTTGAAGAGACGCTGACAGACGAAGACATCGTCGCGGTTCTGTCCTTCATCAAGGCCAGCTGGCCGGAAGACATCCGCACACGGCACGACCTGCTCAACAGGTCGAAGGACGCAAAGAACTGATCCGGCAGTTCGACGTCAAACCGCAAATGCGGGGTTCCAGCATCAGCCCGTAATCGCCTTCAGCTCCAGGAAATCCTCCAGGCCGAATTCGCCGTATTCGCGGCCGTTGCCCGATTGCTTGTAGCCACCGAAAGGCACGTCCCAGTCCGGGCTGGCCCCGTTGACATAGACGCTGCCCGCTCTCAGTTTCCGCGAGACACGTTTGGCCCGTTCCGGGTCGCCGGTCTGAAGATAGGCGGCCAGGCCATAGGGCGTGTCATTGGCCATGGCAATCGCTTCGTCTTCCGTCTCGAACGGGATCATGACCAGCACGGGTCCGAAAATCTCGTTGCGGGCAATCGACATCTCGTTGGTGACATCGGCAAAGACCGTCGGCTTGACGAAATAGCCGGTCTCGAACCCGTCCGGTTTTCCCGGGCCACCGGCGACAAGCCGGGCGCCATCGGCAATGCCGCGCTCGATATGCCCCTGGATCTTTTCATATTGCAGATCACTGATCACGGGACCGACGTGATCGCCGGGCCTGGCCGGATCGCCCACCCTGGTCTCCGCCGCGATTGTTCCTGCAAGAGCAACTGCATCCTCATAGACGCTTTGCTCCACCAGCAGGCGGGTCGGCGCGTCGCAGGACTGGCCCGTATTGGAAAAGCAGCTGCCAAGGGAAAAGCGCAGCGCGGTTTCCAGGTCCGCATCCGCAAACACCAGGTTGGCCGACTTGCCGCCCAGCTCCAGCGCCACGCGCTTGACTGTCTCCGCGGCGTTCTGCGTGACGGAGATGCCAGCGCGGGTCGACCCGGTGAAAGACATCATGTCGATGCCGGGATGGGACGACATGGCAGCGCCAACCCCGGGACCATCGCCATTGACCAGATTGAACACGCCCGCCGGACAGCCGGCCTCGTCCAGCATCTCGGCAAAGAGAAGTGCGGACAGCGGCGCAATCTCGCTCGGCTTCAGAACCATGGTGCAGCCGGCGGCCAGCGCCGGGGCCACCTTGGCGGCGATCTGGTTGATCGGCCAGTTCCAGGGTGTGATCAGGCCGCAGACACCGATGGGTTCGTGGCGCAGAAGACTGCCCCCGCGCGGGCTGGGTCTTTCGAACCGGTGGTTCCGCAACGCTTCCAGAGTAGCCTGCAGGTGGCCTGTCCCGGCAGGCGTCTGCTGCTCGCGGGCAAAATCGATCGGCGCGCCCATTTCCAGGCGGATCGCCTCGTCCATCTCGCCTGACCGTCGCTCATAAATGGCAATGACCCGCTCCAGCAGAGCCGCCCGTTCCTCGACAGAGGTCTGCGACCAGGTGTCGAAGGCGGCCTGCGCGGCGGCAACGGCCTTGTCGACATCGGCAGCGGTGCCGAGCGAAATCACGGCAACCGGCTGCTCGGTGGCCGGGTTGATCACGGTCAGGTCATTCGGCTCAATCGGCTCAACCCAGGTGCCATCGATGTAAAACTGCCGCTTTTCGATCATCCGCCTGCCGCTTCCCGTTTGTTTGACGCCGGTTCACCCCGATGGGGCACAACTTCATAGCCGGATTCTTCCGGCTCGTCGTCAAGCATTTCAGCGGGAAAACCGGGCGCAAGCACATTGAGGCTGGTTGCGTCTTCAAGCCGTTTGATGATGTTCGGCGAGAGCTCCCTCGGGCCATACCGCTCGATGCCATCGGCAAAGATCCGGTTCAGCAGGGGCGACAGTTCCAAAGGCACGTCATTGTCCTCGGCGATCTTCTGAAAGAGACCGATATCCTTGGCCACCAGGTCCATGGTGAAGGAGATGTCGCGCGAGCCGTTCAGGATGACCTGGCTCTCCGTCTCGTGCACAAAGGAATTGCCCGAGGAAATCCGGATCGCCTCATAAGAGGTGTTCAGATCCATGCCGGCGGCCTTGCAGGTGGTCAGCGCCTCCGCAAGGGCGACGAGATTGGCCGTTGCCAGGTAGTTGGTCACCACTTTCAGGATCGAGGCCGATCCGATGTCGCCGGTATGCAGCACGCGCCGGCCGAGCACGGTCAGGAACGGCAGTGCCTTTTCAAAGGTGGGCCGCGCGCAGCCGGCAAAGATCGCGATGTTGCCGGTCGCCGCGCGGTGGCATCCACCGGAAACCGGACATTCGATCGCCTCCGCCCCCCTGGCGATCACGAGCTCTGCCAGACGCCTGGTCTCAGCCGCGTCGGTCGTCGACATCTCCGCCCAGATCCTGCCCGGGCCGATCCCTTCAAGGATGCCGTTTTCGCCTTCGACCACGGCAGCACACGCCGCCGGGCTCGGCAGGCAGGTGATGACAACATCGCAGCTTTCCGCCAACTGTTTCGGACTGTCGCCGCGTGTTGCGCCCCTGGCGACAAAACTCTCCACCAGCAGCGGGTTGAGGTCGAGCACGGTGAGCTCGAAACCGTTACGCAGGATGCTGCCGGCAAGTTTGCCGCCGACATTGCCAAGACCGATGAAACCGACACGCATGAGACGCAGCCTTCTGAAGGAGTGAAACAGGAGCTCTCAGCTTGCGCCTCGCCAAATCAAAAGAGAAACGATATAATCTGACAAGTTTCCTTCGTATTTTTTATGAATAGGCTGCGTGATGTCCTCCCTCCCCAATATGCAGTGGTTGCGAAGCTTCGAGGCGGCCAGCCGGCTGGGCAGCTTCACCGCGGCCGGTGCGGAGCTTGGCCTGACCCAGGCCGCCGTCAGCAACCATGTCAGCTCCCTGGAAAACCAGCTCGGCCACCAGCTTCTGGAACGCACCACGCGCAAAGTCGATCTCACCGCAAGCGGGCGCGCCTATTTACCGTCCGTGCGCAAGGCCTTGCAGGACCTTGCCGCAGCCACCAACTCTCTCTTCGGCACCAGGTCATCCGGCACGGTCACCCTCCGCGCTCCGATCTCCGAGGCGGCCCTGATCATCGCTCCTGCCCTGCCTGCCCTTCAGCGCCGGCACCCGGGTCTTTCCATCCGGCTTCTCTCCGCCATCTGGGCGGACACCATGCTGGAAACGGGGATCGATATTGAGATCCGGTTGGGTACAGGCAGCTGGCCGGGTGCGAAATCCGAAGCCCTCGGCGCGGAAACCATTCTGCCCGTCTGCCATCCGGACCTTGGAAAGCAACTGCGACAACCGGAAGACCTTCTCGGCCAGCCCTGGATCAACATTCTGGGCTTTGACGATCACTGGCCGAATTTCCTCGAGACTGCCGGTTTGAAAGCCCCGGACCAGCGCCGTGGCATCACGGTCGACACATCTCTTGCGGCGGTTGAACTGGCAGCGTCCGGCGGCGGTGTCGCCCTGCTCCTGGGCAAGGTCGCGCGGCAGCTGGCAACAAGCGGCCGGTTAGCGATCCCGTTCAACATCCCCCTGCCCTCGGCACGAACACATCATCTGCTTCACCGTGACAGCGCACGCCCGGCAAGACCGGCGGTTCAAACGGTCGAAGGCTGGTTGAGGGAGATTTTCGCCTAAAACCAGCCTTGCCACGGGTTTTTCATGAATTTCACCAGACCGACTGGCTATGCTCAGCTCAGGTTTCCCGCAATTTCAAAGGATCAGATCGAGAATGGTGCATCTGGATCGGACGTATTCGGCGGTTCTGTTCGATATGGACGGCACGCTCCTGGATTCCAGCGCCGTCGTTGAGCGCGTGATGACGGATTGGGCCGTTCAGAACGGTGTCGATCCCAAGGCTCTACTCGCCGTTTGCCAGGGCCGACGGACAATCGACACGATCCGCGACTTTGCAACAGCAGACATGGACTGTGAAGCGGAGGCCGCAAGACTTGAGGCGGCAGAGGTCTCGGATGTGCGCGGTATCATCGCCGTCCCGGGCGCCGCCAATCTGCTGGACCGGTTGCCTCCCGACCGGTGGGCCATCGTGACATCCGCGGGACGAGATCTCGCGACGCGGCGCCTGACAGCCGTCGGTTTGCCAATTCCGGAAGTGTTCGTGACGGCGGAAGATATCCAACAGGGCAAGCCGGACCCTTCCGGCTATCTCCTGGCCGTGGAACGGCTGAATGTGCGTGCCGAAGCGTGTCTGGTTTTCGAAGACGCCCCTGCCGGGATCGAGGCTGGCCTGAGGGCAGGCTGTGACGTCATTGCCATCGATTTTGCGCGTCCCGAGGTTGCAGCGCACGTCTGTCCGCGGGTTTCGGACTTCCGGGAGATCACATTCAATTTGAGCTGAAGTTCTACGCAGCAGTCTCGTCACGTCCCGGGAAATCGGCCCTAGGACAAACCCAATAACGTCAGATTTTGGGCGTCCTGTTGGTCAACCTGGAAACGTAGGAAAAGAAATCATCGTAAGATCGACTGAACAGAGGGACGGTTACATCAAGCGTGAAAACGGCTTCATCACCCAGACCGGAAAAACAGTAGTCCCAGGCGCCACCTGAGGGTGCAAAAACAAGTGCTGACCTGGGCGGCATGGTCATTCCTTCTGGCAAACCCGATGTCTCCCAAGGCCCTGGCAGCAAAAAATCTCCCCCTTCCGGTATGTCGTAGTATTCCTCTGCAGCAAAGGGCTGAAAAATGCAATATTCAGAACGAGTTACCCCTTCACCAACATGCTCCAGAAAATAGAGATATTGCTGGGGTAAGTTTGGGAACTTGATTTTGAGTTCATCGATTTTCACCCGTGGAACGGGCTCCAGTGTTTCAAACTCGCCACCTTTCCGGCATTCTCTCAAAATTGCGTCTGGAACAAGCATTGGTACCTTAAAAGGTTAGAAAAATCGTCTTACGATAAGCAGTTAAGCTATGGCCTATTACTCCGCAGCAAACAGCTTGGCGGTCATGGCGAGGCTTGCGCCGCAGGGTTCCTCAGCCTCGCCGCTTTCTTCCTTGCCCTGCCCCTCCGCCGGACGCAGGTTGACGAAGTCATAGAGCGACCGATCGAGCAGATGCGACGGCCGTGTGTGGCCCAAAGCCCTCGCCATCACGCCGAGCCGGCCGGGATTGGCTTTCTCCCAGCCCTGCAGCATGCGCTTGACTTCTTCCCGCTGCAGACCGTCCTGCGAGCCGCAGAGATTGCACGGGATGATCGGGAACTGCATGCCATTTGAGAACTTGGCAATGTCGCTCTCAGCCGCATAGGCCAGCGGGCGCAGAACGAGAAGATCCCCCTCGTCGTTGATCAGTTTCGGCGGCATGGAGGCAAGACGGCCGCCATGGAAGAGATTCATGAAGAAGGTTTCAAGAATATCTTCCCTGTGATGGCCCAGCACGATGGCCTCACAGCCCTGCTCCCGCGCCACCCGGTAAAGAATGCCCCGACGCAGGCGCGAGCACAGCGAGCAATAGGTGCGATGCTCGGGGATCTTGTCCGTGACGATCGAATAGGTGTCCTCGCGGATGATCAGGTGTTCAATGCCGTTGTCTTCAAAGAATTTCGGCAGGACATCGGTCGGAAACCCCGGCTGGGCCTGATCCAGATTGCAGGCAATGAGGTCAACCGGCAGCAGGCCGCGCCATTTCAGCTCGATCAGAACCGCCAGCAGCGTGTAGCTGTCCTTGCCACCGGACAGGCACACAAGCCATTTCGGCTTGTTCTCCTGCGTTGCCTGCGCAGACACCATGCCGAAGTCGCCGATCGCCTCGCGCGTCTGCCGCAGAAGCCGCTTGCGCAGCTTCTTGAACTCCACGCTTGAAGGTGCGTTTCGCAGGAGCGCCGGCACATCCGTGTCGGCGGTATCGGCAATGTCGTTCATGATCGCGGCCTTGGGGCTCCGTGGCTGTTTGCGGTGACATAGCGGATCGCTGGCGCAGGGAAAAGCAAAAAGCACCCGCTTTCACAGGCCCGCCCTGCAGCGAACCGCCAGAAAGTTATCGTTCGTGCCAATCAACATAGACCCCAGCAAGCCCGCATGCTTCGCATTGCCCGCCCACATAAACCCAGCGCACATCGCCCGAGTCGTCGTCATACGCAGCGGTCCCGACCCCCAGTAGCAATGTCTCCTCTTCGCAGGTGCAGATGTTTCGAACGAGGTTCTCCGCGTAATCGCGGCTGTCCTGAATATCCGTTTCGGAGTGACAGGACGGACAGGTCACAACGGCCGCCCCGCACTCATCGTCACTGTCCAGACGCAGATCATTCCGGCCACACTGGCATTGGACAGGCTGAAAACGGTCGATCGGATATCCGTTCTTTGTCGAATATCTCAAAACTTCCCGGTGCAGTTCTGAATACTTGTCGGTCATGTGGCCCTTGCCGTCTGTCTTTGAACAGGTTTGTCGGGGCAATCTCTAGCGTATGTTCACCGGCTTGAAAATTGCCAATCCGTCACCCTCAATCCCAAGTGCACCGAACACGTTTTCGCCCAGAAATTGTGGCTGACTATGAACCAGTCGAGGGCAGTTTTGACATCCGGAGCACGTATCAGGAGGCAATCGAGATGACCGTGACACTCGACATTCAGCAGCCGCAGCCCTTCGATCTCGTTGGCCCAAGGATCTTGATCGCGGGCAATGCAACAGCCTTTGAAGGCACGCTCAGTGTCCGCGTTTCCGAAGGTCACGACGAATATACGTCGTTTATCCAGGTCGGCTCCCTGGGCCTGCGGCAGTTTCAGGGTTTCATCGACATTCCGGACACCAACAGCTTCGAATTGACCCGCCTCTTTCTGACCCTGGTGGATGACAGCGGCAATGAGAACGGGCCCTCCGTCGTGATCCCGATCCTCTTTGGCCCCAGGATCCTGTCCGGTTATCGCGGCTGGCAGCCCTATACCGTCAGGCCCGGCGACACTTTGACGAAGATTGCGCAACAACACTACGGCAACACGATCTATCAGCCGATCTTTGAAGCCAATCAGCATCTGCTGAGCAATCCCAACCTGATCTTTCCGGGCCAGGTGCTGCGCATTCCGCGCAATGACATCTGACCAAGGTTGACGACATTGTGCCACGATACCGCAAGGATGTGCCGAAAATCACACAACCAGAATGACATGTTTGCTAAGGTGCACTCGTCACATTCATTCAGCAATGCGAGTTGGTTCAAATGAACAATCTGATGTCGAACGACCGGATTTTCGCACGCCTTGCCCCTTTGCAGGACGCCCCGAAGGTCACGGTCACCGTCTGGAGCGGACAACCTGGCTCCGATCGCACGGAAAGCCCCCGGGAACTGTTTCCGGTCGCCGCAGCCTCGGGCCGCCGTACCGCCAGTCCCAAGACCGTCAACTGACCGGCCTTGTTGCCAACGGCCGCAAAGGCGTTGAGCAAGGGGCCTCAAAAGGCCCCGTGAGCAAGGCGCCTTCCGTCGAGGCCCAGAAGGAAAGGACGGCCCCAAGAGGACTGGGCCGCAGGATACCGTTGAAGAGGAGACCGGATCATGAGCAGTTCCGCCTCGAAATGGATCTCAATCGGCCTTGTTTCGGTTGCGATCGGCTATTTTCTGATACACATGTTTCGCGGAACCGGGCCGCTGGAGACGACTGAAGCAGACAGGCTTCTGGCAAGGAAACTTCAATTTTCTCCGGCCGAAGATGTCTATGCGATCGCGCCAGATGGCATGTTCGTTCAGGCCTCTACCCGGGAGATCAACGACTATCGCGCAATCGCCTGCCCCAAACTCGGCAGCGATTTGGGCTCCTTGCCAGGCAGATACGGGACCGGCGGCAAGACCTATGGCGTCGCGGTCTTTGAGTGTCTCTTGAAAGGCAGAACCCGGTCCGGCATTGAACTCCTCACCTCGGTTTATGTGCATCGATCAGCAGATCCGGCTCAAAAGGGCCTCTATGACGGACACCACTTCAGTTTTCAAAGAGAGGCCAAAACCCGCGCCTTGATGAGGCAGCTCAATCAGGAAACGCGTCATCATGAAAAGGCGGAACAATCGGCCCTGTGGGCCAGTCTCGCCGACGATGGCGTCTATGTGCCTGCCGACAAGACCCAGAAATCACCAATCGAAAAGGCAATGGACCTGCATATGCAAAGATTGCGCGCTCAGTAGCTCTGTTGCTCAAAAGAAAAGGCCCGCCAGATGGCGGGCCCTTCCCCTCAAACCGTATTCGGCGCTGATTAGCGCGAATAGAATTCGACGACCAGGTTCGGTTCCATCTGCACCGGATAAGGTACATCGGAGAAACCCGGAATGCGCGCGTAGGTCGCGGTCATCTTGTTGTGGTCGACGTCGACATAATCCGGCACGTCACGCTCTGCGGACTGGACAGCTTCCAGAACCAGGGCGAGCTGCTTGGACTTTTCGCGGACTTCGATCACGTCACCCGGGCGCAGCTGGTAGCTCGGGATGTTGACGCGCTTGCCGTTGACCTTGATGTGGCCGTGGTTGATGAACTGACGGGCAGCAAACACGGTCGGAACGAACTTGGCACGGTAGATGACGGCGTCGAGGCGACGCTCCAGCAGACCGATCAGGTTTTCAGACGTATCGCCTTTCAGACGGGACGCTTCAGCGTAAACCTTGCGGAACTGCTTCTCGGAAATGTTGCCGTAGTAGCCTTTCAGCTTCTGCTTGGCGCGGAGCTGAATACCGAAGTCGGACAGTTTGCCCTTGCGGCGCTGGCCGTGCTGACCCGGGCCGTATTCACGCTTGTTGGCCGGGCTCTTCGGACGACCCCAGATGTTTTCGCCCATCCGGCGGTCGATTTTGTACTTAACGCTATGGCGCTTCGACATATCGCGGTTTCCTTTGAATTCGCGTTGTTATTTAAAAGGAAACGCGCCCTCCTTTATCGTCACAACCTGCTTTTGCGGGAAGATCGGATCGACAGGGACCCGGCTAGACGGCGCCGGCCGGATGCCCACGGGTGCGTAGATCCGGAAGGCAAAGCCCACCGGACCGCGCGGAGATACAGAAAGGGCCCGGGAATGTCAATGGAAGAACGGGCAATGCCGGCTCATGCACGCCGATTTCGCCGGTTTTTGTTGGACAAGCCCAGCGTTCAGATCGCATCTAAAAGGATATCCACCCCTAATTGATGACGTTACGTTCACAAGAAGCGGAAAACAATGCATACATTTAGGAAATTTTAATTGCAGCTTTTCACTATGCAATCGCCGTTACAACCCTAGAGAATAATAGCAGGGAGACGGCACCCTCAGACACCCATCACACAAGTGGAAGCACATCGGCCGAACGAGGCAACGGGATCAAGCATGTCAGCGAACAGTCAATCAGCTCTGCAGGCAGAACCGGACGATACCGGTGTGATCTGTTGCGCGCCGAAAGACACGCTCGCTGCGCTCGATTATGCCCTTCAGCCGGTCGTCGATATCGGCACTGGCGTTGTCTATGGGTATGAAGCCCAGATCCGCAATTGCGATCAGGTCGGGGCCCGGTCGGTGGATGACCTGATCGACGACGCGCACGCGGCCGGGTATCTGCCGGAGCTGGAAGCAAAACTGGTCGAAAAGGCCCTCGCCCGATTCGCCAGCCTGAAGATCGCGCAGGGCACCAAACTCTATTTCAAATTGGACGGACGCGACCTCGGCGAGGAAAACGACCCGCGCATGCATCTGAGCGAAATCGTTTCCGCTGCCGGACTTCAGGTGAACCAGATCTGCCTGGAGTTTTCCGAACGCCATCAGCAGACCTTCACCGACCTCACCCATCACGCGATCAACGACTTGCGCCAGATCGGCTTCCTGATTGCGCTGGACGATTTCGGCCGGGGGTCCTCCGAACTGCGCCTGCTGCACGACATGTCGCCCGACTATGTCAAGATCGACCGGTTTTTCCTGAATGGCATCGACAGCGATGCCCGCCGAAAACTGTTTGTCACCACCGTCGCCAACCTCGCCCATGTGCTGGGCGCAAGGGTGATTGCAGAAGGCGTGGAGACGGAACGCGAATTCAAGGCGTGCCGGGAAGCCGGCTGCGACCTGATCCAGGGCTATTTTGTCGCCAGGCCGTTTCAGAAGGCCTCTGCCGCAAAGCTTTTTTATGATCACGTGCGCGCGCCTGGTACCGGCGGCAAGCGGCGCGAGGAACAGGACCGCATCCGCAACGAACTCGTCCAGTTGCCGACGATCCGGTTCGACGCTTCCATGAACGAATTGCTCGACATGGTGGTCCACAACCAGGATGCCAGCGTGGTGCCTGTGCTGGACAGCAACAACGAGCCCCGCGGGCTGATCCACGAGCGCGATCTCAAGGCCTATCTTTACGCCGGGGGCCCGGATGACGACGACGCCAAGGCCGCGCTCGATTTTCCCCTGCGTTCCTTTGTTCGTGCCTGTCCGATCGCCGACATCGATTCCAATGCAGACATGCTCCTGGTGACATTTGCCTCCTCGATCAACTCGGACGGCATCATCATCACGGAGAATTTTCGCTACGCCGGTTTCCTGTCGGCAACGTCGCTTCTGAAGATCATTCATGAAAAGCGCCTTCAGGAGGCGCAGGACCAGAACCCGCTGACCCGCCTGCCCGGCAATGGCGCCGTTGCCAGGTTCATCGCCGAATCCGCGCGCAAGGGCACACAGGACCGGCATCTGATCTATCTCGATTTCGACAATTTCAAACCGTTCAACGATACCTACGGCTATCGTCAGGGGGACCGGGCCATCATCCTGTTCGGCGAACTGCTTCAACGCCACATTTCCGGATCCGGCACCTTTCACGGACATATTGGCGGCGATGATTTCTTCGTCGGTTTTCACAACATCGACCAGACCGATGTCGCCGCGCGCATGCTTGCGCTGAAACGCGCTTTCCGGCTCGATGTGGAGAGCTTTTACGAGCCCGAGCACCGGGAACGTGGTTACATAGAGGCTCAGGACCGGTTTGGCACCACGCGGCAGTTTCCTCTGCTGCAGTGCTCCATCTCTATCCTGAGCCTGCCCAAGGGAACGACCGTGCATCCCGAGACACTCAACCACGAGATCATGGAACTGAAACGGGCAGCCAAACGCTCCGACGACGGCCTCGTGGTCAAGAGCCTGGCGGCGTAAAGCCAACCAAGCGCAGCGTAAACACTTGTTCAGCGTCATCCCGAGGCGCGCGCCCGCCCGCGTCTCGCAGGACCGGCTGCAAATTCAGGTGCATGTGGCCCATCCTTCGAGACAGCGCGAATGCGCTTCCTCAGAATGACGCCCTGGGTTGGGGTTTCAGAGCCTTTCCAGCCTTCAGACGAGAGCCAGCCCGAAGCCGGCCAGAAGCCGGATCAGCGCGGCCTCCTTCGGGTTCGACGTGAAGACAGCCCGGTCCGGCCCCTGCGACGGCTGCGTCGCGGCCCCTTCACCCAGAACACGCACCAACTGGCGGGCAATGGCCTCGGCCGGATCCAGCCAGTCAACCGGCCAGGGGGCAATCTTGCGGAACCGATTGGCGAGAAACGGATAGTGCGTGCAGGCGAGCACGACGATATCCGTCCGCAGTCCGTCCTGCTCCAGGAAACAGTCGGAAATCTCCGCCAGCAGCTCTTCGTCAGCGACCCTGTCGCCGCGCAGATGCCGTTCGGCAAGCTCTGCCAGCGCGTCGGACCCGACCAGACGCACATGGCACTTGCCGGCAAAGCTGTCGATCAGGCTCTTGGTATAGGTCCGGCGCACGGTCCCAGGTGTCGCCAGAACCGAAATCAGCCCGGAAGACGTCCGTTCTGCCGCCGGTTTGATCGCCGGAACGGTGCCGACAAAAGGCAGACCGGGATGGGCTTCTCTCAGGGCTTCTCCAGCCAGCGTGAAAGCCGTGTTGCAGGCAATGACCACAGCCTTCGGGGCATGGCGGGCGATCAAATCGTCAAACAGCGTCAGGAGCCGTGCTTTCAGCTCCGTCTCCTGCCAGCGTCCGATCGGGAAGGCGGCATCATCGGCAACGTAAAGGAACTGCTCGTAGGGCAGCAGGTAGCGCGCCTCGCGCAGAACCGTGAGCCCGCCAAGACCTGAATCGAAAAACAGAACCGGTCCCGTGTCGCTCACGCCCGCTCCTAGTCTTCGCTTTCTGAAGAACCCCTGTCCTTGCGCGGACGGGTTTCGCGTTTTTCCAGGCTTGCAATGACACCGCGGAGCGCGCGGACTTCCTGTTCGGTCAGTTCCGCCTTCTGGAAGATGTTGCGCAAGGTGCGCACCATATGCGGGCGCCGTTCCGGTGGGCGGAAGAAAGTTGCCTTGTCGAGTGCACCTTCCAGATGTTCGAAGAAGCGCAGGATGTCGTCCTTCCTTGCCGGCGGATGCTCTTCTTCCGACAGGATAAAGGGCAGCGCACCGGAAGTTGCCGTCTTGCGCCATTCATAGGCGCAGACCAGCACCGCCTGGGCAATGTTGAGCGAGGCAAAATCCGGGTCGACCGGCAAGGTGACGATCTCGTCGGCCAACGCCACTTCCTCGTTGTTGAGGCCCCAGCGCTCCCGGCCAAACAGATAGCCGGTGGCGGCCCCCGTCTCGCCAAGTTCGACAGATTTTTTCGCCGCTTCATCCGGCCCGCGCACGGGTTTCGGCACTTCGCGTGAACGCGCCGTGGTGGCATAGACAAATTGCAGATCGGCAATCGCGGCCTCGACGCTGTCGAACACCTGGACCTTGTCGATGACGTGATCGGCCCTGCTGGCGGCCGCGCGTGCCTTTTCGCTCGGCCAGCCATCGCGCGGATTGACGATCCTGAGATCGACCAGGCCGAAATTAGCCATGGCCCGCGCTGCGGTGCCGATGTTTTCACCAAGCTGCGGCTCACACAGGATCACCGCCGGCGGCCGGGCGGTCACGACCCGGGCTTCATCTCTGATATGTGCGTTTTTGCTCATGGGCGGGGGATGTACCCGGTTCTGCCGAAAATGGGAAGTTGCCGACCGACATATCAACGTCGAAAGGCCACCCGCGCAAGGTCCAGAAACGCCCGTGCCTTGAAACTGCTGCGCGTTTCAGCCGAATAGACAAAGGAGATCGGCGCCTCCGGGGTACAGCCCTGCGGTCCGTGGTCGCTGATCCAGGCATCAAGGAAACGAACAGACGGGTGTGGACAGGCTCTGCGTCCCTTCTGTTACAGGTCCTGCGTGCAGATTGGGTCTGCACCACTTTATCTTATTAAGTAATTCTATCATGATCAAAACTGTTTTGACATTTATACATTTCGATCAAGAGTAATTTCACGTTTCAAAGTCATGTTTTACACATGTGCAGGCTCCTAAAGCGCCCCATCACCAGCAAGTCCTTCGCAGTGACGTTCGTCCTGTTTGCGCTTTGCGTTGCACAACAAGGTCAGTCTGCCCATGCAGCAGACTGTCCGCGGGACGGCACCCTGATCGCGGGGGCTGGAGACTACAGACCCTACAACATCGTCGAGGGTGATACCGTCAGCGGCATGGATTTCGAAGTCATCGAAACCATCCTCAACAAGATGGGCTGCCGGCTCACCAAGGTGCCCCTGCCCTGGGCCCGCCATCTGAAAGCCATGCAGAACGGCACGGTGGACCTTGCAACGCCTGTCACCAAGACACCGGACAGAGAGGCATTCGCCCATTTCAGCGAACCCTATATAAATGCCGACGAAATCCTGTTCGTCGCTGCCGGAACCGAGCCCTCCTACAGCACGCTCTCAGCCTTTTTCGAACAGGGCCATCGCCTTGGCGTTATCCGCGAATACGCTTATGGCGGTGATTTTCCCGGACTGAAGAACACCTATGCGGACCAGATCGAGACAACCGACAGCCAGGAACTCAATCTGAAACAACTGATGCTCGGCCGGGTGGATGCCGTCCTCGGAGAAACCTTCGTCATCACCGCCGAAATTGGCAAGCTGCGCCTCAGTGACAAGATCAAGGCTACCAACGTCGTCGTCGCCTCAGAACCCAACTACATCATGTTCGCCAAGAAGAGCGTCCCGATAGAGTTCGTTGCCGCCTTCAACGCGGAGCTGAAAGCCATGAAGGACAGTGGCGACTTCGAGCGCATTACCTCCAAGTACAAACAAACGCGGGTGCTCAATTGAGCCCGACGGGCCGGCATGGCTTCATTCGACGACTTCTCTTTCCCGGCCAAGCAGGAGAAATCCGGGGGTCAACTCACCGGAAGTGACAGCGTGAACGTTGTTCCCGAACCAGGCTTGCTGTCACACTCGATGGTGCCTGCGAGTTTCTGGGTGACCAGATTGTAGACAATGTGAAGGCCCAGCCCGCTTCCACCGTTGTCCCGGTTTGTTGTGAAAAATGGATCGAATACTTTTCCAAGGGCGTCGGCCTCTATTCCGCGCCCCGTATCTTCGTATTGGATGCGGATCCGGTTTTCCTGTTCCTGTAGCGCGGCAATCCTTATGGCTCCCTCATGTTCAGTCCCACCCGCATAACCGTGAATGAGACTGTTCATTATCAAATTGGTCGTTATTTGCGCCAAGGGCCCGGGATACGTATCCATCGACAAGCCATCGGGTATTTCCAGGTTTACCTTGACCCTGGTTTTCTTCAACTCGGGAGTAAGACTGACCAGGACCTCCTCAAAATACTTGAGCAGGTCGATCTTGCGCCTTTCCTCAGATGTCTGGTCAACGGCTACCTGCTTGAAGCTTTTCACGAGCCTTGCGGCTCTGTTCATGTTGGTTTCCAGGAGCTGGGTTGCCTCCCGTGCCGTCGAAATGAATTCGGTGAGATCGTCTTCCGTGATTTCACCTGACCGGAAACGGGCATCAAGCTGTGCGACTTGTGTCTGAAAGTGCGACACGGCCGTAATGCAAATACCCAACGGGGTATTGATTTCGTGCGCCACCCCTCCGACGAGGGAGCCAAGTGAAGCCATTTTTTCGGCTTCCACCAGGTTTTTCTGAGCCTTTCGCAGCTCGGTAATGTCGGTGTAGGTCGTAACAAAGCCTTCGTCTATCGGTGTACCAATGACTTCGATAACCATACCGTCGGGGCGCACGCGCTCAAACTTGTGAGCGGAAAACTCACGTGCCAACGCCATTCGTTGGCTTACTTGCTCATCGATATCACCCGGGCCGTACTCCCCGCGTCTCGCGTTGAAATAGAAGAGGTCCCTCATGGGCGTTCCCGGTTCGCAAAACGCGCTCGGGAACTGCAACAGTTCAGCAAACCGATGATTACAGGCAACCAGCACCAGGTCCCGGTCAAAGAACGATATGCCGTGCTTCGTGTTTTCCGTGATGATCTTCAGAACACGATTTTGCGCTATTTCGTCTTTTTCCACCATTGGAACAAAACGCCCCGCTGATCCAGTACGAGTATTTTGTCTCACACGCAGTTCGTCTTGCGCTCGCCCCGCACGCCCGGAAGACAGATTCCGCCAACCCCACCTATGGATATCGGCTTTGAACCGATCTCATCTCATCCATGTTTTCAATAAACAGATCCACAAGGTCGGGATCAAAGTGCTTTCCTTTTTCAGAAATGAGATACTGAACGACTTCGTCGTGCGGCCAGGCGTTCTTGTAACAGCGATCGCTGGACAGAGCGTCGAAAACGTCGGTGATCGCCGTGATCCGCCCGACCAGCGAAATCTCCTCGCCGGATTTTCCATTCGGATAGCCAGTGCCATCCCATTTCTCATGGTGCTCGAGGGCCACTATCGCCCCAACATTCAGGATTTCCCTGTCTGAATTCCCCAACATCTGGGCGCCGAGAGACGCATGGTTCTGCATGATCTCCCATTCTTCCTCCGTCAGCTTTGCCGGCTTGTTCAGAATGGAATCTGGAATGCCGATTTTCCCAAGGTCATGCATTGGCGAGGCATGCTTCAAGATTTCGGCATCTCTTGCAGACATCCCGGATTTGAGAGCGAGTATCTTCGAAAACTCGGCGACCCGCTGCACATGGTTCCCGGTTTCCCTTGAGCGGGTCTCAACGGCTTCCCCCAGCCGGTAGACCAGTTCCCTTTGCGTTTCTTCAATTTCGACTCTGAGATTGAGATTATCGAACGCAATGAGAGCGTTTTGGCAGAACAGGTTCATGATCCTTCGCTCCGAGGGGTGAGCAAACCTGACCCCGGAGATAAGCAGAATATTTCGATGACCATCCTTGGTGGACAGGTAGGACAGGAAGTGATCTCCAACCTCGATGCTACCCGAGTCATCTTCTACCAGGCTCAGGCGGCTTAGAACCTCGCCGGGAAGAAAGTCATTGAGAACCTTTCCCTCCTTGTTTTCGAATTTGCCGGTGCCTGCCAGAAAGGTTATCCCCGCCCGGTTTTCATGTGTCACCAGACCATTCAGCTCACACATGAGAGCCCCCTGGTCCGCATAAAGAAGAGAACTGATCTGTTCCATGACCCCTTCGGCGAAAGTGGAAATGGAGTCATGCGTGAAAATGTCTTGAGAGGCCGAGATGACGTGCTCCAGCCCCCGTCTGTTGCGCTCCAGGGCCATGATGTCTCTGTAGGAACGGAGGCAGGAAAACATCAGCGTGTAGAGCTTTTGTGCAGTCAGTTCGGTTTTTTCTTTGTAGTCGTTGATATCATAATCGGAAATAATTCTGCTTTCGGGGGCGTGCCCCGGCTGGCCGGTTCGCAGCACAATCCGAACATGAGCGTTCTTGAGTTCCTCCCGAACATGTTTGGCAAACTCAAGACCCGAATGGTCGTCTTCCATCACGACATCCAGCAACAGCACCGCTATGTCCGGGTGCTCCTGAAACAGCTCCCTTGCTTCTTTTCCGGAATAGGCGTGAACAAGCTCGAGCCTGTCACCCCGAAACGAAAAGCCGGACAAAGCCAACTTGGTGACCTGGTGCACCTGCTCATCGTCATCAACGATGGCAACCTTCCATGTCCTGCAAGAACTTGAAGCTGAAGAGATTTTTTCATCCGATCTCTTCTTGAACAAAGACGCCTTTGCGGTCTTTGCGAATAGTGGCTTGCTCTCAGTGGCTCCCGGCTCGGTCCCTTTAGCGGTAAGAGTCATTGCCGCTGCCTCCCTGTGCTTGCGAGGTCAAGATCTTATGACACGTTCGTTACGGTAATGTTGAAGTGACCGCCAACTCACGGAGAGGTCCGCAGCAGTTCTTGACGTTGGCGTTCCCAGTTTCCTGACCGGATATTACTTCGCGCTCCTTGCCTTGTGATCACGATCGGCATGCCGGGCGTCACGAACGCTGCATGCCGCGCCTCTCTCGCCAGCAAGGCGGAGACAGATGCAAGAACCACGGCGAAAAAAGCCAGGAAAGCACACCTAACCGGACCGCAACGGCCTCCAGAATGAACAACGGGAGGGGTTCTGACCTCTCGTACCGTCAAGCGTCACCGCAAGCGTGGCAAAGTGAAGATCCGGATACCGGCAAGGCGCATGAAACCCCATCAGATGAGCCTTCTTGTTCAGCAGGTCACAGCGCGCGGCGCATGGCCTGGCATCAAGGCACAGGCATTGCAGGTGACAGACAGACAATGCCGGGACAGACTGGAGGACAACCGAATCCTGCCCGGTGCCTGCCATGCCGATGCCCCAGACCTATTTCCTCGCTTCCCGGGACTTCGACGCCTTCATCAAGGACGTGCGCAACACCTGCATGCTGCAAACCCATCATCAGGCCTATCACACGCTGCGCGCCGTGCTGCACACCTTCCGCAGCCACCTGACCGCCCAGCAGGCTCTTGATTTCGCAAATGTGCTGCCGGCCGTGCCACGGGCCATCTTCGTCGAGGACTGGACGCTCTCAGACAGCCCGCCGCCCTTTTCGGACCGGGCCGCACTGATCCGGGAAATGAAATCCGTCCGCAAGGATCACAACCTGGCCCCGGAAAGCGCGATCGAGGACGTTGCGACCGCCCTGCGCCGGTCCTCCATCGATGAGCGGGAGCTGGACCGGGTGCTGGCGGGATTTCCGGACGGAGCGGTGGATTTCTGGAAGGTGGATCGGTAGAAAACGCTTTCATTTGCGTCATTCACACGAGCAGGCCCACCTTGTTTCTTTCATCGCCGCCAGACATCGTTGAAACGTCCGGAACAACGGAAATCCATTATTCCATGGGCAAGACACTCTATTATCTGGCGTTCGGGGCAATCGCGACATGCATTGCAGCTTTCATGACGATCGCCATATGGCAGGAATCTGGAGCGCAGGGCGCACATCGTCTTCTTCCGGTTCTTCTTCCGGTGATTTTTCTCTGCATTTTCGCCAGCATGTTCCTTTTCTATCTGGTCAGGTTTGCACGCCTGAACCGTCCTCCGGTCATCATCGGTCCGGACGGTGTTTTCGACGAACGCTGCGTGACAGCTCCGATACCGTGGTCGCAAATTAGGCGTGTCTTGAAGCGAACCCGATCCGTTAACAAAGGGCGGCTCCACTATGTCGTTTTGCATGTTGATGAGACAGCACTGCGCACGCTGCGCAGCTCGAAACGTCGGTTCCACCGCTACAACAAGTTCTGGGGCTATGGAGATGTCGCCTTGCTCGCCTCCAATCTGACCGGCTCCCATCGCAGGCTGTTGCACGTTGTCGAAGCTTACGCGCGGGCTTATGGCGCCCCGGCAGCCAGGGACTGGGAGTGAATGCCCGCTCCCGGGTCTCACGACCATAGGGCATTTCTGATAAACCGAGATTTGTCATGTTTTTTTAAAGAGGATATCTCTCCCGCATGATGATCGATCCCGGGGAAACGCTCCGCTTCAAACGCTCCCTTGCCAGGACGCTGCTGCTGTTGAGCCTGAGCATCCCCTTCGTGGGTCTTGGTTACGTGCTGACAACGGGCGTCTTCGACGCTCCCGGCAGCGAGGGCGACGGCCGGATCCTCGGCATTGTCTGCATGGCGTTTTTCGGCGGTCTCGGCCTTTTTGGCGCGATCCGCCTGCTGCTGAAGCCCGATCAGGCCATCCAGATCGGCCCCGAGGGCATCCGCGACACCCGGATTTCAGCGGACTGGCTGCCCTGGGCCCACATCACCGGGATATCCACCTGGCGAAGCCGCGGCTCCTCCTTCATCATACTGGACCTCGACGAGACCTTCGAGACCACCTTGAATCAGTCTGCCCTCTACAAGACCTACCGGCTCGCAAATGCGCTGGTCGGTGCACAAGGGCATTGCCTGAACCCGATGGCTTTTGGTGTGTCCTTCAGGGACTTGCAGTCGGTCGTCCTGGCCTATGCCGAAGCGCATGGAGCGCCGGCAGTAGAATAGTGCTGGAGTGCGAACTGCCGACAGGCCCGCCACACTCAAAAGAACACAACGACTTCCTTCACAACGCCTGATTAACCGAGCGGGTCTATGGTCAATTCGCCTATTCGATACCAGCGAAATTTGATATGGAAATTGATACAAGTAAAAAGCGACAATTTTATCGCTCCGCAACAAAATTCACCGCAAGTTTCTTAATAGTACTTGCCATGACCTTCGGAATGCTGCTTGCCACCTACAACGAATACGTTGAAGGAAAGATCTTCGAAGACAAAGGAATATTGGCAATTTCTGTCACCATATTTCTCCTTGTATTGGTTTTAGTGACGCTCTATCAATTGACAAATTTCAATGACAAGCCGTGGCTAGAACTCAGTCCGGATGGGATTACTTACGTACACCAACATTGGTTCGTCCCCTGGCACGCTGTCACGCGCATTCGAGTGCTCTATTTAGCGCGCGTCTCTACAAAGTATCTTGTGCTTTACACGGATGAACTACACTACACGAAAAACCCTTCAGCATCTGGAAACACGTTGCGCAAACCGACGAAAGTGTTCCCCAAACGCGATATCTGCATCCTGCTTGACGGCTATAAAAGCTCGCGCAAGCAAGTTGAGCGCATGATCCGCGCCTACGCCAAGGCGCATGGAGCGCCTGCCGAACAATAATGCCGGAGTGCGAGCAGCCGACTGCCGCGCCACACCCATAAGAACACCACGACCTCCTTCACAACTTTTATTTAACCGCGCGGGTCTATGATCAAATCGCTAATTTGATACCGGCGATATTTGATATGGTAATAGACACAAGTAAAAAGCGAAAATTTTATCGCTCCGCAACAAAATACTCGTCCTATTTCTTGATCCTTCTATTCGTAGAGATCATATTTTTTAAAGTAATTTATAAAGAATTTAACGAAGGAAAAATATTTGAATTTTCTGGAATCTTTTTGATAGCAAGTTCAATAATTTTCCTGATTTTAATTTCTGGTTATATTTATCGATTCTCTAACTTCAACAACAAGCCGCTGCTAGAGCTCACTCCGGAAGGAATTTATTATGAACGCTCGTTTATGCCGTGGCATGCAGTAGCGCGTATTCGAACGCCTATCAGTGCACACTTTGTGGCTCCCTTTGGAGGCTACATTTATGCTCTTCTCGACGTAGATGAGTTGCATCACCTCCCCCCTCGGCGCTTGGAGATACTTCGCGTGAACCGCGAAAAGTATTCAACAAACGCGATTTATGTATAATGCTTAGTGGCTACAAGCTCTCACGCAAAGAAGTCGAATGCATGATACGCGCATACGCCAAGGCGCATGGCGCTCCCGCCACGAGAGACTGGGACTAACCCCCTCTCCCTTTGCCTTTTCCCACCCGTTTGCTAGAACACCGCCGGACAATTCGCCCTACGCCTTCCGAAGGGCTTTCAATTGATTGCGTACAATTGTATACGCTAGTCGAAATTCCAGTCGGGCCGGTGTCGTGCCGCCCCGAAAGACCCACTTCGAACACCGGGAAAAGTGACCGCCATGGCTGATATCATCTACACCAAGGTCGACGAAGCGCCGGAACTGGCAAGTGCCTCGTTCCTGCCGATCATCCGCTCCTTCACCAAGGCTGCCGGGCTGACCATCGGCACCCGCGACATCTCGCTGGCCGGCCGTATCCTGGCGAACTTCCCGGACTATCTCACCGACGACCAGAAGCAGTCGGACGACCTTGCCGAGCTCGGCGAAATGGTCAAGCAGCCGGACGCCAATGTCATCAAGCTGCCGAACATCTCCGCCTCCCAGCCGCAGCTGAACGCGGCCATCAAGGAACTGCAGGAGCAGGGTTACAAGCTGCCGGACTATCCGGCCGATCCGCAGTCGGATGAGGAAAAGTCCGTCAAGGCCCGCTATGACGCCATCAAGGGCTCCGCCGTGAACCCGGTGCTGCGCGAGGGCAATTCCGACCGCCGCGCACCGAAGGCCGTCAAGGAATATGCCAAGAAGAACCCGCACCGCATGGGGGAATGGGTCAGCTCCTCCAAGACGCATGTCGCCACGATGGGCGAAAGCGATTTCCGCTCCAACGAGAAATCCGTGACCGTTGGCGCCGCCTCCGCAGGCACCGCCAAAATCGAATTCGTTGCCAAGAACGGCAGCGCCACCACGCTGAAGGGTGACTGGCCGCTGGAAGACGGTGACGTCATCGACGCGACCTACATGAGCGTGCGCGCGCTGGCCGACTTCCTCGAGCAGCAGATCGAGGACGCCAAGAACCAGGGCATCCTGTTCTCGCTCCACATGAAAGCGACCATGATGAAGGTCTCCGACCCGATCATCTTCGGCCATTGCGTGAAAGTGTTCCTGAAGGACGTCTTCGCCAAGCACGCTGCCACCTTTGCCGAGCTCGGCGTCAATCCGGATCTCGGCATCGGCGACCTGGAAACCAAGGTTGCCACACTGCCTGCCGACAAGGCCGCCGAAATCCAGGCAGACATCAAGGCCGCGCTCGACAACGGTCCGGCCATGTACATGGTGAACTCCGACAAGGGCATCACCAACCTGCATGTCTCCTCCGACGTCATCATCGACGCCTCCATGCCGGCCGTCATCCGCGCCGGCGGCAAGGGCTGGGGCCCGGACGGCAAGGAAGCCGATACCAAATGCGTGATCCCGGACTCGTCCTATGCTGGTGTCTATTCCGCTGTCATCGATTTCTGCCGCGAGAATGGCGCGCTTGATCCGGCCAAGATGGGCACGGTGCCGAATGTCGGCCTGATGGCCCAGAAGGCCGAGGAATACGGCTCTCACCCGCAGACCTTCAAGGCCCCGGCCGACGGCACCATCCGGGTCGTTGATGCCGCCGGCACCACCCTGATCGAGCACGGTGTTGAAGAAGGCGACATCTGGCGCGCCTGCCGTACCAAGGACGCCCCGATCCGCGACTGGGTCAAGCTCGGCGTCACCCGCGCCCGCCTCTCCGGCATGCCCGGCGTCTTCTGGCTGGATGAAACCCGCGGTCATGACGCGGAGCTGATCAAGAAGGTCAATGCCTATCTGCCGGACCACGACACGTCCGGTCTGGACCTGAAGATCATGGCACCGACCGAAGCGGCCAAATACTCCACCGAGCGGATCGCCCGCGGTGAAGACACGATCGCCATCACCGGCAACGTCCTGCGCGACTACCTCACCGATCTCTATCCGATCCTGGAAGTCGGCACCTCGGCCAAGATGCTGTCCATCGTTCCGCTGATGAATGGCGGTGGCCTGTTCGAGACCGGCGCCGGCGGATCTGCGCCGAAACACGTGCAGCAGCTGCAGGAAGAAAACTACCTGCGCTGGGACTCGCTCGGAGAGTTCTGCGCCCTCGGCGCCTCCCTGGAGCACCTTGCCAACGTCAAGGACAACGCCAAGGCCCAGGTCCTGGCCGACGCGCTCGACAAGGCGATTGAAGGCCTGCTCGACAACAACAAGTCCCCGGCCCGCAAGGTGGGCGGCCTCGACAACCGCGGCAGCCACTTCTACATCGCGCTCTACTGGGCCCAGGCGCTGGCCGCCCAGGACCAGGACGCCGAGCTGAAGGCGCATTTTGCACCCGTCGCCGAAGCCCTTTCCAGCAATGAGGACGCCATCGTGGCCGAACTCAATGGCGTTCAGGGCGGTGCAGCCGACACCGGCGGCTACTACCATGCGCCGCAGGCCAAGGTCGATGCGGTCATGCGCCCGAGCGCGACGCTGAACGGCATTATCGGCTGACACGGCTTCAACTGGCACCTCTTGAAGGGCGGCCTCGGCCGCCTTTTTGCGTCCAGAGACCCGTGACCGATTTGCCACAGGAGCGGAGCCTCGATCGCGCTCCGCCTGAAAGACCCTTGCGCCCGCTCGAGCGGGCGCCTATCTCCCTTCCACCCGCGACAAGCGGCACCAACGATTTCTTTTGAAAACGGGACACCGGACATGACGACCATGCACCGCGCGCCCTCAAGGGCAGCCCCCCTCCGCTAATCCGCGTTCGCGGTGCGCCGGAGGCACATCAGGACAGGCAAGGCCTGACCCTGTGCTTTACCCGTTTTCAAAAAGGTTCCCGACATGGGCACTTCTCAAAAGGTTGGAGCTGCGCAAGAGCGCGCGGCGCCCATCCATCGTTTTTATTCAAGTCAGGCCTGGATCGAAGGCGCTGCGGAAGACCAGCTTGCCCTTGTGGCCGGCTTGGCCGGCGTGTCTGCCGTCGCTGCCTTTCCGGACCTGCATCCCGGAAAATACGGACCGGTCGGCGCGGCGATCCTGGCGGACCGGATCTATCCTCAGCTGATCGGCAACGACATCGGCTGCGGCATGAGCCTTTATGCGCTCAGCCTGCCCGCCCGCAAGCTGCGGCTGGACAAGGCCGCCGCCAGGCTGCGCCAGCTCGAAGGCGTCTGGGGCGGCAATTCCAGGGCGCGCCTTGCAGCCAGCGACCTGCCGGGCGATCTTCACGGCCAGGCGCTCGGCACGATCGGCGGCGGCAATCACTTCTGCGAGGTCCAGCAAATTGACGACAGTGCCGATGCCTGCGCTCTGAAGGCCGCCGGCCTTGCCAAGGGGGACCTCGTTCTCCTGGTTCATTCCGGTTCCCGTTCGCTGGGCATGGCAGTGTTTGAAACAGTGCTGAACCGGTTCGACGGCCTTGACCCGGAAAGCGCCGACGGAAAGTCCTATCTGGAAGCGCATGACCAGGCGGTCCGATGGGCTACCCTGAACCGGGCATTGATTGCCGAACGGGCGGCTGACGCCCTGCGCTGCGAGGTCAGCCTTGTCGCCGACGCCCCGCACAATCTCATCGAGGATCGTGGAGACGGCCTTCTGCACCGCAAGGGGGCAGCGAAGGCCGACCAGGCGCTTGTGCCGCTCGCCGGATCACGCGATGCGCTCAGCTATCTGCTCGCCCCCTGCAGCGGGCGCCCGCAAGCACTGGCCTCCCTTGCCCATGGCGCAGGTCGCAAATTCGACCGCCGCTCCATGGCCGGACGGGCGGGTGACACAAGGTCGGCCCGGGAGAAACTCGCCCGGACTTCATTCGGCGGGATCGTCGTTTGCGAAGATCGTCAGCTGCTGATCGAGGAAGCGCCGAATGCCTACAAGGACCCGTCCCAGGTCCTCAATGACCTGCAATTGACGGGTCTCGCTGCCCCGGTTGCCAGCCTGAAACCGCTACTCACCTACAAAAGGGCCGTTCCGCAGGCGCTTGAAAGCGCCCGGCAGGACAAACGCAGGCGCCAGATCGAGCGCAGGGGGCTGCGATGAACTCAGCTTCACAACAACACCTTCTGGTGACCAGCGGTGACGGTCCCCGGGAGTGCCGCAGGGCTGTTGCGCTTGTGCTGCGCAGGATCGAGAGGGAAGCGTTGCTGAAAGGGCTTCGCTTCTGCGCCACCGTTCCGGACAGCAGCTGCGAACGCGATCCGGCGTCGGCCCTGGTCACGTTGACGGGACCGGATGCAGACAATGTTGCCAGTGTCTGGTCGGGCACCGTCAAGTGGACCTGCAAGAGCCCGTTCCGGCCGCATTGCAAGCGGCAGAACTGGTTTGTCGGCGTCTTTCCCGTGACCCGGCAGGAACATGGCGACCTCCGGCTGGACCCAAAAGACCTGCGCATCGAGACCTTTCGGGCCGGCGGACCGGGTGGGCAGCACCAGAACACCACCGACAGTGGCGTCCGGATCACCCATATGCCGACCGGCGTCTCGGCCCACTCAACCGATGAACGCTCCCAGCATCGTAATCGGCAGGTGGCGCTGGACCGTTTGCGAGCCCGTTTCCTCCTGAAAAGCCAGGAGCAGGCCGCCCAAAACAGATCCGATCACAACCGGAAACACAGGCAGCTGGAGCGCGGAAACCCGGTCAGGACCTTCAAGGGGGAGCGCTTTGAAGAGACACGATGAGGCCACCTGGCGGCACCTGCTCGCGTCAGCCGGAACGCGCAGGTTCTTCCCGGCACGAAAGTGCAGGGAAGAACCTCTTTTTGCCGGGCCTGACTGCCATACGGACCGAACTCCATCTCCAGGTGCCAAGGCGTGTTCACTCAAGGTGCAGCTGCGTCCGTTTTCGAGCAAGAAAATACGAAACTGCCAGCCCATCACGGCTTACGCCCTTTGGTGCCACAACGTAATATTTTGTTTTTCCTCAATATTAGAAGGAGATTGGACATTTGAATTCTCAGTATACTTATAAGATAAATTGTATAAAATTTTCATCATTCAGTAATTTACGATTTTATACTTGCAATAACAATAACAATTGGTAACCTCAAAGGCATGCACTAGACTTCGAGAGACTTCGCAATGCCCTTTACAAAATTGGGAACGTTTATCGCTGGAGTTGTATTTTTCCTTGGCTGCATGCAGGTTGGCCTGGCCATCAGCGTTGCCATGGACATCATAACCGAGCCTCGCCCCGGACTGTTTCTTGGAAACATGCGTCCGGAACAGGCGATCGACAGCGGCCTCCTGAAGGTCATGGCTGCCGTGGCCTTTGGTGTCATCACCGAGATCAGCCGGTCTGTAGAGCGGAAATAGCCAGCGTCCTGGAGACGGCGTTGAGCGTTTGCTGCCCTCCCCATCCAGGGACGGGGCAGTGCTGTTTTCCGCCCGAAGGTCGCAGGTGGTCCGACGTTCAGGAAGCCGCCGCCTGCGGCGTGGCCAATCCGGCATCTTCCGGATTGAGCACCATTTTCCGGAACTCTCCATAAGGCACGGCCGGGCTCCACAAATAGCCCTGTCCTAGCGTTCCGCCCCACAGATTGATGTAATCCATCTGCAACTGGGTCTCCACGCCCTCCGACACGGTGGTCAGGTGAAGCTGCCGTGCCATCATCAGGATCAGTTCGACGATGGTCCGCCGGTCTTCAGACTTGTCGATATCCATGATGAAGGACCGGTCGATCTTGAGCGTGTCGAACGGCATGCTGGCAAGGCTGTGAAGCGACGAGTAACCGGTGCCGAAATCGTCGATCGCGAATTTCACACCTTCCTGTTTGATGGCCATGATCTGGTCGAGAAGCGTCTGGGAATAGTCGACGAGGCTGGATTCCGTCACCTCCAGCTCGAGCCGCCTGCGCGAAAAACCGCTGTCCTTGATGATGCCCAGCGTCCGGTCGGAGAAATCGGGGGACTGCAGCTGGAACGGCGCGACATTCACCGCCACGCAGACATCGGCGCCATTGTCGTTGAGCGCTTTCATGTCCCGCAGCGCCGTCTCCAGGACAAACTCGCCAATCGGCGCGATCAGACCGCTCTCTTCCGCAACCGGAATGAACTTGAACGGCGGCACCTGACCAAGCTCCGCATCCTTCCAGCGCAGCAGCGCCTCGGACCCTGCGATCCGCCCGGTCGAAAGATCGACCTTCGGCTGGTAATGCACGGACAGGGACCGCTCCGAAAGCGCCGTTTTCAGCCTGTCACGGATCTGTTCGCGCTCGGTCATGCGTTCGCGGATCTGGTCATTATAGGTGACGGATTGCGCCCTCCCCGACGCCTTCGCCTCGTACATCGCCATGTTGGCATTGCGCAGCACCTCTTCGGAGGTTCTGCCATGCTCCGGATAGCGTACGACCCCGACACTGACCGTAACCGACAGCGACAGACGGCCGATCCTGTGCGCACCGCCCAGTCGGTCCACGACGGCTTCCGCCAGGCGTTCCAGGGCGTCCGGGTCGCTCATACCGGGAAGCAACACGACGAATTCATCGCCGGAGAACCGGGCCACGCAGGGCGGTTTGGAGGTCATAGGCCCGGCCATCTGGTCAATGAAACGCGACAGGCGGACGGAAATAAGCCGGAGCAGTTTGTCGCCTGTGGCATGACCATGCAGATCATTGATCAGCTTGAAGCGATCGAGCCCGATATAGAGCACGCTGCCTTCGCCATTGGGGCGCAGGTCGATCTGTGTCAGGGCCGAATTGTCCAGCTTCGCGCGGTTAGGCAGGCCGGTGATCCGGTCCGTATAGGCAAGCTGCTCGATCTTCACGATGTTTTCGCGCAGCTTGATCATCATGCCGCGGAACGCCGATTGCAGATCACCAACTTCGCCGGGGGCGTCCGTTTTCAGGCCGCAATCCAGAAAGCCCGCCGCCGCCTCATTGGCGGCCTGCGTCACACGGCTGACACCGGCAGTCGCCCGATACATCAGCAAGACCAGCACCGGAACAAAGGCCAAAAGCAGCAGCCCGAGCACGATGGCGACCTGCAAAATCTTGTCCTGCAGGATGCCCTGCATCTCGATCTTGGAGATCCGGACCAGCACGCTGCCGACAGCCTCGCCGCCCTGGAATGCAGGCAGCAGGTACTCGATGGTCGTGCCTGTCTCGAAATGGGCCGACTGGCCGGTCTGCGCTGCAGTCAAAGCCGCTTCGTTCAGGCTGACTTCGCTGGAGGGAATGGCAGAGGTGAAATCACTGGCAAACTCGTGCCCGAACCGGTTGTAGACCTTGGCGGCGACAATGTAGCGATCACCGGCAATGGCGTTCAATAACCGCTCCAGTTCGCCGTAATTCTTGTTCTGGATTTCGCGGGCAGCGATATTTGTGACAAACAGCGCCTTGTCATGTGCCGTGCGCGCCAGCCGGTCACCGATCTTGCTCATCTGCGAATAATAGTCGATGACGATCAGAGCGAGTGAGAATGCCACGAGACCCAAAACGCCATAAAGAGTGGCCCGAACAAAAACACGTTTGAAAAGCTCGTGGGACCAGAAACGAAGGGCACTCAACACAAAACAGCTCCCGAGAAACAAAGAAATGCCGCGCCTGCCAACGGCCGCTCAGCCCCTTCAGTGTTCCCCTCGCCCCTCAACAAATTATAAACGCAAAAGTAGAATCACGGCCCTAATTTCGTATTTCCGGACGAAACGAAACAAAGTTTCCAAACATGGCAATTTTTACATGGAGCAAAACACGTATAACTCTACGAAGTTTTTCAACTCAATACACATGAATTCACCCCACGCCTCAGAAAAAGGACGAAAGACTTGCCCTGCACCCCGGAGGCAAGTCTCGGACACCTGATCTCAGTGAAACCCTGATCATGTTGTGCGCCCGACATCCCGCGCCCAATTCCTCCGTGTTCTGAATGAGCCAGTGCGCGACAGCAAAACAGGTGAATTCATCCGTCAGGGCTGCTGTGTCGATAGCGCCCGACAAGTTCAAAGAACCTGTCAAAGGCTGCATCCCTGCCCTCTGTGTGCTGCTCGATCGCCCAGGCAAAGCCAAGACTGCCCGACCAACCCAACTCCTCGTAGAGCCAGATTGAAAACGCGGAAGGTTCGAATGGGCGCCCGTCGTACTCTTCCCGCAAACCATTCGCCTTGAGACAGGCGACATAGCCATGAAGCATGACCTCCAGAGTGTCCAGCGCCTTGTCCTTTGTGAACATGCCCGGCCTGGCCTTCATTTGAGCGATGTACTCGTAAATATTGCTCATCAATGCCAGATTCCTGGATGCAGAAAATCGAATTATCTCAAAAATACAATGACATAAGCCCAGGTTAATGGGAACGGAAAATCAGTCGCCCGGATAAAGGAAGCCGAGGACCTCTACCTCGCGATCTTGACTAATGCATCAGGCAATGCCTGCTGGATTTTCCCTGCAGAAATCCCTAACGTTTCAGTCTTTGAAGCGACAAGGCTTTTCATCCACCCGTTTTCAGAAAAGGCTGTTCTGAACATGATCCGGTTTCTGCTTCTGTGTTTCCTGTTCATATCGTTCTCTGGAACGTCTTCAAGCGCCAAAAACTGGATTGAAACGGATCTGCCGGCCTATGCCACTGACACGGAATTTGTCGCGATCGGCACTGACGGTCTTTTATATTCGGTTAGCGCCAATCCCAACGGCTATGTGTTCACGTCCCTGCAGGACATCTATCGCTTCGAACCGTCCGGCGATGGCTTCACCGGGCGCATCCTGTCGGCAAGGAAGGTCTACTATCTCGGCGCCAGTTGCGATGCCGCCGGCGAAGGACTGACCGGCTCCTGGACGGTGAACGGCACCGGCCTCGCCTTTGCCATTTCAGGTCCGGCCGGTGTGCTGCAATCCTTCCACTTGTTGTCGACCGGCCTCACCCCAAACCACAGCTGCTGATCGCCGTCAGCCGGCGCTCTCCACGGCACCTCGGAGGACATGATGTTCAGACGGATTACAGCCCCCCTCGTCCTGGGACTGGTCATGACAGGCAGCGCTGCGGGCGCGCCCCTGGAAGCCTATTTTGCCAGCACCGACAGCTGCTACGGCCGCAGTTATTCCACCGAACATCTTGAACGGCATCGCGGGCAGCAGGTGATCGACTTTGCCATCAGCCATTTTCCGAACCGGCAGGAACTCCTGGGCATGGACAGTCCCTTCCAGCCCTATCCGGACACGCCAAAGCTGGTTCTCAGGCTCGATGTCTGGTTGCGCGGCCAGGACCGGTCCTGGCAGGATCACGCCATTTGCGAGGCTTCGGGCGAAGCCCTGACATGTGCCATCGAGTGTGACGGCGGGTCGTTCCAGATCCATGAAAGGTCAGACGACCGGCTGCTGGTGAAACCGGACAAGGATCTCTTCTTCGCCCAATGTGATGCCGGCGATGCGGTGATCCGCAAGACCCCAGAGGATTCTTCCTATCTGCTGTCCCCTTGCCACGGTCGCATTGCAAGGCGGAGTGAGGTTTTAATCCGGCTGGCTCGACAGAGGTTTTCCGGCAATCGATTGAAAGACCAATACGCCCTTGCCTCTCACCGGCTGATTGTATACAAGCGCACACAATAGAAATCCGGTACAAGTCTGTACCGTGCGTTTCCCGATTGCCCGATCCCTTTTAAAGACCGCGAGGCCACCCTTCCATGGCAAAGATCAAAGTCGACAATCCCGTTGTTGAACTCGACGGCGACGAGATGACCCGCATCATGTGGGCCTTCATCAAGGACAAGCTGATCCATCCCTATCTCGACATCGACCTGCTCTATTATGACCTGTCGATCGAAAAGCGCGACGAGACCGATGACCAGATCACGGTCGACGCCGCCAACGCGATCAAGGAACACGGTGTCGGCATCAAATGCGCCACGATCACGCCGGACGAGGCGCGGGTCGAGGAGTTTGGCCTGAAGCGCATGTACCGCTCGCCCAACGGCACCATCCGCAACATTCTGGGCGGCGTGATCTTCCGCGAACCGATCATCATGCAGAACGTACCGCGCCTGGTACCGGGCTGGACCCAGCCGATCATCGTCGGCCGCCACGCCTTCGGCGACCAGTACCGCGCCACCGATTTCACCTTTCCGGGCAAAGGCAAGCTGACCCTGAAATTTGTCGGCGAGGACGGCACCGAGATCGAACGCGACGTCTTTGACGCGCCCTCATCCGGTGTCGCCATGGCGATGTACAATCTCGACGACTCCATCCGCGATTTCGCGCGCGCCTCGCTGAACTACGCCCTGCAGCGCAAGGTGCCCTGCTACCTCTCCACCAAGAACACGATCCTGAAAGCCTATGACGGCCGCTTCAAGGACCTGTTCCAGGAGATCTACGAGGCCGAGTTCAAGGACGAATATGCCGAGGCCGGCATCTGGTACGAGCACCGGCTGATCGACGACATGGTGGCCAGCGCGCTGAAATGGTCCGGTGGCTATGTCTGGGCCTGCAAGAACTATGACGGCGATGTGCAGTCCGACACGGTCGCGCAAGGGTTCGGCTCACTCGGCCTGATGACATCGGTCCTGATGACCCCCGACGGCAAGACGGTGGAAGCGGAAGCGGCGCATGGCACGGTCACGCGTCATTTCCGTCAGCACCAGGCCGGTGAAAGCACCTCGACCAACTCCATTGCCTCGATCTTCGCCTGGACCCGGGGCCTCGCCCACAGGGCCAAGCTGGACGGCAACGACAAGCTTGCCCGCTTCGCCAAGACGCTGGAAACCGTCTGCATCAAGACCGTGGAGTCGGGTTACATGACCAAGGATCTGGCGCTGCTGGTCGGCCCGGACCAGGGCTGGCTGACCACCACCGGCTTCCTCGACAAGATCGACGAGAACCTGAAAAAGGCGATGGCGGAGCTCTGAGCTCAAGGCTCATCGGGAATATCTGGCGCCCCGGAGGACACTCCGGGGCGTTTTGGCATCTGGGGCTGGCCTGGGTCAGGCCATGTTGACTGCTTGAAAAGCGCTTTAACGCCGCATCAGGACGAACATGATCACCAGAAAGGAAACGCCCGCTGCCCCTCCGGCCAGTAGCTGCCAGATGCTGTCCTTTTCCAGAAACTGGGCAGCAACACCGAGCGGGATGCCAACAAAAATGGCAATGCCCATGATCCAGTCCCAAAGCGCCATGGCTTCACGTTGATGCTGCTGCCGGGTTTGCTCGGCGCCGATCAGGAACGAAATCGCCATGCTGACCAATTCAGGACGCCCGGCGTTCTTCTCGATGCCCCGGTAATCCGTCAGCCAGTCGAACCGGGCCGCCATTGCTTTCATCAGTCCCGGCGTGATGTCGCTTGTAAAGGACGGTATGCCGCCCTTCTTCATGACCAGGCGGCGATCCAGGAACAGAACAAGTTCTCGTTCAAGCTGCTTGTTCATCTCCAGGTCATCGAACGCTGTGTCGTTCAGGAGCCGCGTAATCGTCGATACGGTATTATCGCCGAGCCGCAGGCATTGCAGTTCGGCAAGACCGAGCTCTGCTGCCGAAATGATCGGTTCTGCGGGTGTGGTCGCGGCCTGCCGGTCTGTCTCCTTACCGGGCTTATTTCCGTCAGCCGGGTCGGCCAAGGGAGACGGAACGTCGTCAAGTTTC
Organism: Labrenzia sp. VG12; assembly: GCF_002237595.1. Taxonomy (NCBI): domain Bacteria; kingdom Pseudomonadati; phylum Pseudomonadota; class Alphaproteobacteria; order Hyphomicrobiales; family Stappiaceae; genus Labrenzia; species Labrenzia sp. VG12. Next base: position 2,047,232 of record NZ_CP022529.1, read on the forward strand.
GCCGGACCAGTGCCCTCACCGTCGACAAACGCCAGCGCGGTTTCCAGCGCATTGCGCAGCGCCTGGAAACCTTGCGGGTCTTCGGCTGGGTCGATCTGCTTGAGCCGCTTTGCATAGGCGGATCTGATCTGCTTGCGGCTGACCTGCTCCGGATGGGCGATGCCCAGGAGTTCAAAGGCCTCCATGGTGAAAGCGTCGTGCAATTTCCCGTCCCCGAACGTCACTCTCAGGACCGGAAATCGTCACGCCGGAACAGCGAACCGAGAAGCTTGCCAACAATCTTGAAGGCAAGGATCGCGAAGACAATCACCACGGCAACCGTCACGATCCAGCCGACCACAACACTTGCCATGGTTCCAGGGTCCAGCGCGCGCGCCAGGATGCCGCCGAAAAACGATATCAGCACAGCAATCCCGAGCGTGCCGTCGATCGGTGCCATCTTGTCGATCCCGACCTCCTGTCCGACAGCGGGATAGCCGTTGACCGTCAGGAAGATGGCCGCATGCAGAATCTCCGGCTGGTAGGTGAAATCTTCCAGCGCACGATAATCGGCAAGCCAGTGATAGCGTTCGTCAAGCTTCTGCAGAAACGCCTTGGTCACGTCGGGGGCAAAGCGGGGCGTATCGTCGTCGCGCCATTCAATGGCCCGTTCCAGGAAGTTCGCGACGACCAGCCCCAGAAGCCTGTTGGCTTCAAATTCGGCGAAGTCCGGATCATCCAGCATTTCGGAGATCTTGCGGATCGCCGTGTGGCCCGGGCCAAGCGTTTCGATTTCGGCAAGGCGGTCGCGCATGACAGCCGATATGGCGGGGTCTGGCTGCGGCTCGCCTTCCGGGGATGCCACAGCACCACCTGGTGAAGAAGCCTCCGGCTCATCGGCCGGCAGACCGCCATTTTCGCCTGTTTCCTGTTGCAATTCACCCTGTTGAACGTCTGGCCCGGAACTGGTGCCGGCGGACGCTCCGACCGTCTGTGCGTCGGGATCATCTTCCTGAGAGCGCTCGCGCAACTCCACCAGATGCAAAGCCAGTTCGAGAGCTCCGCGCAGCTCCTGAAACGCCTCGGCGTCGCTGGCCTGGTCAATCGTTTTCAATCGGCGGGCATAGGCGCTCTTGACCTGTTTGCGGGTCACGGTGTCCGGCTTGTCGATGCCGAGCACGCCGAAGGGAAAGGACTGGTCGCTCTCAAAGGACATAGCTGGCCTCGAACTGGTCAAGAAGCGGAGCGATGTCCGTGCGGAAGCGTTCGATTTCGGATCGATCCTGGTTGGCCAGGACGGCGTCGAACTGTGTCAGCAGCTCCGAGAACTCGGCGCGTTGGTCCAGCCGTGCCATGGAGAAGCACTGTTCGATCCGCGCGCGCAGAAGGATGTTGACTTCCTCTTCCGCCGGATGGGTCTTGAGTTTCGACAGTTTCTTGCGGGTCGCCTCGATGTCCTTGTCACTCATGTGACCGGCAAGGTTCTTGATCAGGAGACTGGTTGTTTTCTCGTCGCTCAGCGTCGTGACATCGACATCCAGGAGCCCGGAGACATCATAGGTGAACCGCACCGAAGCCGGCTCCACTTCACCGGACTTGCTGCGCGGCAAATTCACCGTGACGCTGCCCAGCTTGACATTCGATTTCACGTCCGGCGCCTCGCCCTGATAGACATTGACCTCGATCGCCGTCTGGCCGGGATGCAGCGCGCTGATGACCTCTTCCCGCGACACCGGGATCACCGTGTTGCGCTCGATGATCGGCAGGAAATAGCCGTCAAAATGACGGCCACCGATCTGGCGCGCCGTCTCGACGCCCAGCGAATGCGCGGTAACATCCGTCATGACGACGTCGCTCAGGGCCTCGTTCTTGCCGACAAGGCCAGCCTGTACGGCCGCACCAAGGGCGACAGCGTGATCGGGATCGATATGGGCGTCCGGGAAATGCCGAAGCGTCTTGGCCAGCATCGAACGGATCACCGGCATCCGCGTGGCCCCGCCAACAAGCACGACCTTTTCCAGATCGGAGGGCGCCAGCCTGGCATCGTGCAGAACACGTTCAAGCGGTCTCCGCAGCCTTTTCAGAAGAGAGGCACTGAGGTCCTCGAACTCGTCCCGCGTCACATGCGCCGCCAGTGACAGGCCCGGCCGGTCGATCTTCACCTCTGCCGCGGGCCGTTCGGTCAGCGTGCGCTTGACCTCTTCGGCAATCTTGGCAACCGGCACCCGGTTCGCATCGGTCTGCTGGTCCTTTTGCAGCAGGGAAAAAAGGTGTTTGGCGAGCACATCGCTGAAATCCTCACCGCCGAGAAAGGCGTCGCCGGAAGTCGCCTTGACCTCCATCACCCCCTCAAAGACCTCGAGCACCGAAACGTCGAAGGTACCGCCACCGAGGTCGAACACCAGAAAACAGCTTTCTGCATCCAGGTCCTGAAGCCCATAGGCGAGCGCTGCCGCGGTCGGTTCGTTGATCAGCCGGACCGGATTGAGACCGGCCGTTCGCGCCGCCGTCGCAACGCAGCTCCGTTGCATTTCGTTAAAATAGGCAGGTACGGAAATCACCACATCGTCAACCGGCGCGCCGAGCGCTGTTTCGGCGTCTTCCTTGAGCGTCGCCAGGACCGCGCTCGACAGTTCGACGGAGTCGAACCGCTTGCCGCCGATCTTGTAGTCCTTTTCCGTGCCCATTGTGCGCTTGAAAGCGGTGACAACCTGATCGGGATTGGCGACTTTACGTGCCAGTGCCGTTTCCCCGACATAAAGCTGTTTGCCGTCGTAACCGACGACAGAGGGGGTCAGAAATTTTCCAAGACGGTTGGGCAGAAGTCTCGGTCCGGCTTCCTCGAACACGGAAATCAGAGAGTTGGTCGTACCGAGATCAATTCCAATATGGGTCAAAAGAAGCACCAAAAAGCAAAGTTGTGGTCATGTTCTGCATCAAATACGCTGACAATTCAGGGCAGATGCCAAGAAGGGTTTAAGTATGCAAAACCGGGCATTGCAAGACATTTTTACCAATGGCAATTACAACTTGGCAGACCGGACGACCTCGGCTGCATGCTTGAGCCTTTTCCCAAGTACCCGCGCTCGCCCAGTAGAAACCACGACGGATCGGCGCCCTTGATCCGAAGGTCGCACCGGATGCCTGTGCCTCAATCTCGGGTCCGTCCTGTGCGGGCAATTTCTTGTTCTTGCGAGCGGTCGCGGATCAGGCCAGAAAGACCGGTCTTGTCACGTTGAACGATGGCCGCTTTCCCATACGCCGACGCGGGAGTGGCACCGCAATACTGCCATCTTCCAGTGGAACGTGGCTGGTGAGCAACAGATGCGAGACCGGTCCCAGGGGTTCGTGGCCCCCAAAGGACTGCGTTTCGACCGTTTGTCCGGGGGAGCTTCATGATTGAACTTTATGGCGCCGACTATTCTGTCTATGTCCGCTCCGCACGGCTCGCGCTGGCGGAAAAGGGCCTTGCCTACAAACATGTTCCGATCGATGTCTTTGCGCCGGAAGGCCCGCCTGCGGACTATCTGGCTCTGCACCCGTTCGGCAAGATCCCGGCTCTGAAACACGGAGACGCGACCCTTTATGAAACGGTGGCGATCCTGCGCTATATCGATGAAGCCTTTGACGGCCCGCCGCTGCAGCCAGACGACCCACTCGGTCGGGCCCGCATGACACAGATCCTGTCCATCCTCGACACTTACGCCTATCGAACCCTCGTCTGGGATATTTTTGTCGAACGCATTGTGAAGACCCGGGACGGTACCCCGGCAGACGAGGTCAAGATCGCTGCGGCCATGGGGGCTGCCAGAACCATCATTACCGCGTTGGAGAGCCTGTGCTCCGGCGGATCGTTCCTGCTGGGAACCAGACCCAGCCTGGCCGATTGCCATGCAGCTCCGATGTTGGCCCTCTTCCAGATGGCCGAGGAAGGCTCCCTGTTGCTCAAGGCAGCGCCTAGGCTGTCTGCGTGGCTGGCGCATTTTGCGACCCGTCCCAGTTTTCAGGAAACTGCGCCGCAGTCGCGCGACTGAGCAGACGGGAGGCTCCCGGACGGAGCCTCTGGTCCTCAGTTCAGTTGCTCTTCCAGAATGCGGCTGGCTTCGGTGTCAAAGGCCGGCGCGGCGGACGCTTCGCTCTTTCTGGCATCAGCGACATGGGCGTCCCGCTTGGCAACAAGTTCCTTCATCTGTGCGGACAATTCACGCCGTTCCGCCAGTTTCTGCGCGACGAAGGCGCGTTGCTCCTCTTCGGCAAGTTCGGCAACGGCTTCGGGCAGCTGATCTTTCGGCAGGGTTTGCAAGTCCACCCGGCCCGCCTCAAGATCATCAACCAGATCGCCTTCTCCGGTGGTCACCTTGCCCTTGCCGATGAGATAGGCGGATTCCGCGACCGCCCCATGATCCTTGGCGTAGGACTTCGTGGCGATGCGCGCCTTTAACTGCCTTTGCTGCGCCCGATTGCCATAGGGCACCACGGTCTGGTCGATGCGCCGTTGCAAGTCCAGGATCTCATCATCCCACGGGCTGTCGTAATGCGTGGTCAATCCGCCGTCCTGCGCGATCGCGATATAACTGCCGCCCCCCATCCGGGCGATCGTCTGCCAGTATTGACGGGTTTCATACCAGTCACCGGCCTGCACCGTGTTGACGGTGATATCGCGCTGACGCGCCTCCTTCAGGATCTCGGGATAATGCGGCCCCTGATAGTCCATGTGCGGCGGCGCATCGCCCACCAGGAACAGGAACCGACGGGTGTTGCCCGACCGGGACCACTCGATCTCCGAGACACCAGCATCCAACGCCTCATTCACGGCCTCCGGACCATCGCCGCCGCCAGAGGCTAGAAACTTCCACAGCAGAGCGTTGACCTCCTGCAGGTCCGGCGTCATCTGAAACGTGCGCACGACATAGTCGTCGCCAAAATCGCGATAGGCGACCAACCCCATGCGGATATCCGCATTCGGATTGGCGCGGGATATGGTGTTTGCGATGGACCATATCTTGCGGCGTGCATTGTCGATCAGACCGGACATCGATCCGGTGGTATCAAGCACAAAGGCAACCTCGATCCGGTCTGCATGCGGTTGGCTGTGGGCCAGGACCGGAGACGATGCAACGGCAAGAAACGCAACAGCGCTTCCCAGCCAAACGGTTCTGTTGAAAAGGCGGGCACACATCATCTGGCTCCTCCATCTGCAAGCACGCTCAGATCAGGAGAACAGGCCAGAAGGCTCAAACTTGGGCGTCGATTGGGCGATTTGTGGGCAACTTGTCGACCGCCACAGGGCAGATGTCAGGCGTTGTCAGCCCCTTTTGGGCTTATGCAAAGCCGCTGCTTCCTGGACGGACCAGCACCCGACAGGGCGGTGATAATCAGCTGCCCGGCAGGTTGGCGGATTTCGTGTTACCTTTGCAGCTGATTGGACCTGACACGACCGTCACACGGGGAACACCATGTTTGAATCATTTTCTGAAGAAAGCTCTTTTCTCAAGATAAATCAGATTATTAAAAGACTTTTCTTATGCACCTTTCTAACACTTGCGCTCGGCCTGAACGCCTTCGCGCAATCCGTTCATGAACCCGCGCGCGGAACCGCCGAGCGATCGGAAATCCTGAACGCGGTGCGGCCGATGCTGGAAGCGCGCGTCGGCCCACCGGTCGAATTCGTGGTCGACTGGATGCGTTCCGGCAGTGGCTGGGCTTTCGTTCAGCTCAGTCCGCAGCGACCGGGCGGCGGCGTGATCAACCTTTACCAGACCACCTATGCCAACCAGGCCGAATACATGGACGGCGTCTTCACCGTTGCCCTTCTGAAGTTTCAGTACAATCGCTGGAACCTGATCGACTTCGCGGTCGGCCCGACCGATGTCTTCTGGCAGGGCGATCCGCTCTACGCCCAGCTTCCGCTGGGTCTGGTGCCATACTGAGAAGGCTTTGCCCGAAATGACCTCCAGTTCGACCGACGCGGCGCAATTTGCTGTCTATTGGCATCTCTGGACCGATACGGACGGCATCACCCATCAAAGCAAGTGCCGGTTTGACAAGCTGGAGCTCAAAAATTTCGCGCCGCCCGCCAAAGATCTCTGGGTAAGACGATTGGCAGCAGAGCCGGAAGACATCACGATCCTGGTGCTGCAGCCAGGCACCTTGCAATGGCACCGAAATCCCAGACCGCAATGGATTGTGCCGCTCTCCGGAACCTGGTTCGTGGAAAGCATGGATGGCACGAGGGTCGAGATGGGGCCCGGAGAGCTGTCCTTCGGAGAGGATCAGCTCGCGCGGGAAGACGCGAATGGACGGGCCGGCCACCTGTCCGGCGTCGTTGGGGAAGCCCCTTGCGTCCTGATGCTCATCCAGATCCAGGATCCACCCAGGCAAGGTTTGGCCTGCCGGATCGACTGACGGCTATTTCGCCGGATCCCGCTCAACGACGGAGGCACTGCCCTCAAACAGTTCGGGTTCCGCGTCGGCGGTTTCGGCCGACGCAAAGACACCCGCCTGTTGCAGCTCTTCTTCGGCGATCTCGCCCAGCACCTTCTTGCCCTCGGACACGCGTTCGCGCGCCTCTTCCATGATCTTGTGGGCAAGCGCCTCATCGCGATCCATCAGCTGCTGCAACGCGCCCGCCTCCAGAACCATGAGCTGGCAATCGCTGTTGGCCGTGACGACGGCTGTGCGCGTTGTCTGATTGATCAAGGCAAGCTCACCAAAGAAGTTGCCTTCACCCAGATAAACCGTGTCGTGCTCCAGCTTGATGGCAACCTCGCCATCGGCAATGAAATACATCTTGTCGGCAACGTCGCCCTTGTCCGCGATGATGCCGCCCTTTCGGACGCTTTGTGCCTGCAGCAACTTGGTCACTTCTGCAATTTCCGTGGCTTTCAGGTCTTCGAACAGCGGCACGCGTGCAACCATCGACCAGGTCACAACGAAATCGCGGCTGTGGATCTCGCGCGCAAAGGCCGACGCGATGATGCCGACCGGCAGAGCGATCAGTCCATAGCCCATCATCATCACCACGCTGCCAACCATCTTGCCAAGATTGGTGACCGGGACAACGTCACCATAGCCCACCGTGGTCACCGTCGTGATCGCCCAGTAGATGCCGTGCAGGATGCTGCGGAATTTCTCCGGCTGGTCATCATGTTCGATGAGATACATCAGGGTCGCGGCCAGCAGGATGACGCCTGCGATGATCATCGTGGACCCCATGAGCGCCTTGCGTTCCGCGACGACAGCGGAAATCAGCGACCGCAAGGCCGGAGAGTAGCGGGCCAGCTTGAGAAACCGGAGAAGGCGCAGCAGCACTACGACGGTGACCGCCTGGTTCGGCAGGAACAAGACGAAAAGCAACGGCAACGCACCGATCAGGTCGATCACCGCATCGGGCTGAACCGCATAGCGGTACCTCGACCAGAACGGACCATAGCGGCGCAGCGGTGGGTGCAGATCCGCAACGTAAAGCCTCAAGATATACTCGACCAGAAATATGAACCCGCTGCCGAGCTGCACGAAGCGCAGATGCGGACCGAATGTGTCCCTGACCTGCGGCACCGTTTCCAGAACTGCAAGCCCGATATTCAGAAGGATCAGAACAACGAGAAACTGCCGCAGGGACCGGGCTGCCAGCCTTCGCTTGCCCGTGTCCTCAAGCACTTCATAAAGCGCCCGCTTGAAGTTCTGCTGTTCCACCAGCACCTCGTCTCGTAGAAAGGTCAGCCTCATCAATAGCGGAATTTCGAGCGGCAACAAAGCCTTGGACGGCGCGTCCTCACAGCTTGCGCGCAATTCCGTGACATCGGAACGCGACATAGTGATTGGGCAAGATTGCCGCAGGTCCCCATCTGTCTTTGTGTAAGCGAAACCAAAAGGAGATGACGATGACCATTGAAACCAACAAGGCGCGGGCTGGTGAAACCACTCAGCATCATGTGGTGCTGAAAATGCTGATTGCCTCAACCTTCCTGACGGCCCTGGCCCTTGCACTGGCAGCAGCCCTCAGCTGATCAAATCCGCATCCGACTGAAAAGAGCGTGCCAGATGGCACGCTTTTTCAGTTTTTGTCCCCGGTAATGCCCTCAATCAACGCTCATGATGGTACCGACCGTCTTGGCCCCGTCTCCATTCAGCCACAGTCTCACGGGAAGACTTGCAGCCGTTTTCCAACTGAGTCTTCCGGCTGTCGTCAATGTTTCGAAAAAGTCTCGCCGCCGCCGCCCTTCTGGGGCTGGCGCTTTATGTCACCAATGCATCCTGGCTTGCTTCTCCGCCCACGGGTGGCGATCTGACGATCATTTCCCATCGTGGCGTCCATCAAACCTATGATCGCACAGACCTTGGCCGCGACACCTGCACCGCCGACCGGATCTTTAACCCCGAACACGCCTTTCTGGAAAACACGCTCGCCTCCATGGAGGCCGCCTTTGCTGCCGGGGCGGACATTGTCGAACTCGACATTCATCCAACCACCGACGGTCATTTTGCCGTTTTTCACGACTGGACACTGGACTGCCGGACCGATGGTTCGGGTGTCACGCGTGAGCATAGCCTTTCCGCCCTGAAGGCGCTCGACATCGGATACGGCTATACGGCCGACAACGGCCAGACCTATCCTTTCAGAGGCACCGGACTTGGCAAGCTGCCCTCCCTCAGCGACGTTCTGGAGGGATTTTCAAAAGGCAAGTTCCTGATCAACTTCAAGAGCCGGGATCCTGCAGAAGCGGACCGGCTCGAAGCCCTATTAAAGACCCATCCGGATTGGGAAACCCGTGTCTGGGGCGTTTACGGCGGTGAAGCACCAACCGCAAATATGATCCGCCACCGGCCGGGCCTGCGCGGTTTTACGAAAAAGGACACCAAGGACTGCCTGCAGCGCTATATCGCCCTTGGCTGGTCGGGCTTTGTCCCGGGAGCCTGCCGCGGCAAAACAATCCTGGTGCCATCCAATTATGCGCCGTATCTCTGGGGTTGGCCGAACCGCTTCCTGGCGCGGATGCGCGCGCATGACACCGAGGTGATCTATACCGGTCCGCCCAAGGGCACAGGCGGGATCGACACGCAGGAACAGATGCAATCGGTACCGGACGGGTTTCAGGGATATGTCTGGACCAACCGGATTGAATTCATCGGCCCGGCGCTGAGCCAGCATAACTGACATGAAAACGGGCGGCCCGAAGGGACCGCCCGCTTCATCATACAAGATTGGCTGAAGATCTTCAGAGACCTGCCAGATGGCTTTCGATCGCGGCAATGGCGCCGTCGGCCTTTGAACCGTCCGGACCACCGGCCTGCGCCATGTCCGGCCGGCCGCCGCCACCGCGGCCGCCCAGGGCTTCGGACCCGATGCGCACCAGATCAACCGCACTGACTTTCTCGGTCAGATCCTTGGTGACAGCGGTCACAATCGCCGCCTTGCCGTCTTCAGCAACGCTGATCAGCACCACCACGCCGGTGCCGAGCTGGGCCTTGGCGTCATCGGCCATGCCTTTCAGGTCCTTCGGATTGATGCCGTCCACCGTTCGGGCCATGAGCTTGAACGAACCGGCGTCCTTCACCGGTGCGCCCTCGCCCGAGCCGCCACCCATGGCAAGTTTCTTCTTCGCATCGGCCAGCTCTTTTTCCAGCTTGCGGCGTTCCTCCACAAGCTGTGCCACCCGGGCCGGCACATCCTCTGCACCGGTTTTCAGGATCGCGGCCACTTCGCGCATGCGCTTGTCCTGACCATCCAGGTAGGCCCGGGCTTCAGCGCCCGTCAGGGCCTCGATGCGGCGAACGCCGGCGGCAACGGCACCTTCGGACACCAGGGTTACAAGACCGATGTCACCGGTGCGTTTCACATGCGTGCCGCCGCAAAGTTCGAGCGAATACGGCTTGCCTTCCTTGTCCCCGTGGAGCGCAGTGCCCATGGAGACGACACGGACTTCCTCGCCGTATTTTTCACCGAACAGCGCCATGGCGCCGGCTTCGATGGCATCGTCAACGGCCATCAGGCGCGTTTCGACAGGGGCATTCTGCAACACGATCTCGTTGGCGAAGGTCTCGACGGTTGCAAGCTCGTCATCCCCGACCGGCTTCGGATGAGAGAAATCGAAGCGCAGGCGTTCCGGTGTCACCAGCGAGCCCTTCTGGGCAACATGGCCGCCCAGAACTTCGCGGAGAGCCTCATGCACCAGGTGTGTGGCTGAGTGGTTCGCCCGGATCGACGTGCGGCGGCCGTGATCGACCTTCAGCTCAAGGGCGAGACCCGGCACCAGCGTGCCCTCTTCCACGGTCACCGCATGTACGAACAGGCCATCGGCCTTTTTCTGCGTGTTGGTGACAACCGCCCTGACGCCATTTGCCAGCATCAGGCCGGTGTCTCCGACCTGCCCGCCGCTTTCGCCATAGAACGGCGTCTGGTTGAGCACGACGAAACCGCTCTGGCCGGCCGTCAGGTCAGCCACTTCCTTGTCCTCGGACGCAAGACCGGCAACGACACCTTCCGCACTCTCGGTTTCATAACCGAGGAAATCGGTGGCGCCGTGTTTTTCCTTGAGCGCAAACCAGACGGCTTCCGTTGCCGCGCCGCCGGAACCGGACCACGCCGCCCGGGCCTCTGCCTTCTGGCGCTCCATGGCGGCATCGAAGCCGTCGGTGTCGACCGAGATATCCCGTGCACGCAGGGCGTCCTGGGTCAGGTCCAGCGGGAAACCATAGGTGTCATAGAGCTTGAAGGCGGTCTCGCCATCGAGCTGGCCACCGGCTGTCAGGTCTTCCGTTGCACTGTCGAGCAGGCCAAGGCCGCGTTCCAGCGTCTTGCGGAAACGGGTTTCCTCCAGCTTCAGCGTCTCGGTAATCAGGTCCTCGGCCCGGCCGAGCTCCGGATAGGCCCGGCCCATCTCGCGCACCAGCGCCGGCACCAGCTTGTGCATCAGCGGTTCGCTGGCGCCGAGCAGGTGGGCGTGGCGCATGCCGCGACGCATGATCCGGCGCAGCACATAGCCCCGGCCTTCATTGGACGGCAGCACGCCATCGGCGATCAGGAAACTCGTGGACCGCAGGTGATCGGCAATCACCCGGTGACTTCCAAGCGCATCGCCTTCCGCATCCACACCCGTGGCATGTTCGGAAGCGGCAATCAGCGCCTTGAAGAGGTCGATGTCGTAGTTGTTGTGAACGCCCTGCATGACAGCGGCAATCCGCTCGATGCCCATGCCGGTGTCGATTGACGGCCGCGGCAGATCGAGCCGCGCTTCCGGCGTCTGCTCATACTGCATGAAGACCAGGTTCCAGATCTCGATGAACCGGTCACCGTCTTCCTCGGCAGAGCCCGGAGGGCCACCCCAGACGTGATCGCCGTGGTCATAGAAGATTTCCGAACAGGGCCCGCAAGGTCCGGTGTCGCCCATGGACCAGAAATTGTCCGAGGTCGGAATGCGGATGATCCGGTCTTCGCTGAGACCGGCAATCTTCTTCCAGAGATCGAACGCCTGGTCGTCCTCGGCATAGACCGTCACCAGCAGCTTGTCGGCCGGCAAGCCGTATTCCCTGGTGATCAGGTTCCAGGCGAGCTCGATGGCACGGTCCTTGAAATAGTCACCGAAGGAAAAATTGCCCAGCATCTCGAAGAACGTGTGGTGCCGGGCGGTGTAACCGACATTGTCGAGATCATTGTGCTTGCCGCCAGCACGCACCACCTTCTGGGCCGTGACCGCTCGAGAATAGTCGCGCTTTTCCAGGCCGGTAAAGACGTTCTTGAACTGGTTCATGCCTGCATTGGCAAACATCAGCGTGGGATCGTTGCGCGGCACCAGAGGTCCGGACTCGACCACCTCGTGATCGTTTTTCTGAAAGTAGTCCAGAAAGGCGGAGCGGATTTCATTAACGCCGGTCATTCAGGTCTCGCATCGGTCCAAAGCCCTTCGGATCGGGCCGGTTGTAAATCTTTGGAAGCCCCGATCCCGTAGACGGATCGCGGCCGGAACAGCCTTTTAACTTTGCGCTTTTGCGCTGTCCAGCAATTGCGGCGACGTTGTGCCCGTCAAGCCAAACTCCGTGGCCTGCAGGGGCTATGAAATTCAAAAGGCCCCTTCCCGAAAATCGGGAAAGGGCCTCTGGAAGGCCGACCTTGGGCCGGCATAACTCAAACGGAAACGGACAGGGCTCTATTCGCCCGCGTCTTCGTCGCCACCCGCCGGGTCGATAATCGCATCGGCGATGAGACCTGCATTCTGACGGATCGCAAGTTCAATCTCGTCGGCGACTTCCGGATTGTCTCTCAGGAACTGTTTGGCATTCTCTCGCCCCTGTCCGAGACGCTGGCTGTTGTAGGAGAACCAGGCGCCGGACTTCTCGACGATATTGCCCTTGACGCCCAGATCGATCAGTTCCCCGACCTTTGACACGCCTTCGCCGTAGATGATGTCGAATTCCACCTGACGGAAAGGCGGCGCCAGCTTGTTCTTCACCACCTTGACGCGGGTGTGGTTGCCGACGACTTCATCACGGTCCTTGAGGGAACCGATGCGACGAATATCAAGACGGACCGACGCATAGAATTTCAGGGCATTGCCGCCGGTGGTGGTCTCCGGAGAGCCGAACATCACACCGATTTTCATGCGGATCTGGTTGATGAAGATGACCATGCAGTTCGACTTTGAAATCGATGCGGTCAGTTTGCGAAGCGCCTGGCTCATCAGGCGTGCCTGCATGCCCGGCAGGCTGTCGCCCATCTCGCCTTCAAGCTCGGCCTTCGGTGTCAGGGCGGCAACGGAATCGATCACCAGAACGTCAATCGCCCCGGACCGGACCAGCGTATCGGCAATTTCCAGCGCCTGTTCGCCGGCATCGGGCTGCGAGATCAGGAGATTGTCAATATCCACCCCCAGCTTGCGGGCGTAGATCGGGTCGAGCGCGTGTTCCGCATCGACAAAAGCGCAAATGCCGCCATTCTTCTGGGCTTCGGCCACCGTGTGCAGCGCCAGCGTGGTCTTACCCGACGATTCAGGGCCGTAGATTTCAACAATTCGCCCCCGTGGCAGGCCGCCGATCCCAAGGGCAATGTCAAGACCCAGAGACCCGGTTGAAACGGACTGGACCTCCACGGCCTGGCCCTGGCCCATCTTCATGATGGAGCCCTTGCCAAAGGCGCGTTCGATCTGGCTGAGCGCTGCATCAAGCGCTTTTGTCTTATCCATCTGGCTGCTTTCTACGAGACGAAGTGTACTTTGTGACATGGCTCACGCTCCTTATTCCACGATGGACGCGCTGTTTCAATGAGAGCCTTTGTACACATTTTGTTCTCTTTTTTCAAGTCGGCAAAACCGTTTGGTATTAAAATGGAAATGCGTGTTTGTTTCCAATATGTTCTCATCAACGCTGACAGAAACTGACGCAGCGTCAACAAAAAACGGAACATCTCGTGATTCTGTCTTTCGGCAGAATCATGTGAACTGCCCGGCACGCTTGCCGCCCCGATGCTAATCTGCTAGCCCGCGCTGTTCTGAAGTTGAGTGCCGCAAATGCCAGTACCTGGCTGATCGGCCCCCGAAAAGAGATCCTGCCGGACGTGACCGACACGAAGCCCTTTCCCGTCATTGCCATTGGCGCAATTCATTACGACACGATTGCCCATGCCAGCGAGACCATCCGGCCGGAAACCTCGACCCCTGCCCGATTTGCCGCCAAACCGGGCGGCGTCGCAACCAATCTCGCCAGGTCTCTGTCCCGGCTTGGTGTATCCGTTCGCCTGGTGGGCGCCGTCGGCGACGATGGTGCGGCCCGCGAACTCAGCCGGCAGTTGACAGGCGAAGGCCTCCAGCTTGAAACCGTGCCGCGATCGGGATTTGCAACCGGTCAATATCTCGCACTTCACGATCCGTCCGGCGCACTCGCGGCGGCCTGCGTGGATGACAGGGTGCTCGCCGAAGCTCCGGCCGATCTGTTTGACAGTCTCCTGGCGAAACTCACCGCAGACATGCCGACCGAAACGCTCTGGTTTGCAGATGCCAACCTGCCCGCCGACATGCTGCGCCGTCTTGTCACCCAGATCCGTCCCGCCCGGTTGATCGCCAATGCCGTCTCCGAGGCGAAGGCGATCCGATTGAAGCCACTATTGGCCGACCTCGATTGCCTGATGCTCAATCGCGGCGAAGCCATCGCCCTGACGGACCTGCCGCGGGACGCCGCCGCCGAGGACCTCGTCTCCGCTCTGGTCACCTCGGGCTTGAACCGGTTTGTGCTCACCAGCGGGGCCGAAGACGTCATGGTTCTGGAAGATGGCGCGGTCAGCAGGTTCCGCCCGAAGGCAACCCGGATCACCGACGTGACCGGCGCCGGAGATGCGCTCATGGCCGGCACGCTTGCGGCGCTGGCCAGAGGCAGGAACCTGACGGCTGCCATGCCCTTCGGCCTTGCTGCGGCCGCCCTGACCCTGTCCAGCACCGGTGCGCTTGCCGAAGGACTTTCATGGCAGGCGCTTCACCAATTTGACCAAACGGACAAAATCTGATCTTGGCGCCCTGCCTGGCGCCGCCTATAAGACAGCCAACTCCGTCCGGCTGAAAACCGCCGGACCAACGAACCAGAAAGGCTACTCCTGTGACCAGCCCTGCCCCGGCCGCGCTTGCGGATCTGATTGTTTACAACGACGAAGTCCGTGACGCCCTGTCGACCGGCAAACCGGTCGTTGCCCTGGAATCCACCATCATCACCCACGGCATGCCGTTTCCGAAAAACGTCGAGACGGCACGACAGGTCGAGGCCGACATCCGGGCCGAAGGTGCCGTACCAGCGACCATCGCGCTGATGGACGGCAAGATCATGGTCGGACTGTCCGACGCGGATCTCGACCGCCTCGCCCAGGCCAAGGATGTGATGAAATGCTCGCGCGCCGATCTCACGTTTGCCCTGGCGACCGGCCGCTATGGCGCGACAACCGTGGCCGCGACCATGATGGCGGCACATGCTGCCGGCCTGAAAGTGTTTGCCACCGGCGGCATTGGCGGCGTTCACAAGGGCGCGGAACAGAGCTTCGATATTTCCGCAGACCTCGATGAACTCGGCCGTACGCCGGTCTGCGTCGTTTCCGCTGGCGCCAAGGCCCTGCTTGATATTCCCAAGACCCTGGAAGTGCTTGAAACCAAGGGCGTCCCGGTCATTGCCTATGGCACGGAAGAGCTGCCGGCATTCTGGTCACGCCAGAGCGGCCTTGCCGCGCCATACACCCTCAGCTCCGCTGAAGAGATCGGCGCGCTTTTGAAGATGCGGGAAACCTTTTCCGATCACGGCGGCGTCCTGATCGCCAACCCGGTGCCGGAGACGGACGAGATTCCGCGCTCTGAAATGACCAGCTACATCGATGCGGCCATCGCACAGGCCGAGACAGACGGCATCCGCGGCAAGGAAGTCACGCCATATGTTCTTGGCGCCATCCTTGATCTGACGGCAGGCCGCAGCCTCGACACCAACATCGCTCTTGTGCGCAACAATGCGCGGCTTGCAGCGCGCATTGCAGCCGAGCTGGTCTGATCCGTTCAGGAAGCCGGTGTCGGGCCGGCTTCCTGTTTGCGCTCCAGGAGCGCCAGAAGCTTGTCGATATCCTTGACGTGAAGATCCTGTTGCGGGAACGGGATCTCGATGCCGGCCTTGCCGAGCTCGTTGTAGATCGTGAAATAAAGATCGGACTTGGTCGTCAGGATGTTGTTGACGTCCTTCAGGTAACACCGCAATTCGAAATTCAAGGCGCTTTCGCCAAGCCCGCTGAAAAGCACAAAGGGCGCGGGATAGCGCGCGATTGTGAAATGTCCGCGGGCGGCATCGATCAGGATCGACTTGACCTTCTCAAGATCGCTGCCATAGGCAACCCGCACCGGCAGCAGCAAACGTCCCGACTTGTTGCTGAGGGTCATGTTGCGAACCGTTCCGGCAATCAGGTCCGAGTTCGGAATGATGACATCATGCCGGTCAAAGGTCTCGATCCGGGTCGAGCGGACCGAAATCTTGCGCACATATCCCGACTGGCCGGAGACCTCGATCCAGTCCCCCTCCTTGATCGGGCGCTCGATCAGGAGAATGATTCCGGACACGAAATTCGATACGATGGTCTGCAGGCCAAAACCGATGCCGACCGAGAGTGCGCCGGCAACAACGGCAAGGCTGGAAAGATTGAGCCCGGCTGTCGAGACCGCGATGAGGGCGGCCAGTGTGAGCCCGACATAACCGGTTCCGGTGACAATCGCCGTCTGTGCGCCGCTGTCCATGCGGGTTTGCGGCAGAACCGAACGCCTCAGCAGGTTCTTGAGCCAGCGCGTGATGAACACGCCGAGTGAGAACACCACGGCCAGCACGATCAGCGAATCCAGCGAGAGCCGGATGTCGCCGAATTGCACGCCGTTGACGAGGAGACGCCAGGCATCGGCAATATCAGTGGCGCGCGCGCCCCATGTCAGGGCAATCAGCGGCGCGAACACAGCGACCAGCGCCAGCACCAGTGCGATGCTGACCAGGATAGGCGCCGGTGCGGCCTCGTCCCTGTTGGTTGCCGCCTTCACGAGCGTCTGTGACAGATGGTAGAGCATGAAACCGAGGCCGAGCTGCGCCACCGTCATGATCATCGGGATGATCGCCGCCCTGGCCAGCTGGACGTAACCGGCAAGCGTCACGGTCACGGCCAGAACCGCCGACGCCTTCATCAAGAGTGACAGGAAGAAGAGAAAACCGGATTCCTGCGGTTTGACAGAAGCCTCGTCCACCTCCTCGCCGTCTTCCACGTCTTCCCCTTCGCCCGGACCTGGCACTGCATCTGCCCGTTTGTTGCGAAGGGTTCCCGCAAGCGCCCAAAGCAAAACGGCCGCCATGGCGATCAGCGGAACGGACATGGCTGAAATCGCGGCTTCGCCAAAGGCATTGTCCAGCTGCAAGGCTTCCAGCACGACTTCCAGCATCATGAAGACACCGAGCCCCTGACAGAGCCGCAAGCCGAGCTTGGCTTCACGTTCCTCAAGTTCCAGCAACCGCCATCTTGTCTGTTCCGGCGCAAACAGCGTGTGCCCGAGCCAGTTTGCGATCACCATCACGAGGGCGACAACCGGCGTTGCGGTCAGCGCAATCCGCGCGGCATTGGGATAGATATCCAGCACCGGGATCACCAGAAGCAGCGCGAGCGCGCCAATGACAGGCAAAAGCAGAATGGAAAGATTATAGACAACCGCCAGGGCGACCGCACGCACGCCGGGTTCCTGCTTCAGGCTGATCTTGAGCAGGATCCGGTGTATGGGATGCCGCAGCACCAGAAGAAACAGAAGCCCGAATGCGATCAGTCCGAGTGCGACAGGCACGGTTTCTCCAAGTGCCTTGGAAACGCTCGGACGGGCCAGCTCCGCCTGGATATCCCGGTTCAGTCGCTGCCGGAACTGCTCGATTTCCTGCCAGCCCGAACTCCAGGTGGAGGGAAACACGGGCGACGGATAGCGGGTCAGCAGGCTTTCGATCTTCCTCGCCCGGATCTGGCGGTCGGCCTCTCGAATAAGCACATTCGCCAAGTTGGTGATTTCGCGCGCTTCCCGGATCGGGGCATTTGCGGCAGCCAGTGCATTGGTCAGGTCCCGGCGCCGCTCGGCAATCTCCGCAGGTTCGTCCTGTCCCTCCGGCTGCGGACCCAGCGCCCTGAGCTGGGCTGCGAGCGTCTCGGCTTCGATGCTGCCTTCCGCGACGATGATCGCATTGCTGTCCCGCACCTCGACAAGTTGCCTGCGCAACAGTTCCAGCGTTTTCTCCGAAACAATCCCGTTCTCGAGTGCCGTGGAGGCACGCTCAAACAGATCGAGCACGGTGGGCTGGGCTGAGACCGGGGCACCAGCCGTCTCCTGGGCCCTGGCGACATCCTGAAAAACACCGGCCGTTGCCAGAACGGCCAGGAGACAGGCAAAAAGGAACGTCTGATATTGCTTCATATCCATAGCCTTGCCGACAGGGCCCTGCCCCGGTCAAGCCCCGGCTGACATTTTCGACTTACCTTGCGGCCGTCGCGACCGCGGCAGCAGCTGCCTGATTTCCCCCACAGAAGATCGGCGTGGCTTGTAACCTGAAGGACGCGGTGTCCACCGGGCGAAGCAATTGCACACTCGTTACGACATCATTGCGGTGGTGTGTGCACCGGACAAGGTGGCAACCGGGCGTCCCCATGTGAGCTGGACAAGTTTTTTGGCCAACTGCCACAATGAACAAGGCGGACGAGACATGTCTGTCGCATTCGGCGCGTAAGGCTGTTCCCGGGTCAACGATGATGCCTTGGGCCGTCTATTGCGATATCGGCGCGGCTTAAGCCGTTGACATTGCGGCGTAAGCCTGACCTTACTTGCCGCAAGATTTCATTAAGGAATAGGCTTGGGCCGGGATCCAATCCGGACGGCCAAGAGTTCAGGTAGCGTTTTTCGAGGAGGTCAGACATGACAGACGCGGCAGCCCCAGAAACCCCGGAAAATGCGGCCGCTCCGGCCGGAAGTTTTTCCCCGCTTCAGTATCTCGACCGCGCGCTGTCGACGCTGCGTGACATCGGCATCTCGCCGGAAAGCGAAAAAGACGCACCGATCAACGCGCTGCTGGAACAGATCTCCGACATGTCTCCGGACAAGGTCCTCGTTATCTCGCGCACGCTGGCCCAGGCCTCGAACTTCAATGAAGTGGTCCGGTCCCAGGTCCAGCAGATGGATATTGGCGAGCGCTACGAAGAGATCACGGAGGCTTTCAACACCATCCGTGACGATGCCAAGACACTTGTCGACCAATTGGCAGACGGCAAGATCTCTTTCACGGAGAACCTTGCCAACAAGTGGCGCGACATGCGCCGCGGCACGATTTCCGACCGCTTCGACGATATCCGCTCCACCTACAAGGACGTCGCCAGAGCCACCAAGGACCAGATCGAGCGCGAGCAGACCATTCTGGAAGCCTATCGCGACTTTCGCGGGGCGCTGAAACAGGCCGAGGTCACTGCCCTTGAACTGCTCAACATGGCCACGGAAAAGCTCTCCGCGGCCAAGGCGTCCCTGGAAGGCGCCTCCGGCGAGGTCGAGGCCTATGCAGGCGACGATCCGGCTCAGAAAGCCCGCCTGGAACTGGCGCGGGACGAAAAGCTGCGCGAGATGCAGGACGAGGAAAAGCGCTATCAGATCGCCAAGGACCTCTCCGACAACCTGACGGTCGGCTACAACACGTCGGAAGTCATCATGGCGCGCCTCGTACAGACCACCAATGCCAAGGAACGGGTCTACGCACAGTCGGTCAGCTTCTTCTCCACCAATGAATCGGTGCTGACGGCGCTCAACGCGTCTTTCACCGGCCTGCAGGGCCTGCACGAATCCACCGAAACGCTGAACGCGATGAAGGATGGCATCAACAAGAGCCTGGAGACTCTGGCTGAAATCGGCGACGCCGTGCAGCAGGAGGCGCTCAAGGCCGGTTACGGCCCGACGGTCGCCGCCGCATCGGTCAAGAAGCTGGTCGACAGCGTGGTCAATTTCCAGGTCCAGTCGCGCGAGATCATCAACGAGATGCGTGACATGTCGACCAAGAACTCGGAAGAAATCCGCAACGCGGTCGAAGACGGCAAGCGCCGTCTCGCCAAATTGACGGCACAGGGCCAGGCGCTGTAAGTCGCCGGCTCAGGCGGACCGGCCACCCGGTCCGCCCTCAGGAGAAGTAACGCGTAAATGGCAAGCAAATCCGACGCCCCGCTCGACGATCTCATGATGGCGATGGACGTGGTCGACACGCTGCGCCACGAAGAAGGCCAGGTCGCCCGGGAACTGAAGTCAGACGAGCGAGACGCGGCCATGGTCGAGCGGTTGCGTCAGGTCTATGCCTCCCAGGGCATCGACGTTCCCCATCACATCCTGAAGGCCGGCGTTGAGGATCTGAAGCGCGACCGGTTCGTCTACGCCCCGCCCTCGGCCGGGTTCCAGCGCACCCTGGCCATGATCTACATTTCGCGGAGCACCTGGTCCAAGTGGCTGGCGGCAGCGATCGGTGTCATCGTGGTGTTCGTGGCCGCCTGGTACTTCATCGTGAAGCTGCCGGCCCAACGCGCGGAAGCCGATCTGCAGGCACGCCTGCAGGCCCTGCCGGCGACATACACCGAGTTGGTCGGACGCGTGGATACCCTCACGGACAATGCGGAGATCGAGGCAGAAGCACAACGCCTGGCTGACGATGGCCGCCTGGCACTAACGGACGGCAAGAACGAAGCCGCCTTCAAGGCGGAAACGGACTTGCGCGATCTGGCCGCAAAACTGCAGGAAGTCTTCGAGGTCAGGATCATCTCGCGCGAAGGCATTCCGACCGGCGTTGAGCGCATTCCGGAAGCCAATCCGGAAACCCAGAACTACTACATCGTCGTCGAGGTGATCGATCCGGACGGCAACGTCCTGGAACGCGACATCGTTTCGGAAGAAAACAGTGCGGCCAAACGTGTCGACAAATGGGGTCAGCGGGTCTCGCAGACGATCTACGACGCGGTGCGCCGTGACAAGATGGAAGACGGTATCGTGCAGAAAGGCGTGCTTGGCCAGAAGCGGCGCGGTGACCTTGAGATCAATTGGCGCAGCGGCGTGCAGGACGGAGCGATCACATCATGGTAACGGCTAGCATGCCCAAGCCCCGGAAGGAGGCCAGCCCATGCTGACGGGACGCCAGACCCTTGGCACGATCGAACAGTCACTGACCGATCTGCGCCGAGAGGAAGCCGAGCTCAGCAAACGCATCGAACGCTCGACGCGTGCCCTGACCGACTTGCAGGAACGCCAGAGCGAAGCCTATCGGGACCTCGCCCGGTTCCGTCTCGACACCGACAGTGCCGGCTCGCTCAACACCCGCCTCGACAGTGCTGCCCGCGAAGCGCGGCGCCTGCTGGACAAGCGCAGCGCGGACTACAAGGTGCTGACCGACCAGTTGCGCCAGTGCGAAAGCGAGCGCAGCCAGCTGCAGAAGAAACGCGGCGAACTGGATGCCGGCCGTGATGCGGCCGAAAACCAGATGGATGAGCTGATGGACGCCGTCGACAGCCGTCTGGAAAAGGATGCCGGCTATCAAGACCAGCGTGAGCGCACCGATGCGGCACTGGCCACTGCCGAGGCCGCAGCTTCCAAGGCGGCAACCTCCGAACAGGACCGGCAGCAAAAGGGCAAGGCCTACGAGGCAGACCCACTGTTCATCTATCTGTGGCAACGGGGCTACGGGACACCGGACTACAAACGGCGTGGTCTTGTTCGCTCGCTGGACGGCTGGGTTGCCGGCCTGATCAGGTTCGCCGATGCCCGGGCCAATTATGCCATGCTGACAAGCATACCCGAGCGGGTTGCCAGACATGCCGAACGCTGTGCCGAGATTGCCCGCGAAGAGCAGGAAAAACTGGCCGATTTCAGCAGAAACGCCATGACGGACGCAGCCGGTTCGGACCTGGTCGGCACGATCGAAGACCTGAGCGCCGACATCGACCAGATCGACGGCGATCTGGACAAGCTCGACCGGCGGATCGAAACGCTCTCCGAGGCACTGGCCGAGTTTTCCAGCGGCGAGGATGCAGATTTCCAGAAGGCGGAAGAACACCTGGCCGTTTCGCTGCAGGCCGACGACCTCAATGATCTTTGGCGCGCCGCGCTCGAAACCCCCTCCCCGGAGGACGAAAAGATTGTCCAGCGCATCGAGGAACTGAGGGAACGGGTCGAACAGATTGCCCGGGAAATCCGCCAGGACAGGGAGCTGCAACGCGACATCGGCCGGCGCCGCACGGAACTTGCCGATGTCATCAAGCGTTTTCGGTCCCGGGGCTATGGCAGCTGGGAATCGACCTTCTCCGACGACAAGCTGACGACCGTTCTCCTCGGAGAACTGGTCAAGGGTGCGATTACCGGCGCGGAATACTGGTCCCGCGCGGAACGCTCGCACAAGCGCCGCAAGCCGCGCGGACGGCAGGTGGCATTTCCGAACGGATCCGGATTGCCCAAATCCATGGGCGGATTTGGCGGCGGTCGGCGGAACAAGCCCTTCGGGGGCGGCGGTTTCAAGAGCGGCGGCAGTTTCGGTGGTGGCGGCTTCAAGACGGGCGACACATTCTGAAGCCTCGTGGGAGCTTGCGCCGCCCTGCTCTTGTCACAAGGCTTCGTTAGGAGTGTTATGTCAGTTTATTGCTGGAACATTGCCGTAGATTACGTGTCATCTGTTGTCATTTGACAGTAAGCCGGATTAGAAGCTGCACTTTGAAAGATTAAGACAAGCTCGGGACTGCACATGCGACGCCTTCTTTTCATCAGCCTCAGCGCGCTCACCCTTGCCGCCTGCCAGTCCGGTTCGTCACAGCGCACGCCGCTGCCCGAACAGCCGCAGCTGACAGTTCCGGCTGGCGCGCAATCGGTCAACATCGCGGCCGACCCGATGACCGTCCGCAGTGCCCTTGTTTCCAGTGCCCAGGAGCGCGGCACGATCGTCATCCAGGACCAACCCAACATGGTGGTGATGGAACGCGCGATGAGCGGCGAGAACCCGGCCCTCGATTCCCAGTTCGGTCCGTCCGACAACGGCCAGCGGGTGATCCGGATTCGGGTGCGTTTCACCGGCACGCCCTGCCAGACCCTTGCCGTGCAGGACCTGGCCGTGATCAACAATTCGCGTACCGCGCTGGAACAGAGTTTCGTGTTGCCGGGCAATCCGAACACCATGCAAAGCCTGCAGGGTCTCAAATCCCGCGCCGAACAGAACAGCTCCTGCCCGCCCATCACATCGTAACCGGCGACAGCATTCCATTTGTCAAAAACATGAAAGGCGTGACCGGACACCGGCCACGCCTTTCTCATGCCGCCTTTCGCAGGACCGGTTCACAGCAGCGGGAAACCTCCCCCGGGCCCGCCCGGCTTAGCATGCTCTTTGGCTGCCTAGGCCGGCAAGGCCTCTGGCGCAAACTGCTTCAGGAATTCCTCGCTGGGCGGGATCGGCTTGATGACATCGATCAGGACACCGTTCGGGTCCTTGGTGATGAAATGGCGCTGGCCGAAAGGCTCGTCGCGCAGCGCCAGAAGGATCGGCAGGCCCTTGCCCTTTGCCTCTTCATAGATGGCATCGACATCCTCGACCTCGAAGTTGAGCAGCATGCCGCCGGCGCCGTTGCCCCGGCCCTCCTCCGGAATAGTCTCATGGGTCTGGTCGAGCACCGCAAGATTGACCTTGTCATCGTCTTCGGACTGCAGATGCACATACCAGTCAGCCTCGAAGATGGCCTTGAAGCGGAAATTGTCCTGATAGAACCGTGAGGTCTCGGCGACCTTGGAAGTCATCAGAACCGGGTAATACTGCGTGCATTTCATCGCTCTTCTCCTGATGGGCCCGAACCCGTTCTGGCAGGGGCTATGCAAACCAACAAAAAAGACATACAGTCTGTATGTAATTTTTCAACTAACATACAGGCTGCATGTATGCAAGAGAAAAACGAACGGGACTCAGGCGGCCGTCGCACCCAGGCCGAACGACGCGCGGAAACCCGCCGGGCGCTCTTGGAAGCAGCGCGGGCTCTGATCGTGGAAAAGGGCTATGCGGAGACGGCAACGCCGGAGATCGTCAAGGCGGCCAATGTCACGCGGGGCGCGCTCTATCACCATTTTGCCGACAAGGCCGATCTGATGCGGGCGCTGGTGCTGCTGGAATCGGAAGCCATTGCCGCCGATATCAACGCGGAAACGGACACCAGCCAGACGCCGCTCGATGCCTTCATGGCAGGCGCCCAGGCCTATTTCACGGCCATGTCCGTGCCCGGCCGCGCCCGCATCATGCTGCTCGAGGGACCGACCGTCCTGGGCCTAACCGAAATGGCCGGGATCGACCGCCAGACCGGAGGCGCCACGCTCTTGGAAGGTCTTCGCCACGCCGCCAATCATGGCGCCCTGAAGGACATCCCCCTGGAACCGCTCGCAGACCTCCTCTCCTCCGCCTTCGACCGGGCGGCCCTGGCCATTGCCAATGGCGAAGACCGCAAAGCTTATGAAACGGCGACCCGTAAGCTGCTGGCGGGAATATTGAAGGAGTGAGTGTCGGCGGTAAGCAGCTCCCCCGCTGGCGGAAGAACGCCCGGCAAACACCTCTCCTCTATACGATAGGCCTGCCCCCCAGTGTCATCCCGGCCAAGCGTAGCGCGAGCCGGGACCCACTCGCGGAGTCGCTTGCCAACGCGTGCGTTTTGTCGTCGGTGGCGACCATACCCACAGCTCTGCAAACGAGTGGACCCCGGGTCTCCCGTTGGTCGCCCGGGGTGACACTGAGACAAAACTTCTGTGTTTCTCAATTGTCATCCCCGCGAAAACGGGGACCCTGAAATCCGTGAGACTGGCGGCTGGATCCGCGGGCTCACGGCGTCCTGGGTCCCTGGTCTCCCTGCGGTCGCCTGGGATGACAGGAGGAGGATACGTCTCGTCTCTCCAGATGGATTTGCCTTGCCTTCAAAGAGCAGTCACGCAGTGTCGCGATCCTTCAAGACAGACAATTACACTGCCGCTAGAAGACCGGCAGACCAAGCCTCAAGGAGCCCAAAAGTGATTTTCCGCTATTCGATTTTGTACGTCGACGATGTTGCCACCGCGCTTGATTTCTACGAGCGCGCCCTCGGTTTCAAGCGCGCGTTCCTGCACGAAAGCGGGGACTATGGAGAACTGGCCACCGGAGAGACCAAGCTTGCCTTTTCCTCCAAGGCGTTGATGCGCCAGCTTGGCAAATCTCCCGGCACGCCGGATCCGGAAAAGCCGGTTTTCGAACTGGCCTTTGAAACGGAAGACGTGGCCGCGGCTGTCAAGAAGGCCATCGCAGCGGGCGCGACGCTGGTCCAGGAGGTGCGCGAAGAGCCCTGGGGCCAGACCACGTCTTATGTCAGCGATCCTTTCGGTTATCTCATCGAGATCTGTTCGCCGGTCCAGTTGCCGAGCGCAGGCTGAGAAATCTGCTCAAGGAGATCCGGGCGGGCCTGCAGCGCGCTCGGCGTCTGTCCGAACCAGCGCCGTATCTCGCGTGTCAAATGCGCCTGGTCGCTATACCCGCTCGCGTAGGCGATCTCGGTCAGGGATTGCCCGCTCTTCAGGAGCCCGCCGGCCCGCCGCGCCCGTGCCAGCAGGCGCCAATAGTCCGGTGCAGGCAATCCCAACACCCTGACCTGCCTCTGCAACGTGCGTTTCGACACCCCCAGATCCGCCGCAACGCTCTCGACACTGGCCCCGGGTTCGACCAGCGCCAGCAGGATTTCCTCACCTGGCCCTCCGGCACTTTCCCGGGCCGCCAGTTCATTGCCGAGCATCTCCTCCGCCCGGCCGCAATCGCGCTCGATCTCGGCCAGAACGGTCGGCCTGATGGTTGTTCCAGGCCGTAACCGGTACCCGGTGATCTCCGTCCCGGCAGCAAGCTGCGCCACCCGCGGCCGCAGATCCAGCTCCGTCAGGACGATTTTCGCGCGCGCGCCGGGCGCACGGACAATCAGCACGTCGCGGCAGCCGTCGGGGAAGACGGGTGAGCGTTGGACTGCGGTGGTGCGATGGCGCCAGAGTTGGAATGGAATCGTGTGGGGCATAGACCAACCTGACTACAACCAATTGAATTTGCTTGGTATATGCATGAAACAAGGGACGAATAAGCACGCCTGCGACGATAAAGCTATCTGAACAGAATGTGTGGCTCCCCGCAATATTGCAGGATGGCGGCGCCGCGGAGATTGGGACTGAAAGCAACCCATTCGGCGATCACATCGCGATAGCGTGTCGCATTTCATCAATGCTTGACCGGAGAAAGACAATTGAACGACTTGGTGATGATAGGATCTGAAGCACAAACCTTTTTTCGACATTCAAATCCAAGAGACCCACTGTTTCCTCGAAGCGATAAGATTGACTGGCAATACCTGCTCGACAACCTGAAAAAAGATGCGACCAGGTTCTTATCCTCAATTTCAAACACTTCCCGTTCTTTCTGGGCGATAAATCACGTTCTATATGGCGATGCTTTTTACTGGCAGACAGACCGCCCTCTGTCCGACCTTCGTTTCAAGGTATTTGCTTTAAGAAAAGGCGATTTCATCCCCTGGTGTAATTACGATAATCCTGAAACCATCCTTTTTCAGTCGGAAGATTGTCCATGGTGGCCCAGCTTTGCGCAATCTCTTCGGGAAATTGATATCAAAACAGCAGATGCACCAATGTATGAAGGTGATTGGGAAACGTACTTCGACATTGCTTACCGGGCACAGGTCTTTTCTTCGCTACTGACTGCAACGTCGCAATTGGGCCTCAGGAGAGATCCCAATGTAAATGTTGGCCCATGGCCCGGAACAAGCATAAGCATGTCTGAGACAATCGCACCGGGGGGAACACTTCATCTTTTGATGAATTTCGAAGGTGAAACGGCTGAAGAAGTTCTTAGTGACGCATACGGATATGCAAGGTTTTCTCCAAGCTCACGAGAAAACACTAAGAGGCACGAGTGAATGGGTCAAAATGACTGCCTACACAAAAACTATTAGGCACTAACTAGCAACTCTGGAAACTTTTTTATAGGAAGCCACACTTAGTCAGCCATCTCCCCCCGCCGTTCCCGTCCCCTATACCGCACAGCCCCCTCCAAACACCGCGCGTCCCGTCCCTTCCCCCTCTCACATGCCGCCAGCAACCCCGCCGCATGTGCCGCCGCCGGGCTGGCGCCGCGGATGTCCGGCGCGCCGGTCGCCTCCGGACAGGCTCCGAACACCGCATGCGGCAGGTCCAGGCGGGAAAGCTCAGCCGGGACGCAGCGCGCGTCGCCCTGGACGGAGAGGACACCGTAGAGTGCGGCCGGGTAAACCAGTTCGCCGCGTGCCGGAGCCGAAGCGATGAAAATGGTTCCGGCCTGCTGCAGACGGGAGACTGCGATGCTCAGGTCCACCGAAGAACGTGCCATGCCGAAAGCGCAAAGGACGAGGTCGGGCGGAGCGTCCGCCAGCCAGTCCAGGGCCGTGCGCACATAAGGCAGACGAGTGGCCAGCCGCCCCGGGAAGACCACTGCGTTGACGATTGCAGCCTCAGGTGCATGGGATTGGATCGTACGCGCCATCGCGGCTGCGTGTTGTCCGGCATGGGGAGCGCCATCCGCCTCGCAGAGCCAGGCCTGGCGTTCCAGGCCCGGCCAGTCCGCCGGCAGTGCACCATCTATGAGACCGATGCGGGTCATGGTGTCCCTCCGCCTCCTGTCGCGTAGTCTTTGAGGTCCAGCTCAAGGTCGAAAGTGCCATAGCGCGCCGGCTCGCCATGCGTGACGACGATCCGGCTGCAGCCCTTGTAGCAACGATCGATCGCGGACATGATCCGGGCGACCCGCACGCCATCGACTTCCGAGAGGCTCTCGTCCAGCACCAGGACGCTGAAGGGTTGCAAAAGCGCCCGGGCCAGGCAGAGCCGCTGATGCTCCCCACCCGAAAGCTCAAGCCCGCCCTCGCCCAGCGCTGTTGCCAACCCCTCAATAACGAATCGTTCCTCCAGTTCAACGAGTTGCAGGACCTTCAGCATGTCCTGGTCTGTTGCGGTCGGACAGCCGAGACGGAGATTGTCGGCAAGCGTTCCGGAGAAGACGTGCCCTTTCTGCGGCACCAGTGCCACCGCGCCGCGCAGGTCTTTCAGGGCGAGCTGCCTGAGATCGATGCCGCTCAGAAAAACCGTGCCCGCAACCGGATCAGCGTGACGCTGCAGCAAGGACAGGAGCGAGGATTTGCCACTCCCTGAGGGCCCTGCAAGCCGAAGCGTGCTGCCCGCCGGGACACAAAGGGACAGGTTCTGAAACAGCGGCGGACCATCCGTCGGCGTGTAGGCGACGTGGTTCAGAACCAGATCGCCCGGTCCGACACCGAGCGGAACGGGAGCAACCGGATCGCACACGTCCGGTACGGCGCTCATCACCTGGTCCAGCCGGTCGAGCGCGGCCTTCATGCGCGCCTGGCCGTGCCAGAGGGAGATTAGCGACTGCATCGGTCCGATCAGGAAACCGAGATAGGCGATGAAGGCGATCAGCGAACCGAGCGGCATGGTGCCGTCGATGACGGCGAGCCCGCCGACCAGGAACACCGCCCCGCGCAAGGTCGCGGTCAGCACCATCGGCACGGCACGGGTTACCTCCGACCACATCTGCGCTTTCATCAAGGCGTCGACCAGGGTGGTTTGGCGGGTCTCGATCCGGTCGGCTGCCGCCTCGGCCGCATTGAGGGCTCGGAGGGCACCAAGGCCCGTGATGGTCTCCGCAAGGCCTGACGCCAGTTGACCGCGCGCCCGACGCACCTCCTTTGCCTTTTGGTGCGTGACCGGCCGCGCTCTTGCGAAGAACAACAGCTCCAGCGGTGCCAGCGCCAGAGCCAGCAGAGCGAGCTTGGGTGCCAGCACGAACAGCATCACCAGCCCACCGGCAAGCCGCAGCACGCTGCCCGCGCCGGAGACCAGGACGGCGAAGGTGAATTGCTGAACCTCACCGGCATCGCCATCAAGCCGGCTCATCAGTTCGCCGGTCTTTTGCCGCGCCTGCCAGCGGGGCGATTGCTGAAGGATCCTTGCGACCGCCGCCCGGCGCAGATCCGCCAGCAACCTGGCGGAAAACTTCAGATGCAGCAGAGAATTCAACGCGCCCAGCGCCAACGCGGCAAGACCAATACCGAACAGGGCAGCGGAAAAGACGACAAGCGCTTGTCTGTCGCCTGCCATCAGGCCCTGATCGATCACCAGCTTGGTCAGGTAGGGCGGCACCAACGCCGCCGCCGCCGTTACCATCGACAAGGCAAACAGCGCGGCCAGCGGCCAGCGATACGGCGTTACCAAAGGCAGCAACCAGGCAGCTTCCCGGTCGCCGAACAGGCGGTTGAACAGCCCGCGCAGAAGCGGCCGGCGGCGCGGCGTTTCCCTTGCGTTCATCAATGTCTCTGCCAAAGGCGTTGCCTGTTTCATCGCTCTGCCTTCTTCAAAACCACCTCCCCATTGTCATCCTCGCGAAGGCGGGGACCCAGGAAGCCGCGAGACCATCAGCTCGGCCCGAGAGGGCACGGGTTACTGGGTCCCGGTCTTGGCTGCGCCAAACCGGGATGACAACGGCAGGGCTGTCTCCCCCTCAAGATCTCCACCTCCTCAATTGTCATCCCCGCGAAAGCGGGGACCCAGTACTCCGTGAGACCGGCGGCAAGACCCGATAGCTTTCGGCGTACCGGGTCCCGGGTCTCCCCTCGGTCGCCCGGGATGACAACGGGCGCGCTGTATGCCCTTCAAGATCTCCGCCGCCTCAATTGTCATCCCCGCGAAGGCGGGGATCCGGTACTCCATGAGGCCAGCAGCAAGACCCGATAGCTCTCGGTGTCCTGGGTCCCGGGTCTCAATCCGGTCCCCCGGGATGACAACAGGAGGGCTGTGCGTCCCTCAGAGTCACCCTCTCCGCATTGTCATCCCCGCGAAAGCGGGGACCCAGTAACCCGTGTCACCGGCGGCAGAACCAGATAGCTCTCGGCGTACTGGATCCCAGGTCTCCCTTCGGTTGCCCGGGATGACAAAGGCAGGGCTGTAAGCCCGTCTCAACCAGGGACGTTGCCACCTAACTCCCGGTGTTGATCACATGCATCGTCCCGGCGGCCATGTCGCCGCCGGACGGCAGCAGGATCTCGCCAATGCGCTCCAGAGTCTCAGCGTCGTAGATGCCGATGTCGTCATTGGTGCCGCCCACATAGATCTCCTTGCCGTCGGAAGAGATGTTGATGCAGTAATAGGTGTGCGGCAGGTCGACCCGCTTGATCAGCTCTTTCTTGTCGACGTCATGCTTGGAAAGCTGTGTGTAGACGCCATAGAGCTTGGAGGTGTCGTTCGGATCGCGGATCGCGGAGAACATGATCACCTCAAGGCTTGCGAAATCCTCGATTTTGCTCTCGCCGGTGCTGAGGTCGACGCTCAGGTAGCCCCAGACAAAATCGGCGATCTCGCTGAAGGTCTCGTCGGTGAATTTCGCAGCCGAATAGAGCAGCATGAATTCGTTCGCCTGTGTGCCTATCGGCCAGAAGGCAAGCACATCCGGTGGGGAATAGGTCGGCCGGTCCCAGCTGGCATTGGCGATCTTGACCGTGCGCTCACCCGTCTTCGGGTCAAAGGCGTAGATGTCGTGCCCGGCGGCATAGACCTCGCCATTTTCACCGGTTGCCATCACGGTGACCCGGCGCGGGCTCGGGAAGGTCCGGGCCGGTTCGGCATCAAGACCTGCCGACGTTTCATAAACAGCAAATTCCGGCTCCATGACTTCGTAACGGTCAGCCAGAAGGCGCACCGGATTGCGCACGGTGTAAAGTTCCTTGCCATCCTTGGAGACCGCGAGCGAGGCAATGGTCTTGCGGCGAATGTCCCCTTCGGACTGGTGCGCGGAGAACACCGTTTTGCAGGTGGCCAGTTCGATGCCGAAGACATCTTCCCAGCGGTTGCCGAGGATGTAGGCGATGGAATTGTCCGGCGACATCACGATGACGCCGGGCATCAGGTTGAAGTCGAGCTGGCAATCGGTTTCGATCGTGCGTGCCTTGGCATCAATCACATAAAGCCTGTCGGGCTTGGCGACGGTGACGATCAGGTCCCTGGCCTGTGCCGGCAGACCGGAGAGCCCGAGGCAGAGCACAGCCGTCGCGGCTGCGAATAGAGTGCGCATGGAATTACTCCTTGGGTTTTGTCGGGCCATCAGGTTTCGCTGTCGGCCGGGAACACCGTGCCGAGCGAGCGCCAGTCCTTGCCGGCATTGTCGGCGCCGTCGTTCCAGTCCTTGTAGGAATTCATGGTGTCCGGCACCTGGGCCGGCCACCAGCACGGATCGGAACAGCCGTAGAGGTCAGCCTCCATCGGTTGGCACAGGGCGGCAACGCCACCAAAGGGATCGACCTCCCACCCCGGATCAAGGGTCGAGGCGCAACCGGCAACCACCGTCTGCATCGCCCGGACCTCGTCCATCTTGTCGCTCTCAACGGCCGCAACCACGCGGTCGGCCTTCTGGTTCAGGGGTTTCAGATGTCTCATTTGCCGTATGCCCTCCGCGGCATGATGTGATCGGAAAAGAAGGCAGGGGCGCCGGCGATCAGCTCGCCATAGACGCCAATGCCGAAATCGACCCAGTCGCGCATCAGGTCGCAATAGTGGTAGGTCGGCTTCATCGGGTCTGAGAAATGGGCGTAGCTCTCGTGGTAGCAGCCTCCCGCACAGATGTTGCGGATGCGGCAGGTCGAACAGCCCTTGTCGGTGCGATCGGCCCGGTCCTCGATGAACCGTGCCAGCTTCCGCTTTTCAATGCCGCTGTCCACCGAGCCGTAGGTGTCCATGTCGGACCCGGTGAACCGGTGACACAGGTTCAGCCCGCCCTCGTGATCGACAGCCAGCATGCCCAGCCCCGCCCCACAGGGAAGTGCCTTGGAGCGACCTTCATAAAGATCGTTCATCAGCTGGTGCATGTTGGAAAAGCCGATGTTGCGGCCGAGAAGCGCCTCGTCCCGGTAGTGCCGGCCGAGCCGCTTCATCTCCTCGAACACCGTTATGAGTTCGTCCCCGGTGAGGTTGAACGGCGTGACCGGTCCGGAGGTCACCGGCGAGAAGCCGACCTCATGAAAACCGATCTCGTTCTTGAGGTGATCCCAGATGTCGTAGACCGCCGTGACGCCGCTTGTCAGCGTCACCCGCCCGCCAACAGGCCGGGAGGTGTAGCGCTCCAGCAGCATCCTCGTCTTGCGGGCAACCACGTCGTAGGTGCCCTTGCCGCCGACGGTCTTGCGGTTCTTGTCGTGAAGCGCCCTGGGCCCGTCCATGGAGATTGTCAGGCCGAAACGATGGGCATTCAGCCAGTCGACATTTTCTTCGGTCAGCAGGGTCGCGTTGGTGGTCAGCGAGAAGTCTACTTTCTTGCCGAGGTTGCCAAAGCGCTCCTCTGCATAGGCGACCACCTCGCGGATCAGCGCCAGATTGCTCAACGGCTCGCCGCCGAAGAACACCACATTGTAGCTGTCCCGGTCCGGGCTTTCGGCCAAGAGCAGCTCAATGGAGCGTTTGGCCGTTTCAAAAGCCATGCGCCGGCTTTTCGACGGCGTGTCCAGGTCCTCCTTGTAACAATAGGTGCAGGACAGGTTGCAGCCCGTGTTGACGTTGAGAACGATCGTCGTCAGCGGAAAGTTCTCGATGTGAACCGGTGGCCGTTCGGCCCTGGGCGCGCCGCCGTCGGTGATGATGTCGAGGTCGAGCAGCGCCCGCAGACGCTCGGTGACGAGATCCGGGTCCACCCGGCCCTCGAACCGATCCCTGACGTCGCTTTCGGTGACCTGTGACCGGTCCTGGAAGAGATCGATCACGTCGCTGTCGAGCCTGTCGATCTCGAACAGGGAGGTCGTTGGCACGTGAAACAGCAGCTGCCGTCCGTCCACCTCGACCCGGTGCGCATTTTGCGGCTGAAAAAAGAGATAACCCATGATGCTTTGCTCCTTGTTCAGCGGATCGGCGGATCGTTCCAGCGCTGGACGGTGACGATCAGCTGTCCCTCGCCGGTGACATCGCCGTTCGTTGCCAGCACTTTCAGATTGCCCGCATTGTTGGTGGAAAACGGCCGGTCCGGATTGGGGCCGGCGACACCCGGCACGAAGATACCGAGCTCGGTATCCATCTGGCCGGCATGTTCGACATCCTTCAGGTGTTCAGCTTCCTCGTTGAAGGGGGCAACCGTCCATCTGGCGGGCACGACCCCGATGCGGATGTCGTCTTCCGTGCCGGCTTCGCCGTCCGGACCGTTCCAGTAGCCGACCGCGTCGAAACGGGCCGGGACCTTGCCGGCCGAACCGCCGCCACCGCCAACCCGGGCAACACCAAAGGCAGGCTCGACTTTCAGGCTGTCGATATGGCTGTAGACGGCAATCGCGTTCTCCGCGGAGGCTTCCCCGGAGGCGACGCTGACCAGGCCATCTGTTTCATCGGAAGGTGTGACCTTGATCGACGCACCGTAGAGATTGGCCGCTCCCCCGGATGCCACCAGAGCGCCGGAAAGGGCAACATCGCCAAGACCGGTGCCGACGACCTGAACGGTTTCCTCTGACCCTGCCGGCAGTGTAGACGGCACGACACCGGCAATGGCAGCCGTGCCACCTGCCTTGACCGCCCGGAAGGCGCCTCCAAGGCTGTCTTCGGCATGGAGGAACTGCCGGCCGGAAAGACGGTCGCCCTCCTCCGACATCGCCAGGATCTGCCGGTACTTGTCACCGCCAATATCCAGATTGGCGCGCCATTCATAGCCTGTATAGACGTTGAGCCTGCCGGAGACCGGCAGTTCCTCGCCCGCTGCTGTCACCAGCGAACCGGAGACGGTGAGCGGTTGGGCATCGCCGGAGACTTCAAGACGGCCATAGGCTTCGCCCTTGTCCGGCAAGGTGGTGGTGAACAGCCAGGTACCATTCGCCTCCGGCTTCCGGGCTTCAAGCCAGGTGGTCCAGGCATCCGATTCCAGCGGGTAGCGCTCGGCCAACAGCGGCACGATTTCCTCGCGCGCGATCTTCAGCCATTCCCGGTCCCGTCCAAGCGCCTGGTATTCCAGCGTCTGGAACTGGCCGACATGGAAATCAATGTGAAGATCCCACTCTTCCTGTGTGCGCCGTTGAAGGGTGAAGCGTGCAGCCGAGTGGCAGCGCGAACACATTTCTCCAAGAGGAGCATCGACATCCTCGACGACAGCAGGTTCGCGCTCCAGAATATAGCGATAGTCCGCTGCTTCGCTCGGAGCCAGGCCCTGCGTCTCGGACAGGTAATGCACCAGTTTGCCCTGATCCTCCGGCGTTATTTCCATGCCGTGGAAGAGCCGCATGCGCACGATGGTCATCAGCCAGCCTTCCGGCGTTTTCCGCTGGCCCTTGACCCGGCTGAGGACACCTGTCTCGTCGGCCGCATGGCAACCGCCGCAATTGGCGTCAAGCAACGCCGGCCCGTCTTCGGCAGCGGCCGGCAATGGCATCAGGAGCAGGAGACCGGCCAGGCCGGCGAGATGCCCCTTTCGCAAACTGGGTATCATGCTGTTTCCCTTGTTCTGGTTGATTGCTGGTTGGATTGGCTTGTCCCGCCTCTGATCAGGCCCCGGCTTCGCAGCCATGGATAAGCGGCCTGGAGCGCCGGAGACGGCGTGCCAGTGACAGGTTTAGGAGTGAGATCCCCCTCGGACGTTTTCAGAAGGTCAGCGACCGGAAGCCCGGCAATGAAGGCCACACCGCCCGGGTCCTGAGGTGTGATCAGAACGTCCCGCTCAACAAGGCGGTTGTTTTCAACCACAACACGGGTCTCCAGCCGGCTCTTGTCCGGGACCTGGCGAGCTGGGCGCGTGTCGGGCCATTTGGACCGGCGATCCCAGAAGGCGTGACCGGAGAGATCCTGTTCAAGGGCGTAGAAATCGCGGCCGATACGCGCCTGTCGCCAGAAGGTCTCGACCACCCTGGCGCGATAGAACCGCGCCGCCAAAGGGGCGCCTCTTTCCGGATTTTCCAGGATTGTCAGAACCATCGGCACGGCGGCCAGTGCAGAGGAAAGCGCCCAGAAAAGCCCGTGACCGGAGAGCGGGTCGATCGCCACGGCCGCATCGCCAACCGGGATGACCGGCAGCGTGAGCTCCGGCGCTGAAAGAACCAGCCCGGCTGGCCGCGCCAACAGCGAAGACCTGAGGTCGAGCATGCCGACTTGAGACCTGAGCTGCGGCTGCGTCAGGAAACCCTTCAACCGGTCCTGAAGTGCCGCCTGTCCACCGCCGACAAGACTGTCCGCTTCCACGCAGATCTGGAGCCAGCATCCAAAACCCGGCAAGCCAGCCTGCCACATCCATCCCTCAGGCGAGGACACAACACGTGTTCCGGAGCGCTTTGGTGTGCCTTTGACCAGACCGCTGATTGCGAGCGTCTGCGGCCCTTTCAATCGGCGGGATGACGGCGCCTGGCGTCCGCGCGCATCGATCACCAGTCGCGAGCAGACTGAGTTGCCGTTTGAAAGCGTCACGATAACGTCCTGATCCGGGGCGCCTTTTTCGATCCGGCCAAGCCGAGTTTCAATCAGGTGCGCCCCGGCCTCGACTGCCGCAAACCTCAGGGCCTGATCGAATGCCGGGCGGCGCACGAGACGTTCGCCATTGGCACTGCTCTGCAGCCCAGCCCAGTCGACTTGCCGATGTCCGGGTTCACTGGCGGTTGCCATGGCGGCCGAGAGCCCCCGGCTCTCAAGAAGCCGTGCAACACGGTCGCTCAGGCCTTCCAGGCGCCTTGACCCCATCGCCGGATCAACGATCAGGACCTTGCAACCGGCACGCGTCAACTCACGCGCTGCGAAGGCACCGGCGGGACCGCCCCCGGCGACGACACAATCGTAATTGATCACCAATACTGTTCCCTCGTCCGGCCGCCCAAGTGTTCAAGGTGCAAAGCCGGATCTCTCTGTGGGCGCCATTAGGGGAGCGGTTCGGATCTGCTTTCCCGACAATTTCGGCCAATCTTTTCCGAAACGGCAAAAACGCCCGCTCATCATTTGCATGACCAGGGAATGTTTGATGTAGTCGAGACAACAGCCTGCCGTTACCTGCGGCAGGTTGCGGAGGAGAGGCTTCGAACCGAAGCGAGGAACATGCCGAAAAGCGCAACCATCATCTCGGGCGCGTTGAACGGTCTTCAGGCGGTGCTGACGCAACAGGGCCTGGAGCCGGAAGCACTCGGCCGCCAGAGCGGCCTTCCCGTCTCGGTCTGGAAAAACGCCGGACACGAGATCCCGCTCTACGCCTTTGTCCAGATCTATGAGAACGGCGCGGATCTGCTCGGACAGCAGAGCCTCGGCTGGCAATCCGGCCCGCTTCTGGACCTCCACGACCTGGGTGACCTGGGCGATGCGCTACTGACTGCGTCGACCGTTGGCTCTGCGCTGCGTACCTTTGAACGTTTCATCAAATTCATCCAGAGCGAGACCGATCTGCAGCTAGCCGTGGAAGACGGTGTTGCCACCCTGACCTACCGCATTCTCAATCCGGATATCTGGCCACGCAGGCAGGACGCCGAATTCACGCTGTCCGTCTTGATCGAGCTGATCCGTCGGGGAGCCGGAGCCGCGTGGTCGCCCGATCTGGTGTGTTTCGAACACACTGCATCTCGGTCGCAGGCCAGCTCGATGGCCGCGGCCGGCAGCTTCTGCCTGTTTGACTGCGAGACCAATGCCCTCAGTTTCCCCGAAAGCGTGCTCACGCTGCCGATGCCGAAAGATGACAGCCTGCGCCATCGCAGCGTGCTGCAGCACTTGAGCCGGGAATTGGCACAAAAGGCCCGTGCCCGCTCCCTGACGGCACGCACACGCACGGCGATCTACGAGACCCTCGGCACCGGTCAGGCGGACCAGGAGACCATTGCCCGTCAGCTCGGACTGTCGCGACGGTCCCTGCATCGTCATCTCGGTGAAGAAGGCACCCGCTTTTCGATCCTTCTGGACGACTGCCGCTACCGCGTGGCCCGCCACGCACTGATCGACACGCCGCACACCCTGGCCCAGATCGCCTGCGAACTCGATTATTCCGACCAGACCGCTTTTGAACGCGCTTTCAAGCGCCGCACCGGCGTGACACCGAAACAATTCCGGCAGGCGCTCATTCGCCGAACCGATTGATCTTTAACCGCGCTTCGCAGAGCCGGCTTGGCACCGGAAAAATCTGGTCCGATTACAACCTTTCCTCTTGTTGACTTGAAGTTACTTTCATCGTTTGATTGCATTCGCCAATTGCCAACTTATTGAATAACCTCGGTTTTGCGGCGCACAAAGTGCACAAGGGGAGGACCCACCCATGACAATTTCCTTTAAGAATTTGGCCGCAGCGCTGGCCATGTGCGCCTCTGGCGCGCTCGCGCTGCTGCCAGCAGATGCCCGCGCGCAATCTGCAGACAAGCCCAACATTCTCGTCATCTGGGGCGATGATGTCGGACAATCCAACATTTCGGCCTACACGATGGGCCTGATGGGGTACCGCACGCCCAATATCGACCGTGTCGCCGATGAAGGCATGATCTTCACCGACTATTATGGCGAACAGTCCTGCACAGCCGGGCGCTCCTCCTACATCATGGGCCAGAGCGTTTTCCGCACGGGTCTTTCAAAAGTCGGTCTTCCGGGCGCCGATCTCGGCATGCAGGAAGAGGATCCGACAATTGCCGGCCTTTTGAAAGCACAGGGCTATGTCACCGGCCAGTTCGGCAAGAACCACCTGGGCGACAAGGATGAACACCTGCCGACCAATCATGGGTTCGATGAATTCTTCGGCAATCTCTATCACCTGAATGCCGAGGAAGAGCCCGAGAACGAGGACTATCCCGGCGACATGGTGCTTGCGGACGGCAGGACGTTCCGCGAAGCCTTCGGACCGCGCGGCGTCATCAAGTCGTCGGCTGACGGGTCCATCGAGGACACCGGTCCCCTGAGCAAGAAGCGCATGGAAACGGTTGATGAGGAAACCGTCGCGGCGGCCATCGACTTCATCAAGCGTGCACATGAACAGGGCCAGCCCTTCTATGTCTGGTGGAACGGCACCCGCATGCATTTCAGAACGCATGTGAAGGACGACATGCGCCAGCAGGCCAACCAGATCGCCGGCCGCAATGTCGACGAGTACACGGCCGGCATGATCGAGCATGACCTGCATGTCGGACAGCTGCTCGACCTTCTTGATGAACTTGGCATCGCCGACAACACCATCGTTCATTATTCGACCGACAACGGTCCGCACTACAACACCTGGCCGGATGCGGCCGCGACCCCGTTCTTCGGCGAGAAGAACACCAACTGGGAAGGTGGCTGGCGGGTGCCGTCCATGGTGCGCTGGCCAGGCAAGATCGAAGCAGGGTCCGTCTCCAACGAGATCATGCACCACATGGACTGGTTGCCGACCTACCTGGCAGCGGCCGGCGTTCCGGACATCAAGGAACAGCTGAAGGCCGGCGGTGTCCAGGCAATCGGTCGCGAATACAAGGTTCATCTTGACGGCTATAACTTCCTGCCGGTGCTGACCGGCGAGACCGACAAGGGACCAAGAGCGGAGATCTTCTATTTCTCCGACGACGGCGACCTGACGGCACTTCGCTGGAACGACTGGAAACTCGTGTTCATGGAGCAGAAGGAATACCAGACCCTGCGCGCCTGGATCGAGCCTTTCACGGAACTGCGGCTGCCTTTGATCTTCAATCTGCGCCGCGACCCCTACGAGCGGTCCTACCGGACGTCCAACACCTATTACGACTGGCTGATCGACCGGGCCTACATGCTTGTTCCGGCGCAGCAATATGTCGGCAATTTCCTGGCGACCTTCCAGGAATTTCCGCCGCGTCAGAAAGCCGCCAGTTTCTCGCTGGAGCAGGTCATGGACAAGCTGACGGCCCCGGGCGGCGCTCAGTAACCAACGCAGCAAACGAGGTGGCGGTTGGCGCCACCTCCACCTTTCCGCCGGTTGACCGCAGCGCGGTGAACCGGCGTTTGTCGCATTGCCTCGCCGGGAGCCACTCATGCAGATTTCCACGTGTCTTCGCACAGTCCTGACGGTGACGGTGGCCACGCTCGCATCCGGAGCCTCAGCGCAGGACACCTCTGCAAAGCCGAAGCTGGTGTTGCAGATCACGGTTGATCAGTTGCGCGGAGACCTTCTTTTCAGAAATGCCGCTCATTTCGGTGACGGCGGTTTCCGCTACCTCCTGGACAACGGTCTCTATTTCACCGACGCCCATCACCGCCACGCCAATACCGAGACCATTGTCGGCCATACGACGCTCGCGACCGGTACGGACCCGGCGGTACACGGCATGGTCGCCAACATCTGGTTCGACCGGAAAACCGGCCAGCCGAACTACAACGTTCAGGATGGCAATTATGCTCTCCTGGCCCATGCCGGCATCGATCAGTCAACCGAGATCGACCCGACGCAACGGGCCGCAACCACGGACGGCCGCTCCCCGAGCGCAATTCTCTCCTCGACCCTGTCCGACGAAATGGCCATCGGCATCGCCGGCAACCCGAAGATCTTCGCGGTTTCGGTCAAGGATCGTGGTGCCATTTCGATGGCCGGGCACACCGGGACGGCGTACTGGTTCTCCAAGAGCGAGGGCCGGTTCGTGACCTCGTCTTACTACATGGATATCTACCCGGACTGGGTCGATGCCTGGAACAGCACCGGGCGCGTCCTGTCCTATGCCGATACGGACTGGGAACTGTCCGACGCACGAGACAGCTACCGGTTCGGCGACATGGATGACATGGAGTGGGAAACGAATTTCCCCGGTTTCGGCCGGGTTTTCCCGCATCCATTCGGCCCGGCCAGCCAGAAGTACTACACCACCTTGCTGACGCTCAGCCCGGCCGGTGACGAGCTGACCGCGGACTTCGCCAAATCGCTGATCGACAACGAGGCGATCGGCGCGGATGACATCACCGACTATCTCGCCGTGAGTTTCTCCTCAACCGACTATGTCGGTCATATCTTCGGCCCATCCAGTCTTGAGGCCGAGGACAACCTGCGCCGGCTCGACCGCACGCTGTCCGGCCTTCTGGCCCATGTCGATCAAAAGGTCGGGCTCGACAGGACGCTCGTCATTCTCTCTGCCGATCACGGTGCCGCCGAAGTTCCGGGTTATCTCAAGTCTCTCGGTATTCCGGCCAGCTATTTCAGTTTCGACGACATCGACAAACGCGAAGCGGCCGAAACGCTGACGCGGGAATTTGGCGCGGCGAAGGAACTGATCGAGACCTTCTCCCAGCCTTACGTCTATCTGAACGAGGACTATCTGGAGCAAAAGGGCCTTGAAAAGGAAGACGTTGCCCGGACGCTGGCCATAGAGCTTCAGAAAATGCCGGGCATCGCCCAGGCAGTTTCGAGCGAGGACCTGCGCGCTGGCGCCGTCGCCGAAACCACCATCAGCAGCGCCATCCTGGCCAATTTTCACCCCGAAAGATCCGGCGACATCTATGTGGTGTTCGAGCCCCACTGGTTCGTCGGGGATTTTGACGGGCTGCAGGTCGCCTCTCATCACGGTTCGCCCTGGAGCTACGACACGTTTGTTCCCCTGATTTTTGCAGGTCCGGACATCGCCCCCTCCCGGGTTGCCCGCCGTGTGGAAACCGTCGACCTTGCCCCGACGGTCGCAGCCTATCTCGGCATCAAGCCGCCCAGCGGCGCGCGCGGTAAGGTGCTGACGGAAGTGCTGGCCGGGCACGCAGACAATTGAACGGACCCATCATGAGCGACACGTTTTCCCGGATTGAGGACCTCAAGGCGCGCATGCAAGAGGCCATCATCGGCCAGGAAGGCGTGATCAACCGGCTGATCATCGGCCTCCTGGCGAACGGCAATCTCTTGGTCGAGGGTCTGCCGGGTCTCGCCAAGACACGCGCCATCAAGGCGCTGGCCAGGAACCTGGAAGCAGATTTCAGCCGGATCCAGTTCACGCCGGACCTTCTCCCGTCCGATGTCACCGGAACCGATGTCTACTACCAGGCCGGCGGCAGCGCCGAATTCCGTTTCGAACCCGGCCCCATCTTCGCCAATAT
The DNA here is from genome assembly GCF_002237595.1 of Labrenzia sp. VG12. NCBI lineage: Bacteria > Pseudomonadati > Pseudomonadota > Alphaproteobacteria > Hyphomicrobiales > Stappiaceae > Labrenzia > Labrenzia sp. VG12. The sequence continues at coordinate 2,087,800 of NZ_CP022529.1, forward strand.
CGTGCTGGCGGACGAGATCAACCGGGCGCCTGCCAAGGTTCAGGCGGCCCTGTTGGAGGCCATGGAAGAGCGGCAGGTCACTGTCGGCGGCAAGACCCACAAGATGGAACCGCTGTTCATGGTGATGGCCACCCAGAACCCGGTGGAACAGGAAGGCACCTACCCGCTTCCCGAGGCGCAGATGGACCGCTTCCTGATGCATGTCCTGATCTCCTATCCTCCCGTTGAGGACGAAGTGGAGGTCATCCGGCTGGTACGCGGGGAAGAAATCGCCGCTCTCGGTGAGCGAGAAGATGGCGCCCCAACCGTCCAACAGACAGCACCGATTTCTCAGGAAACCGTGTTTGCCGCGCGACGGGAGATCGCTGCCGTTCATGTCTCCGACGCGATGGAGCGCTACATGGCAGACCTCGTCAATACGACCAGGTTTCCGGAGGCTTACGGCGACAATCTGAAGCGCTGGATCGAAATCGGCGCCTCGCCCCGAGCCTCTCTTGCCCTCGACAGATGCGGGCGCACCCATGCCTGGCTGAGCGGACGGGACTATGTCGACCCGGAAGACGTTCATGCCATCGTCGCCGATGTTCTGCGCCACCGGATTGGGCTCAGTTTCGAAGCCCAGGGCGAAGGCATCAATCCCGACAGAGTGGTTGAAGAACTGACGATGCAGGTGGCACTGCCTTAGGGAGAGGAACCATGCGGGACAGGGCCGCGCGCCTGCGCAGCGGACTTTCGGCAAAGCCACCCGGTTCGGAAGAAACCGATCCGCGTGTGCGCATTGACCTCGCTCACCTTCTGTCCCTGGAAGGCAAGGCGCGCGGCCTCACCTTCCTGCCACGTCAGCCGGCCCGCAGTATCCTCAATGGACGTCATGCCTCTCGCCTGCGCGGACGCGGCCTCAATTTCGAGGAACTGCGCGACTACCTGCCCTCGGACGACGTGCGCTCCATCGACTGGAAAGTCACCGCGCGCACCGGCAAACCTCATGTGCGTGTCTTTTCCGAAGAGCGGGACCGGCCCGCCCTGATCGTGGTGGACCAGCGCATGTCCATGTTCTTCGGCTCCCGGCTCAACATGAAATCGGTCACAGCGGCCGAATGCGCCGCTCTAGCCGCATTCCGGATCTTTGATCAGGGCGACCGCGTCGGCGGCCTGGTCTTCGGCGATGAGGCCATCGCGGAAATCCGTCCTCGCCGCGGTCGCACTGCTCTGACCAGCTTCCTGACCGCACTCAGTGATGCCAACGGCCTCCTGCGCGCCGAGGCCCCGTCGGTCTCGCCCATGCCGCTCAACAGGGTTCTCCAAAATGTCGCGCGCATCGCGCGGCGTGATCATCTGGTTCTGGTGTTTTCCGATTTCGACGAAATCGACGAGACAACACACCGTCTCGTCGCCAACCTTTCAAGGCACAACGACCTTGTCCTGTGTCTGGTGTCTGACCCTTTTGCAGATTTGGTGCCTGCCGGCATCCGCATCATTGTTTCCGATGGCACGCTCCAGGCAGAGATCGACACCGGTGACCGGTCGGTGCACCAGAGGCTGCAGGACATGGCCATCGGACGGCTGGCGGAAATCCTGGACTGGCAGCGGCGTTACGGTTTCCCGGTCATGCCGCTTTCTTCCGGTGAGGACAGCGTAGCCCAGATGCGTCGGCTTCTGGGCCAACTGGGGCAACGCCGATGAGCGACACCGGCACCAACCCAGTGACCCTGGTCGACTTGCTGGACCGCCTTGCCGAACCGGCCGACCCGGGGCCCGTCTCCATGGTTCCCCAGACCTGGGGTTGGATTGCCCTTGCCATCCTGTTTGCCTTTGGTCTCGCGGCCATTTTGGTTCGGCTCCTGCGCCGCTACCGGGCCAATGCCTACCGCCGAGAGGCCCTGGCCGAACTGACAGATATCGCGGAGAACCCTGCCGATATTGCCTGTCTTCTCAGGCGAACCGCACTTGCGGCCTTCCCTCGACAGGACGTTGCCGCCCTGACCGGCCCCTCCTGGATCGACTTTCTGACGCGGACCGGGCGCGACTGCACGTTTGACGGCAACGCCGCGGAGGCTCTTCTGGGGGCTCCCTATCGCGCCACGCCGCAGCCATCACCCGAATTGACTGTCCTGGCCGAACGCTGGATCCGCACCCACCGGCGGGAGGTGCCCGCATGATCGGGTTTGCCTTCCCATGGGCCTTTCTTGCCCTTCCCCTGCCCCTTCTTGTCCTGTGGTTGGTGCCTGCCCACAAGGAACAGGTCCCGGCACTGCGATTCCCGTTTTTCCGGCGCATCACCAGGACTGCGGGAACAACGCCTGGCCCGGGAGCTGTCGTTCTATCGAGATCTCGCCTGCAGATGGGCGCGGCGGTGCTTGTCTGGTGTCTTCTCTGCCTTGCCATGGCCCGTCCCGAACGCATCGGAGACGCTGTCGAAGTCACACGCGCGGCAAGAGATGTTGTCCTGGCCATCGACATTTCCGGGTCCATGGACACCCGGGATTTCCGGACACCGGACGGGGCTCCCAAACAGAGGCTGGCCGCTGTCAGGGACGTCGTCGACGGGTTCATCGCCGGACGGGACGGCGACCGCATGGCGCTCATCGTGTTCGGAACAAGGGCCTATGTGCAATCACCACTGACAGAAGACCTCGACACGATCACCACCCTTCTCGGGCAAACGCAGGTCGGCATGGCCGGCCCGCACACGGCACTCGGCGATGCCATCGGCCTTTCGATCCGAACCTTCGAAATCAGCGACATTGAACAGCGTTTGCTCATCCTTCTGTCGGACGGAGCCGATACCGGGAGCCGCATGAGCCCGGTGAATGCGGCAGAGATCGCTGCCGGAAAGGGCATAGAAATCTACGCCATCGGCGTCGGAGACCCGAAGGGGTCGGGTGACAACCGGGTCGATCTGGAGACGCTCAAAGCCATTGCCTCGCGGACGGGCGGCGAGTTTTTCTTTGCCGAGGACGAAGCCGGACTGACCGACGTCTATGACCGGATCGATACGCTGGCACCGCGTGAAACCCGGTCCCTGTCCTATCGCCCCAAATCCAGCCTGGCACATATCCCGCTGGCGGTCGCCGCAGCGATCGGCCTTCTGGCAACAGGTTTCCTGGCCTTTTCCGGAAGGATCGGGAGGCGAACAGCATGAGCGAGCTCGGCTTCATCCTCTCCGAACTCCACTTCATTCGGCCTCTCTGGCTCTTGCTGCTGATCCCGGTTCTCCTGGTCTGGTTCCAGATCCGGCGAAGGGCAACACGGCAGGGTCCGGAGATTGACGGTCTCGCGCCGCATTTGCGCGCTGCTCTGACAGTCGGGTCCGGCAGGAAAAAGCGGCGGCTGCCAATTGACGGCGTTGCGCTGGTGCTGGTTCTGGCCGTTCTGGGCACGGCCGGTCCGACCTGGTCACGCCAGCCCGATCCGTTCGTCGCCCAGACCGCCCCGATGGTCGTTGTTCTGAAGGTAACCCCGTCCATGACGGCCAACGACATTGCGCCAACGCGGCTGGAGCGCGCAAAGCAGAAGATCACGGATCTGCTGGCCTTGCGCGCAGGCGCAAGAACGGCCCTGGTCGCCTATGCCGGCACGGCCCATTCGGTCGTTCCCATGACCAACGACCCGACGGTGATGCAGCCTTATCTGGAAGGACTGTCGCCCGACGTGATGCCCCGGGAAGGCGATGATGTGGCCACCGCTCTGGACCGAGCCAGATCCCTGCTGGCCTCTGCGGACACAAGCGGTGCCATCCTCCTTGTTCTGGATGCGCTCAATCCGGCAGATGCAAATGCCCTGGCCGGAGACGAAAACGCAGGTGTTGCCGTCGGTGTTCTCGCCATGTTGCCAGACGGGGCGAGCGATCCCGGCATAGACGCAGTCGACAGGGTCAAGGTCCGCGTCACTCCGGATGACAGCGACCTGCGCACACTTGACCGGTCGCTCAATGCAGATTACCGCCGCGCGCTCAACGAAACGGGAAGCCAGCCCTGGGACGATCGCGGCTGGATGCTGGCCATCCCGGCAGCGCTTCTGACGCTGATCTGGTTCCGGCGTGGCTGGACCATGCGCTGGTCGGTCTGGGCACTGGTGGCCGGCATGACGCTAGGCCTGCCGGATCAGGCGAAAGCCGGTGTCGCCGACTGGTTCCTGACGCCGGACCAGCAAGGCCAGATCGCCTTCAGCAACAAGGAGTACAAACGGGCTGCCGAGCTTTTTGTCGATCCCATGTGGAAGGCCCGCGCGCTTTACAAGGACGGGCAGTATGAAGAGGCGGCGCGGACCTATGACCGGCTTGACACTGCAGAAGCCACCTTTGCCAAGGGCATGGCACACATGCGCAGCCGGGGTTATCGCGCCGGTATTGCAGCCTTCGAGGAGACCCTGAAGCTTGATCCCGATTTTCCGCAAGCGGCCGCCAACCTGGCAACCGCCCGGGAGATTCTCGACTACATCGAAACCACACGAGAACAATCCGACACCGGTGAGGAGGCAGGCATCGGCGCTGACGACACCGTCTTCGACAATGAAGAGGCGCGCGGCACGGAGACGGAGATGAACGTTTCCGAAGACGGCGACCGGCTTCTGACCACGGACCAGTGGATGAGCTTCGTGGACACACGCACCGGCGATTTCCTGCGTCAGCGTTTTGCCATTGAGGCGGCCGAGCAATGACCCGCAGCGCGTTTCTCACACTGACCGCATTGCTCTGGCTGTTGCCGCAGCTTTCACTGGCAGCCGATCTGCCGGAGCCGATCGTCGAAGTCGAATTCGAAAAGACCCAGACGATACCGGGTCAGTTCCTGCCCTTGCGGATTACCATTCTCGTTCCGACCTGGATGCCGCAGCCTGCGGTCTTTCCCTCGCTGGACGCCCCGAATGTGCGTGTCAGACTGCCTGAGCGCGCAACATCGCCGACAAGCAGGCGCATCGACGGTGAAGACTGGTCCGGCGTCAGCCGGCGCTACATGATCACGCCCCTTGTACCGGGCAGGTTCTCGCTTCCGGGCGGGACCGTCGACATAACCTATGCCGATCCGGACAACACATCCGTGCCGCTGACAACCTCTCTTGATCTGGGGGCGATTGAAATCGAGGGGATTGTGCCGGAGGGTGCGGAACAGCTCACACCATTCATTGCGGCAAAGACACTAACACTCACCCAGGAGATTTCCGGCGAGACCACGGACCTGAAACCGGGGGACAGCATCCGCCGCACGGTTACCGTGGCACTGACGGGCGCATCTCCCATGATGCTTCCGCAACTGACGGAAGTTCCGCAGATCGAGGGCTTTGCGGCCTATGCGGAGACGCCGGTGCTGGAGGAAAAGGACGATCGCGGCCTCCTCTCCGGCAGCCGCAAGGAAGTGGTCACCCTGATGGTCCAGGGCAATGGACAGGGCGACCTGCCTGCATTGGAGCTCTCCTGGTACGACATCACGTCCGGAACAATTGAAACCGCCTCCCTGGACGCCGTCCCCGTCACGGCAACCGGAGCGCCTGCCGTTGCCCGCGAGAGCCTCACCCGGTTCGACGCGCGGATAGCCCTGGCCATCACCACAGGTCTCATTGCCCTCCTGGCTTTGGCTTATCTTTGCTGGCCACACCTTGCCCTAATGAGAAGGGAACGCCGGGCCAGGTATCAGAAGAGCAAGGCTTTTGCCCGCAGGCGCCTTCTGGCGGCAATTGCAAGGCAGGACTATCCGGCGACCGTAAGGGCCCTGAAGCTCTGGGCGGAGCGACCTCCTCACCTCAGGCAGGAAGATCAGGTGAGGATCAGGGAGGCCCTTCGCCTGCTTGGCGCTAACCGGTATGGAGCCCGTCCCCGGAAAACCGGACAGGAGGACTGGCGCATTCTGGCCGACTCGGTCCGCAGGTCAGTTCCGGACGACAGGCAAGATGCCGGCAAACACCGCCTGCCCCTGTTGAACCCGTAGCGGCAAGACCGTTACCCGTCAGCAAGCTCCGGATGATCATAGGCCTGCGGATAGGGCATTGGCCTGAAGGGTCCGAGCGGCACGACGCCGTTCCAGGACCGCCCGAAATAGCCTTGCCGGCAATGGACGAGCGAATTGCTGGCGGCAACGCCCGGCAGGGCATGAACCCGGCACAGCCAGCGCCAGAGATTCGGATAATCGACTATCCTGGCTCCGTTCAGCTTCATGCGCACCGTGTATACCGGATCATGCCGGTAGAGCGTCGGGAAAAGACGCAGGTCCGCTTCCGTGAACCGGTCACCCGTCAGATAGGGGCGGCCATCGTCAAGGCGTGCCTCCAGCTTCCCCAGCATGTTGAAATAGGCCTCAAAAGCCGCAGCATAGACAGACTGATCGGAAGAAAACCCGGCCTTGTAGGCGCCGTTGTTGATGGCCTGGTAGATCTGTTCGTTGAGCGTGTCGATTTCAGAACGCATGTTCCTGTCAGCCGGGTAGAGATCCACTCTCGCCGCATCCTGACTGTCACTCCCGAGCGCAAGGGCATGGGCGTTCAGCATGCGGATGATCTCCGCGCTTTCGTTGCTGACAATCCGCTTTTGCCGTTTGTCGTAGAGAACGGGAACAGACTTCTCATCGGACCCTTCGGCCCGGTAGATGTCACGCACAAGGCGGTATCCCTGCCCTGTCGCCGTTTCATGCGTGCATTCCGGAAGAATAGCGCCGGTCAGGCTGGCGATCTTGTCCGGCGCGAATTGCCAGAAGTTGGGTCCTTCCGGATCCGCTTCATCGGTCCGCCCCGGAAAGGCGATGTCCATCGTGACCGCGTTTTGAAGCCCGAGAATGTTGCGCGCCAGTGTCACCCGGTGACACCAGGGGCAGTTGAGCGCTACGAAGAGGTGGTAGCGCCCCGGCTCCGGCGGAAACTCCCGATCGCCGATCGCTGACCGGAAGCCGCTGACGCCGCGCACGAATTCACCCCGCGCGCGGCGCCCGGCTGCATCTGCCTGACTTTCTTCCACTGCATTGTCCGGTGTCTTGTCAGACATGGGTCTTCCCTTATCCTCGCAGACGGTGATGCAGAATGATCGGCACGGCCAATTCTTCTTCATCGCCCAGATGCCGGTCGAGCAGCGTTTCAATCACTTGTGCGGCGGGAAGCAGTTTTCCGGCCTCCTCACGCGCCTGGGCCTCGTCCAGCTGTATCAGCTTGATCGCACGATTGGCGGTGCCGGCAAAGCCGTGCAACACCTGGTCAAGCGTTTCATGATCCTTTTCAAGGATCTCCAGCCCTTGATCGAACCGGGGATCGGCCGCCGAGAGTTCCGGAAAATAGCTCCGGTCCTCCCAGGTGTGATGGCCATGCAGATTACCCACCAGCAGGTTGCCGAAGCGGGACAGGCGCAGGGCGAATTCTTCCGCGCCCATGGATTTGTCCAGATAGGCTTCGGTTTCGCCACGCACCAGCTCCGACAAACGCCGAAACCCCTGATGCGCGCCCAGCCAGTTGCGGGTCTTTTCATGGAAGCCCGGATGTCCGTCCCAGCTCTCGCGCGGATACTCCGCCAGGAGAAGACGCATTTCGTCCGGCATGTCCGCGGTTCGAATGTCCAGATCAGCAAGCATGACGTCTCCTTTCTGTCTCGGGTCAATCGGACGGGGCAAATCCCGTTCGATCGGCAGGTAGGTTGTCCACCTGCCGGTCACCAGACACAAAAGGTCGATCACACTGTTCAAGAATAGAGAACGATGAAAAGGTTGCCTTTAGCCGAAAGCCGTTTGCCTTGCCTGACCAAAGACGGCCTCCAGGATCACATCCGGGCTCAGCACCGGTGTGATGTCACTCGCCAGGGCAAAGTCGTCGCCATAGACATTCTCGCCGGGGAAAGCGACGGTGGCGATGCCGGCCCCCACCGATGCGCTCAAGCTTGCGGCGCTGTCCTCAATGGCGACGGCGTCGCCCGCACCAAGGCGAAGTTTGTCCAAAGCCAGATGATAGGCTTCCGGATCAGGCTTTGGCGCGTTTACCTGGCTGCCATCGGTAACGATGTCGAACATGTCCCGGGTGCAGGCCGGCGCCAGCGCCACCAGCAACCGCTCGATATTGCCACGGCCGGTGGTGGAAACCAGGCCCAGCCTGATGCCGTTGTCTCTGGCCCATGAGATCGTTTCGGCAACCCCTGCACGCAAGTCCAGCGGCTTTTCGGCAAGAAGCTGATGATAGATCGCGGTCTTGGCGACATGGATGGATCTGGCATCGACCACCTGACCGCGGCTCAGCGCAAAAGCCTCGATCCGGTTGGCACCACCCGTGGTCTTCAAGAGCGCCTGATAAAGAGAGCGGTTCCAACGCCAGCCGAGCCCGGCCAGCGCAAACGCCCGGTTGAACGCTTCGCGCTGCATTTCCGAGGTCTCGGCCAGGGTCCCGATGGACCCGAACAGAACTGCTGCCGGCAGTGTCATCACACATGCCCCTCTGTTACAAAAACGCCACAATGTATGCGTTAACACCTGACTTTGCAACCAGAAGGTTTATTTGCCGTAAAAACAAGTAAGCAATTGGTGTGTTCCTTACTGTTTTGTCGAGGATGCGCGATCCGGCGAAGTGGCTCAGTGCAAACAGGGAGCAGACACCCGTTCGGATCGTAAGCCGGGAACCGGCGTTCTTCAAATCATTCGGAAAACTAGTGAGGAAGTGATCGCCATCCACCAGTCAGGAAGAACACCAGATACCGCAGGAGCCTCTTGCGGCAGGTCGCCTACCCCCGTCCAACAAAGGGCATCTTCGTCGCCATCACGGTGAGCGAGAGAACATTGGCATCAAGCGGCAGGGATGCCATGTAGACCACCGCATCGGCGACATGAGCCGGATCGATGGTCGGTTCTACCGCCGTCTCGCCATTGGCCTGGGGAACGCCTTTTTCCATTTTCGCGGTCATGTCGCTTGCGGCATTGCCGATGTCGATCTGGCCGCATGCAATGTCAAAGGGGCGACCATCTAGGGCCGTCGATTTGGTCAGTCCCGTGATGGCATGTTTGGTGGCCGTATAGGGGGCCGAGAAGGGCCTGGGGGTCGTCGCGGAGATCGAGCCGTTGTTGACGATCCGTCCGCCAAGCGGGGTCTGTTTTTTCATCATCCGAAAGGCTTCCTGGGTGCACAGGAAGGCGCCCGTCAGATTGGCGGCAACAACCGCGCTCCATTCCGCGAAGCTGATATCCTCCAGCGGGACGGCGGAATTGGATATCCCGGCATTGTTCACCAGGAGATCAAGCCGCTCATATTGGTCCTCGATCACGCGAAACAGCGCTTTTACGGAGGCCGGATCGCCGACATCCGCGGCAATACCCATGACGTCTCCACCGGTCTCGGCGGAGATTGCAGCTGCGGCATCGTCCAGAACAGCCTGCCGCCGTCCGCTCAGGACAACGCACCAGCCAGCACGGCTCAATTCTGTCGCCACCGCCTTGCCGACCCCGGTGCCGCCTCCCGTGACCAGTGCGATCCGCGCGGTCGTGTCGCTTGCCTCGTTCAAACCTCTTTCCCTTCGTCTTCCAGATGCATGCGGATGATCTCGTCAAACCCGGCGTCGGCCTGAAAGCCGAGGTCTGACGCCCGTTTGGCATCGAAATTCCTCGGCCAGCCCTCGACAATCTTCTGGATCACCGGGTCTGGCTCACGCCGGATCAGCTTCACCGCGGCCTCTCCTGCGATGCGCCCGAGCGCCTCGATTTCTTCGGCAACCGTTGCCGACAGGCCCGGCATCGTCAGGCTCCGGCGCGGACCGATGCGGCCCGTTTCCATGCGGGCGGCCTGAAGGAAGAAGCCGACGGCCGCACGGGGGCTGGCGAACCAGTGGCGCACGTTGTCCGATACCGGCAGCACCGCCTCTTCCCCCTTCAGCGGCTCCCGCAAAATGTTGGAAAAGAAACCGGACGCCGCCTTGTTGGGGGCACCTGGCCGGATACAGATGGTGGGAAGGCGCAGGCCGATGCCGTCAAAAATCCCCTTGCGGGTGTAATCAGCAAGAAGCAGTTCGGTGATCGCCTTCTGGGTGCCATAGCTGGTCAAAGGCGCTGTCAGAAACTCATCCTCGATCCGGTCGGGAAACGGAGCCCCGAAAACGGCAAGCGACGAGGCAAAGACCAGCCGGGGGCAATAGGGTTCGCGCATGGCCTCGTGCCGGATCGCCTCAAAAAGGTTCCTGCTGCCATCAAGGTTGACGCTATAGCCTTTCTCAAAATCAGCTTCCGCCTCTCCGGACACCACCGCTGCCAGATGAAAGATCAGATCAGGCCGCCCCTCGATCAGTCGCTCCGCTGTTCCAGGAGCTGCCAGGTCAATGGTCAAGGCCTGTGCCCCTTGCAGCCCTTTCGGCACAGAGGGCGACACGGCATCGGCCAGCGTCAGCTCCCGGATGTCAAAACCCAACGCCCCAGGTTCTGCGGCAATCCGTGCCAGGAGCTTCCGTCCAACCATGCCGGCAGCACCGATTACGAGGACGTGCATGTTGAGCCTCCCGAATGGAAAAGAAGGTGTCGGATTCCAAGAGAAGACTTGCGGAGAATTCGGGAAAGGGCAAGAGGCATCCCCAGCCGCGCCCTGCTTATGCTGCAACAGGACGTTCTCAGGACAGTTCGATCAAATGTCCGAGGTGGTGTCGTCACGACCGAGCTTCAGGGAAGACGTTCAGATCCGTTCCGTCTTCCGTCAGGCCGTCGCCCCCCTGTGACGGATCGCGCAGCCGAGGCTGCCGGCAAGAACACCGACAAGGACCGCAATGGCCAGATCGAGACTGCCAATGTCGCCGAAGCGGAACCCGGCGAAGACAACGGTTTCAAAGACGCCGACGAGCCCGCCCAGAATGGCGGCCACCACCCAGTTCCGGGTTGTCATTCCAAGCGCGAGTCCGAGGATCCCCGGCAGGCTGAGCACATTGCCCCCAATGGTTCCGAGCAGATCGAGAATGCCAAGCATGTCATTGCCTTTTCTATGATGGTCTGATGGCTGACCTTCCAGATCATGTCTGCCCAAGGAAAACCGGCAACCAACCACGAGCTGGTTGAGCTGGCGTCCTGCGAACAGGCCGAATTTGATTGGAAGTATACACAGCCTGGAAGACCACGTCCTGCCACCTGCAATTAAAAATTGTCTCCCCAGGTTCCTGGCATGCCATCAGCTCCCATGAACCGCTCGACGGCAGCATAGCAAAGGCTCGCAGTTCTGCTCTTGTCGAAAGTCAAGGACAGGCAACCGAATTCTGGTAGACGCGCGCGCCCGGTTGATCGAAAGCCGATTGAAACACGTGTCAGAAAAGGCCGAGCGCCTGAAACGCACGAATGGCAGGGCGATACGGCATGGAAGCAATTCACTCCCATGACCCGGTACTTAATTGTTCGTCATCCGAGTTGAGCGGAAGGACCTACTGCGCGGTCCACCCACCATCCACGGGAATGGTCACGCCTGTGACATTGTGGGCAACCGGGGCGCAGAGCCACAAGGCCAGAGCGCCGATTTCGGACGGATCGGAAGTGCGTTGCGACGGCTGCTTTTCTTTCAGAAGGTCGGCGATGCCCTTGTCCCGGTCACCGCCGAACAGGGCCGCCCGGGCTGCGACCTGGGGTTCGATGATCGCAGTCTCCGTCCAGCCCGGAGCAATGCAGTTGACCGTCACGCCTCCGGAAGCCTTGGAACCTTCGGCCGCGAACTCAAGAGCGGCCACCTTGCTCATGCCCACAACACCGAATTTGGAAGCAACATACGGCGCCTTGTTGACCGAAGCGACCAATCCGTGAACCGAGGCAATGTTGATCACACGGCCAAAACCCCTGTCCGCCATTTTCGGCAAGGCCAGCCGCATGGTGTGAAAGACGCCCGAGAGGTTGACCCCGATGATGGCATCCCAGGTCGACGCATCAAGCTCTTTCAGGCTCGCCGTCTTCTGGATGCCGGCATTGTTGACGAGAATATCTGCGCCGCCCCAGGCTTCCACATCGGCCATCATGCGTTCGATTGCAGTGACATCGCGCATGTCAGCGTCAAAAAACCGGGCCTCCGGTGCTCCAGCCTCGCTGATTTCCGCAACAGCCGCATCGGCCTGCTCCGGTGTCGCAAGACCGTGAACGGCGACACGCGCCCCCGCCCCAGCCAGCGCCTTGGCAACCGCCAGACCGATGCCCTGGACAGACCCCGTGACGAGAGCCGTTTTTCCGCTGAGATCCGTCATGCCGTTTCCTCCTCCTTGATGTGCTGTCGCAGCTCCGTCTTCAGGATCTTGCCGTAATTGTTCTTCGGCAGGCTGTCGACGAAACGGTAAGTCTTGGGCCGCTTGAACCGCGCAATGTTGTCCAGGCAAAGCTGATTGAGTTCGCTTTCCGTCGCGCTGTTCCCGCGATGGCAGGCGACAAAGGCGACAACCACCTCCCCCCATTCCGGGTCTGGGCTTCCAACGACCGCCACTTCATGCACGGCCGGGTGGGCCAGCAGCACCTCTTCCACTTCGCGCGGATAGATGTTGGAGCCCCCGGAGATAATGACATCCTTGGAACGGTCCTGAAGGGTGACATAACCGTCTTCGTCCATCCGGCCCATATCGCCCGTCCAGAGCCAGCCGTTCTCGAGCGTCGCCGCAGTGGCGTCCTCGTTGCGCCAGTAGCCCTTCATCACTGTCGGGCCTTCAACAACGATCTCGCCAACCTCCCCGCTCGGCAACGCATTGCCCTTGTCGTCGACAATTGCGACACGCACCACGGACTGGGCCGTCCCGACGGAATTGAGCCGCTCGCGCCAACGCGGGTGATGCCGGTCGCTGACCTCGTGACGCGCCAGGGCGGTGATGCCCATCGGGCATTCACCCTGACCATAGATCTGGACAAAGCGTGAGCCCATCACCTCGACGGCCTCCAGGATATCGGCTTCATACATTGGCCCGCCGGCATAGACGATTGTCCTCAGCCCCTTGCCCGTACCGCCAGACTGTCTGGCCGCATCGACCAGACGACGAACCATCGTCGGGGCCGCAAACATGGATATCGAGCCGATCAGCGGCGCAATCTGCAGGATCTCCTCAGCATCAAAGCCACCGCTCTTGGGAACCACGTGACGGGATCCCTTCATCACATGCATGAAATTGTAGAGCCCGGCGCCATGGCTCATTGGCGCGGCATATAGGGCTGCATCCTGCGGCTTGACGTCGTCAACATCGACAAAATAGCTCAAGGCCATCGACGCCAGATTTGAGCAGGTGAGCATCACTCCCTTGGGTTTGCCGGTCGTACCGGAGGTGTAGAACAGCCAGGCAAGATCACTTTCGGCCAGCGGCACGGGCAACGCGCGAGGCTCGGTCAGCCGCATGGCATCAAATTCGGCACTTTCCAGCGAAACCAGTATCGTGCTGTCGCCCTTCAGGTGGGCTGACAGCATGGCGGCTGATTTGCGATCGGCAAAAACAAACCGCGCACCGGAGTTCTCGATCATCCAGGCGGCTTCGCGCGCATGCAGCTTGGCATTGATCGGAACGGCTGCGGCACCGGCCCACCAGATGCCGTAGAGCGCTTCCAGATAACGCGTGGAATTGGCCGCGAAAAGGGCCACCCGGTCTCCAGGAGCAAGACCCTGACCGGTCAGGGCCGCGCCGATCGCACCGGCACTTCGGGCGAATTCCGCGTAACTCGCCCTGCGCTCCGTTCCTTCCAGTAGAGCTGGTGCGTCCGGGGTCCTGAGCGCTGTTCTCATCAGCCATTCAGCCGGATTCATTGGTCATTCTCCCACCCGTTTCTGCCCCTTTGCGGAGAAACCGCAAGGTTGCAGTTTCCCGTGGCTTCCTTCCCGCATCGGGCACACCCAACGCGAGGCGGATAGGTCTCATCCTGGAGAGCGCTGAACGCCGCGTTTCGACTGGACCGCAAGTTCCGGACAGGCGGTCCGTTCAACGCACATGAGGGCATGGCACCCACACCAGCGGGGCCGATGCATCAAAACGACGGCAAAGCGCTCCCCAGGATGAGTGGGTGTGGCGGTGCAGTCCCGGGCGGCTTTCCTCCCGGCAGCCTCAGGCGCACCCACGCACACAACCAATCCCCCAAAAAGCGCTATTGAGATACAATCCGAAGTCCCCCGCCGGAAATTCCGGCAAAACACGTAACGGAAACAAGATGGAAGACTTTGCAGCGCTCGCGTTCGACAATGCACCGGTTGGCTTGATCTTCTCCGAAAACCGGAAGATCCGGCGCTGCAATCCGCGATTTGCGGAGATGTTCGGCTATGCGCCCGAGGAACTGGCCGACGCTTCCCTGTCGCTGCTGTATCCGTCATCGGAAGAATTCCAGCGCATCGGCCGAATCGGACTTGAAATCATGCGGGGTGTCGGTCGCTACCGGGACGAACGCATCATGCGCCGCAAGTCGGGTGAGAATTTCTGGTGCCGGGTGCGCGGCCAGTCGCTGGACGCCGATGCCCCCTTCGAAAAAGCCGTCTGGAGCTTCGCCGACATTTCCGAGGATCGGCCTCTGGCTGAAATGAGCCTGCGTGAGCGCCAGGTGGCCAAACTTCTGGCGGAAGGCAACACCACCAAGGAGATTGCCCGTCTGCTGGAATTGTCACCGCGCACCGTGGAAGTGCACCGGGCCCGCCTGATGAAAAAATTCAGCGCCCGCAACAGCCTGGAGCTGATTGCCCATATTGCGGGAATCCCGCTTTAGGGCCACTCTGACGCAAACACCGGCCGGGGAGTAACGCACATGGACAAATGGGTGCATGACGCCGTCGCGAAAATCAACGCGGACGCGCACCGCTCTGCCGACACCCATCTGTTCAAGCTGCACGGGCTGAAGCTCGACGGTATCGATATCTATTTGAAAGATGAAAGCACCCACCCGACCGGCAGTCTGAAACACCGCCTCGCCCGCTCCCTGTTTCTCTATGCGCTCTGTAACGGCAAGATCACCGAGGGCACACCTGTCATCGAGGCGTCCTCGGGCAGCACAGCCGTATCGGAGGCCTATTTCGCCCAGATGATCGGTGTGCCCTTCATCGCCGTGGTGCCGAAATCGACAGCGCACAGCAAGATCGAACTGATCCGTCTTTACGGCGGCGAACCGCATTATGTCGGCTCCGCCCCGGAGATGCATGGCGCTGCCGTTGACCTGGCAAACAAGATGGGCGGCCACTTCATGGACCAGTTCACCTATGCGGAACGGGCAACGGACTGGCGCGGCAACAACAACATCGCCGAAAGCATTTTTGAGCAGATGGCGTTCGAGCCCCACCCGATCCCCAGAATGCTGGTCATGAGCGCCGGCACCGGCGGCACGTCGGCAACGCTCGGGCGATACATCCGCTACAAGGGACATGTGACGGGCCTGACCGTGGTCGATCCCGAGAACTCCGTGTTTCACGATGCATATCATTCAGGCGACCACAGCCTCACGGCTGACTGTTCCAGCCGCATCGAGGGTATCGGCCGGCCACAGGTGGAACACTCCTTCGTACCGGGCGTCATCGACCGGATGATCAAGGTGCCGGACGCTGCCAGCGTCGCCACCATGTTGTGGCTGGAAAAGCTGATCGGCCGCAAACCAGGGCCTTCGACCGGCACCAACCTGTGGGGCACACTGCAGATCGCGGCGGAGATGCGCGGCCGCGGCGAGACCGGCTCAATCGTCTCGGTCATGTGCGACAGCGGCCAGCGCTATCTCGACACCTATTTCGATCCGGACTGGGTGTCCGCACATATTGGCGATATCAGCCCCTATTCCAAAGAGTTGGAGCAGTGGCCCTAAGCAGCCCGGATTATCAGCTCCTAGCCGTTTTCAAGTGACACCTGAATTTCCCGTGCGAGTAACTCGGGCTGATCCACACTTGGCCAGTGCGAGGCGTCTGCCAGGACAACCCGGCGCATCCGGCTGGCCGCAATCCTGTCGAGAGAGGCCTGCGGGCAGTTTTCGGGATTGTAGAAATAGGTCACGTCTGCCGACGCCATCAGTACGTCGCCAGGCACCTCTTCATTGGAAAAACGGCGCGCATCGCACCCCAGATCCCAGAGCGCCCGTGCATCGGCGCTGGCGACCTTCTGGCGGTATCTTGCAATCACCGGATCGTCTTCTGCCATGTCGTCCAGGCGCGCGAGGAACGCGGTCCGAAACGCCAGCGGGTCGTCATGGTCTGCCGCCGTTCCCGAAAAATAGGCGTCTTCTGCCGTCAGGTTTCCCTCCAGCGACAGGATTTGGCGCAAGGGGCAGTCGGGCTGCGCTGCTGCAAGCGACGCGACAATGGAGGCAACGGAATGCGCGACAATGATCCGGGCCTCCTCCAGACGGGCAACCTCCGCCACGTGGCAGGCTAGCGTCTGCAAATTTGTTGTTTCCAGGGCCGGCGCGCCAAACCCCGGCAAATCGGTCGGTAGCAGTCGAAAGGAATTCGCCAGAGGCGTCTTCAGGAGATTGGAATACATCTCCGAGGTATCGCCAAATCCGGCGATCAGCAGGATTGCAGGCCGGCCCTGTGAAAAAGCTACGTCGGATTGTTCATCAGCCATCTCAACTCCGCCGTTTCGGACACCCGGCTGCCTCTTCTTCATCCATTTTCAGGAATTGGCCAGTGGGGAGCAGGCCTAGCACGTTTTATGCACCCATTGGTCCGACGCCGCCCGGCTTCAACTCGCTGCGCGCATCCGGAACGTCTTGTAGGTGAGAACGTTGGAGCCGCTTTTTTTGGCCTGGTACATGGCCTGGTCGGCGCGCTTGATGAGCTCGGTCGCCGTGTCGGCATCGTCCGGATAGTAGGAAATGCCAATGCTGACGCTGATGGAGATCGTCTTGCCCTGGATCTCCGTCGGCTTGGAAATTTCGCGATAGATCCGGCCCGCACAGGACAAGACGTCATCTTCGCCGCAATAGTCCCCGATGATGACCGCGAACTCGTCCCCACCAACCCGCGTGACGATATCTCCGTCACGGGTGCATTTCTTGATCGTTTCGGCCACTTCCTGCAAAAGCGCGTCCCCCACCGGGTGTCCGTGGCTGTCATTGACGGGCTTGAACGTGTTCAGGTCCAGCATCATCAGCGCGAATTTGCGGTTCTCGCGATCGGCGATCCGGACATTTTCCTCCAGGCTCTGGCTGAAATGGGCCCGATTGGACAGGCCGGTCAGGTGGTCGGTCATGGCAAGGCGCCGGACCGCTTCTTCGCTTTCTTTCAGCACGGTGATGTCCGCGTGTGTTCCCGACATGCGCAAGGGCTCGCCGTCCTTGGTCCACTCGACAACACGGCCGCGATCCAGAACCCACACCCATCGGCCGTCCTTGTGGCGCATGCGGATTTCACAATCATAGGCCGGCACCTTGCCGGCAAAAACCTCTTCCAATTTCTCCTGCGACTTTTTCACGTCGTCCGGATGCGCGAGCTTTTCCCAGGTTTCCGTGCTGACCGGTTCCAGTTCTTCCAGCTTGTAACCGACAATTTCTGCCCAACGCTTGTTGTAGACCGCAGCTCCCGTCTGCACGTTCCATTCCCAAGTGCCGACATTTGTCCCGAATATGATTTCCCGGAGGCGCTGTTCTGAAGATCTCAGACGCCTGTGTGCCGCGTTGCGTTCAAGAAACAGGAATCCGACGGCGATCAGCGAAACGGTGAGTGTTATCACCAGCGCCAGCATCCAGCGGTCCCGGGTTTCGTTGGCGGAGGCGAGCTCTTTGCTTTTCGCGTCCACCATCTCTTCGAGCCGGTTCTTGTAATGCCAGAGTTCCTCCTGACGACCGCGATCTGCTGAAATGTCGTGAATGATGGACAACAGTGCAGGCCGGCCGCGAAATTCCAGCGGTGTGGAATGAACTTCAACGGTGCGCACGGACCCGTCAGCCAGCTTGTGCCGGAAGATGAAGAAATTGCGGTCTTCGCGTTGCGCCAGCTGGCGCTCCGCAAGCACTTGCTCTGCCGTCAGCTGATTGATGGTCTGAATAGCCATACTACGCAGCGTCGCACGATCGTAGCCGTAAAACTCCTGTGCAGCCTTGTTGGCGTCGATGATGGACCCGCTGGCCGGTTCGATCATGAGCATCGGCGCACTGTGTTTCTGAAAGACTTGCTCGTAAGGCAAATAGTCCTGCGCCACGGCCGCGGGCCCTGACAACAGGAAAACCCACGCAAACATCGTAATTATTGACAGTGTTTTTTTGCCAAACATTCGATTGCACCGCATATTCACAAAGTAAAGCGGGATCTTATTAAATTTCCAGAAACAAAAGGGAGAAAATTACCAAGTTCTGGTTGCAGATCACCGACAACGACCGCACTTTCACGACCTGCCCGCCATGACCGCCCTATTCCTGTCCAACTGCCTCCCTATCGCTGGGTCGAAACCTGGAGGACGGAATGAAACGGCGCACTTTTCTGATCGGATCCGGCCTTCTGGCCGGCAGCGGGCTGTTCGCAGCAAGCCAGGTTACCGCCGGCAGGTTCGAAAACGGCTTACGTTCGGCCCAATCGGCGCCCGGTCAGCCAAGGTACGTTTCAACGCGCGTGCCACTCTGGGCAGAAAAACTGATCGCCGCCGCTGAAAACCAGATCGGGGTTACCCTGATCTATGACCCGGCTTACGCGGGGCTGGCTTTTCCAAATGGCGACATACCCCGGGAACGCGGGGTTTGCACCGACGTCGTCATCCGCGCCTATCGCGATGCATTCGGTTACGACCTGCAACAGGCCGTCAATGCCGACATGAAGGCGCATTTTTCGGCCTATCCGAAGATCTGGGGCCTGAAGCGTCCGGACCGCAATATCGATCACCGCCGGGTGCCGAACCTGCAGGCCTTCTTCAAACGCAAAGGCGCAGAGCTGCCGGTCAGCGACCGGCCGGGCGATTATGTTCCCGGTGACCTCGTCTCGCAGATGCTGCCTGGAAACCTGCCCCATATCGCCATTGTCACCCACCGGATCTCGCCCGATGGCAAAAGGCCGATGGTGGTTCACAATATCGGTGCCGGGACACGGCTGGAAGACCGTCTGTTCGACTTTGAAATCACTGGCCGCTACCGGTTCCAGCCTGCACAGGCGGCCTGATTGCCTTCTTGGCTTTCCCGATTCAGTACAGTGGCAAGGTCCGATGATGGGTCGGTCGGGCCGGGTCCTGGAAATGGCTCATCGGCCCCTCGTCTTCGAAAAGCTTCGCCCACCGTCTGAATTCGACCGGGTCCAGCTCAATGCCCAGCCCCGGCCCTTCCGGCACCCGCACAACATCGTTTGTCTGCCGGAACGGACCATCCCGGATCACGTCGCCGATCTGCCAGCGGAACAGGGCCTGCGAGGCTTCCGAAATCAGGGGCGTTGCCGCGGAAACATGCAGATAGGCCGCCGTCATGATGCCGAGATCGTTGGAGTAACACCAGAAACCCTTGCCCATGGCCTCACAGGCGGCAATGAATTTCAGGCTGCGTGAAATCCCGCCCAGCGCGGCGAAATTGCAGACAAAATTATCCGGTGCGCCGAGCGCAACTGCCCGTTTCAGGTCCGGGACATGCGTCGAAAAGGGAATGATGCTGTGCTGGCGCAGCGCCGCCATTTCCTCGAATGTGGCAACCGGATCCTCGTAATTGCGGATGTTGAAAGGCTCCAGCTCGCGCAGCAGCCAGCGCGCTGTCGTCAGCGAATACTGCATGTTGCTGTCGAGCTTGATCTCGGCCTTCTCTCCCAGCGCCTCGCGCAACAGCCTGACCGTTCTGATCTCCAGCTCCGGATCACCCAGGATCAGTTTGCCCTCAAAAATGGACGAGCCGTGCTCCTCCCGCATCTTCAGGCAGTAGTCACGGATGGCCTCCGCGCTCATTTCCCCACCGGCGCCAGTGTGCTCGGGGCGGAAGGAGAAATACTCGGAGAACTTGATGTCCTTGCGCACGGCGCCGCCCAGCAACTTGTAGAGCGGTTGCCCGAACACCTTGCCCTTGATGTCCCAGAGCGCTAGTTCAACGGCCCCGAAGGCAACCGAGGCCGCCCCCTCGCCCGTATTCGCCGTGATCTGCCAGGGCGGCACGCAGCGGGCTTCACAATCGGCAAGGTCCAGCGGATCTGCCCCGATCAGCGCCGGAGCGATTTCAGCCTTGATCACCTCGCCGAAATGATACCAGGGCGCTTCACCGAGCCCAACGACGCCTTCGTCCGTCTCCACCTCAATGATCGACTTGGACGCGCCCGGATAAAGCCCGCCTGTCCACCAGAATGGCGCATCAAACGGCAGGTTGACGTGGGTGACACGGATGTTTGTGATCTTCATTTTGTCTTCCCGACCTCAGTACCAGCGGTCTTCCATGGAGGCTTTCCGTCTCTCGACAAAATCGGCCAGCTGTTCCTTCAGACCGGCGTCGAGCGGTGGCACTTCATAGGCGGAAAGCGTTTCCTTCCAGGCCCGGTTGGCGCGGGTGGCGGCGTCCACCGAACCGTTTTCCTCCCAGGTCTCGAACGGCGTGTTGTCGGCGCTGGCCGCGTCGAAAAACGCGGTCTCGTAATTGCGCATCGTATGCTCGCAGCCAAAGAAGTGATTGCCCGGGCCGACTTCGCGGAAGGCGTCCAGCGCCAGTGTGTTGTCGTCGACAACAACGCTGCCGAGATAGGTGTGCAGCGCACCGCAGAAATCCGCGTCCATCATGAATTTCTCGTAGGACATGGACAGCAGCCCATCGAGAAAACCAGCGGAATGCAGAATGAAATTGGCCCCGCAATGGATGGCCGAGAGCATCGACATGGTGCCTTCGTTCATGGCCTGGGCGTCCGGCAGTTTCGACGTGGTGAAGTTGCCGGCACAGCGCAGCGGCAAGCCGGCCCGACGCGCCAGCTGACCGACAAGAAGGGAGCCAGCCGCCGGTTCCGGCGTGCCGAAGGTCGGCGAACCGGAGCGCAGGCTCATCGACGACAGGAAATTGCCATAGATCACCGGCGCGCCAGGGCGCACAAGTTGGGTCAACGCACATCCTGCCAGCGTTTCCGCATGGGCCTGGGCAATCGCTCCGGCCGTTGTGACCGGCCCCATGGCCCCGCCCAGAATGAACGGAACCAGTACCGTTCCCTGATTGGCCGCTGCATAGGCGCGCAGGACACTGGTCATCGTGCCGTCCCAGACCAGCGGTGAGTTGACGTTGAGATTGCCCATGATGACGCAGTTGCTTTCCAGGAACTCAGCGCCAAACACCATCCGGGCCATCTCGATGGAATCTTCGGCGCGCTCCTGTGCGGTGACCGAGCCCAGGAATGGCCGGTCCGACAGCGTGATATGGGCCATGACCATATCGAGGTGCCGCTTGTTTACCGGCACATCCACCGGTTCGCAGATCGTACCGCCGGAGTGATGCAGCCAGGGCGAGGACTGGGCCAGCTTGATGAAGTTGCGGAAGTCCTCGATCGTGCCGTATCGGCGCCCCTCGTCGAGATCCATCACAAACGGGCTGCCATAGGCGGGCGCGAAGACGACGTTGTCGCCACCGATCTCGACACTGTTGGCCGGATTGCGGGCATGCTGGGTGAACCGGCTCGGTGCTGTTTTCAGAAGCTCCGGTATCAGCCCCTTCGGAAACCGGACGCGAACCCCGTCCAGCTCGGCACCTGCGGATTTCCAAAGTGCCAGACTTTCCGGATCGTCCCGAAACTCGATACCGATTTCGGCCAGCAGCGTTTCCGCAGTTGCCTCGATCCGCTGAAGGCTCTCTTCGGAGAGGATATCGTGAGGTGGCAGCTGCCGGACAATATAGGGCCGGCCGACTGGTGCGACACTCATCGAGCGCTTGGCCCGGCGGCCAGCGCGCCCACCGCTGCGCCCGCCTCGAACCGCTTCATTTGCGCCCTGCCGATCGGCAGTCTCGGAAACAACGGCCATAACATCCTCCCAGTGCCATATCCTGGTTCGATGCTAGACGTGCCAAATCGCTTTGTAACGCTTGAAAATTGTCATGCTTCACATAAAATTTGTTCATGACAAACTTGCGCAGACTGCTACCATCCTTTCGTGGCCTGGTCGCCTTTGAGGCCGCCGGGCGGCTCAGCTCCTTCACAAGGGCCGGCGAAGAACTTGGCATGACCCAATCTGCCGTTTCCTATTCGATCAAGGCTCTGGAGGAGGAGATCGGCCAGCCGCTGTTTCAGCGCGGTCACCGGGAAGTCCGCCTGACACGAGCAGGTGACCGGCTTCATGCGGAAGTAACGCGCGGGCTATATCTACTGGCCGACGGCATTGGCGCGGTGCGGACCAGACCGGCGGACGACGTCGTCACAGTCTCGGTATCGACGGCCTTCGCAACCTTGTGGATAGCGCCCCGCCTGCAGCTCCTGCGCACGGACCTGGCGGATATCGAACTGCGGCTTCACACGGCCGATCGGGATCTCGATATTGTTGCGGAAGAGATTCCACTCGGTATTCGCGGTGGCCGCCCCAAGGATTGGCCCGGCTATGCCTGCGCCCGTTTCGAGACCGAGGAAATCATCGCGGTCGCCTCCCCGGCTTATCTGGAAAAACACGGCACTCCCGAGCAACCGCGCGATCTTCTCTCGCACCACCTTGCCCATCTCGACGAACCTTATCGCTACGCAGCCACCTGGAAGGACTGGCTGCGGTCCGCCGGTGTTCCCGGCGCGGACAAGGTGCGTGGCTCGCGTGCGAACGAATATGTTGCCGTGGTGCAGATGGCCCTCGACGGCGACGCCGTTGCTCTGGGCTGGCGCCATCTCGTGGAAGCCTTCATCGACAATGGCCGCCTCCGGAAAGTCACCGGCCACACGTTCCGGACCGGCAATGGATATTACGTCGTCTGGCCGAAGGACAAGGATCTGGATGACAATGCGCGCGCCGTCCGGGACTGGATGCTGAGCCAGAACCTCACCGAAGACAACAGCAACAGTTTCAGGCATTTGAACGTGGTTCAGGACGGGTCATCGCCGTCACGATGACGGCACCCGAGCCGCCGCCCAGGCGCCCTTGTCGCGCAGATCGATAATCACTTCCCTCAGGAGATCGCGAACCGCAGCCTGGGCGCGCGGCACGGGACGCCCACCGCGCGACATCAGATGGGCGCCGCGCCAGAGACCCGGCGACGCAATATGGCTGACCTTCAATGCACCGGACGCCACTTCGTCCGCTACCGCGTAGAGAGGGAGTATCGAAGGTCCAAAGCCAGCAGAGACCAGCCGTTTGATGTTGTTGAAGGAATCGATTTCCATGGCGATTTTTGGTGCAAAACCAAGCCCCTGGCAGGTCTGGTCGATCAGAACCCGCAGACCGTGCGCACCGCTCGGCAGGACCATCGGTTCTTCCTCAAGCTTTGCCAGATCAAGCGTCTCCGGCGGCGAACTGCCCCCGGCCACACCACCACCAGTTCTTCTTCCAGCAGAAGATCGGACAGGATCTGCGGATCCCGCGAACGGCTGTAGAGCACGGCAATGTCAATCTTGCCCTCCGACAGCCATTCACCGATGAAGCCGCTCATCGCTTCGGTAATGTTGAGCGTGATCCGCGGATAGCGTTGGCGGGCCGCCAGGATCAGCGGCAACGACACCATGGCACTGATCGTGCCTGGAAACCCGAGGCGCACGATCCCCGCCGGATCCCCGTCAAGATTGCGAATGTCATCCTCGGCGCGCGCCAGATCGTCGAGGATGCGGCGCGCCCTTTCCACCAGTAGGTCGCCTGCCTCGGTCGGCCGGACACCAGCGCGTCCGCGTATCAGCAACTCTGTGCCCAATTGTTGCTCCATGTTCTTCACATGGAGCGACAGCGCCGGCTGCGCCACGTGAAGACGCTCAGCCGCCTTTGTGAGCGACCCCTGTTCGGCAATTTCGAGAAAATAGCGCAGCTGCCTGATATCCATCACGGCCTCTTGGTGGGGAACGACCTTCTATATAATTTTTCTATATCTATAATCCAAAACATATATTTGTTTAATGCCGACAGGCGGGCTTAACTGCGGTCACTCCGGTTCCAGTAAGAAGCCCAAAATGACCGCCCAGCCAGACACCTATCAGGATATCCGAGACGGGATCCGGGCCCTTTGCGCCCAGTTTCCCGCCGAATATCACCGCAAGATCGACGAAGAGCGCGCCTACCCGGAGGATTTCGTTTCCGCATTGACCCGAGAAGGCTGGATGGCCGCGCTGATCCCGGAAGCCTATGGCGGCTCCGGCCTCGGCCTGACTGAAGCCTCGGTGATCATGGAAGAGATCAATCGCGCAGGGGGCAATTCGGGCGCCTGCCACGGCCAGATGTACAACATGACAACCCTGGTCCGGCACGGTTCTGAGGAACAACGCCGGAAATACCTGCCGAAAATCGCGGCCGGCGAGCTAAGCCTGCAGTCCATGGGGGTCACGGAACCGACCACCGGCACCGACACCACAAAAATCAAGACCACAGCGGTGAAGACGGGCGACCGGTATGTCATCAACGGACAGAAGGTCTGGATCAGCCGGGTCCAGCATTCCGACCTGATGATCCTTCTGGCCCGCACGACACCCTTGAAGGATGTTCAGAAAAAATCCGAAGGCCTGTCGATCTTTCTCGTCGACATCAAGCACGCCATGTCTTCCGGCATGGAGGTTCGGCCCATCCCGAACATGGTCAATCACGAGACCAACGAGCTCTTTTTCGACAATCTGGAGATCCCTGAGGAGAACCTGATCGGCGAGGAAGGCAAGGGGTTCAAATACATCCTCACGGGCCTCAACGCCGAACGCACGCTGATTGCCGCCGAATGCATCGGTGACGGCTACTGGTTCACCGACAAGGTGACGGATTATGTCCGCGATCGCGAAGTGTTCGGCCGTCCGATCGGTCAGAACCAGGGTGTGCAGTTCCCGATTGCCGAAGCCTTTATCGAGATCGAGGCGGCCAATCTGATGCGCTACAAGGCCTGCGCCCTCTATGACAAGGGCGCCCCCTGCGGCACGGAAGCCAACATGGCCAAATACCTGGCCGCCAAGGCGAGCTGGGAAGCCGCCAATGCCTGCCTGCAATTTCATGGCGGCTTCGGATTCGCAGCCGAATATGATGTTGAACGCAAGTTCCGGGAGACCCGCCTTTACCAGGTGGCACCGATTTCGACCAATCTCATTCTGTCTTATGTCGCCGAGCACGTGCTCGGCCTGCCGAGGTCCTACTGATGGTTTTGCCGCTTGAAGGCCTGAAGGTCGTTGCCGTCGAACAGGCGGTCGCCGCCCCCTTTGCCTCCTCCCGCCTTGCCGATGCCGGCGCCCTGGTCACCAAGATCGAACGCCCGGAGGGCGATTTTGCCAGAGGCTACGATGCTGTTGCCGCCGGCCAGTCGAGTTATTTCGTCTGGCTCAACCGGGGCAAGAACAGCATCACCCTGGACCTTGCCTCGGATCGGGGCAAGAGCGTCCTGGGCGAGTTGATTGCCGATGCGGACGTCCTGATCCAGAATCTGAAACCCGGCGCCCTCGCCCGTCTCGGTTTCGATCCGGTGCAGCTCATCGAAAGACACCCCCGCCTGATCACCTGTTCCATCAGCGGCTTTGGCGAAACCGGACCGATGGCAGATCGCAAGGCCTATGACCTCCTGATCCAGGCCGAGACCGGTCTCTGCTCGATCACGGGCGGACCGAACGAACCCTCGCGGGTCGGCATTTCTGTGGTGGATATAGCGACGGGTGCGACCGCTTATGCCGCCATCCTGGAGGCCCTGATCCAGCGTGGCATCACTGGCAAGGGCGCTCAGATTTCCATCTCAATGTTTGACGTTCTCGCCGACTGGTTGACCGTGCCCCTACTCAATCATGAGGGCGGTCACACGCCGAAGCGGATCGGCCTCGCCCATCCGTCGATCTCCCCTTACGGTGTCTTTTCCGCAAAAGACGGAACTCCGATCCTGATTTCCATTCAGAGCGACCGGGAGTGGCGCGTGCTCTGCAGCGACTTCATGGGGCGGCCGGAGCTTGGCACCGACCCGCGCTTTGCCACCAATGTGGCCCGCGTTGCCAATCGTTCGGAGACAGACGGCGCTGTCGCCGATGCCTTTGCGACGCAGGATGCCGCAACAGCCATCGCGCAGCTCACCAAAGCCGGGATCGCGCTGGCGACCGTCAACGATATGGCGGGTCTCTCCAGACATCCGCATCTGCGCCGGATGACGGTCGAGAGCCCGGGAGGACCTGTCTCCTTCCCCGCACCTGCGGCCATCTTCAAGGACGCACCGCGAACCTACGGCCCGGTACCGGCCCTCAAACCGCTGGAGAGCTGACATGGATCTCGATATCGACCATTTGCGCCGCTGGATCGGGCGAGAGGACAGCGCTTCCGAGACCTTGAGCCCTGCACTTGTGCGCCAGTTCAATGCCACCTTCGACCGCTCCTCCGGTGAAACGCCGGGAAATGCGGCTCCGCTCCTGATCCATTTCTGCCTGGCCCAGCCTTCCGTCGCCACTGCGGAACTCGGACCGGACGGCCATGCCGCCCGCGGCGGTTTCCTGCCCCCGGTGCCGCTGCCCCGGCGCATGTGGGCCGGCGGCGCCTTCACCTTTCACGGCGACATCCTGATTGGAGATGAGGTCACGCGGCGCTCCACCGTCAAGGACGTGGTCTTCAAACAGGGGCGCACCGGTCCCTTGTGCTTTGTCACCGTCCAGCACGACGTCACGGCAAATAGCCGGCCGGTCCTGACCGAACGCCAGGACATCGTCTATCGCCAAGCGCCGTCTGTGCAGGAGACCACCACAAAGCCCGCCGTCGAAGCCGCAGCGCAAGGTGAGAATTTCCGAAAGATTACCCCGTCTGCCGCTTATCTGTTTCGCTATTCCGCCATGACCTTCAACGGCCACCGCATCCACTATGACAAGGACTATGTGCGCGACGTGGAAGGCTATCCGGGCCTGATCGTACACGGCCCCTTGCAGGCGACGCTGCTTTGCCAGTTTGCCGCCGACCTGAAAGGCAGCTGCCCGGCAGAGTTCAGCTTTCGCAGCATCGGCACAATCTTCGACACGGCTGATTTCACCGTCAATGCGGCGGACGCGGAAGACGGCAGCCTGCGGCTCTGGTCTGCACAGGTCGGCGGCCCTGTGGCGGTGGAGGCAACCGCGTCGTGGTGACAATCCTTCAAGCACCACTCTTCGTGCCCGCCAACCGGCCGGACCGCTTTGCGAAGGCCGCTGCGAGCGATGCGGATGCTGTCATTCTTGACCTTGAAGACGCGATTCCAGCGTCAGAAAAGGACAGTGCCCGGGCCAATCTCACAAGCACGTTCACCGACAAACCGGTGATCGTCCGGGTCAACGCGGCCCAGACGCCGTTTCATACCGCCGACATCGACACGCTCAAATTTCTAGAGATAGATGCGGTGATGCTGCCCAAGGCAGAAGACCTTGCAGATATCGACAAGCTCTGGACGTCTCTGGGTCGCAGGTTGCCGGTCATCGCCCTGATCGAAAGCGCCAGGGGGCTCGCCAATGCGCGCGAGATTGCCGCTCACGAAGGCGTTGTCCGGCTCGCCTTCGGTTCAATCGACTATTGCGCTGACCTCGGCTGCGCGCATCGCCAGGACGTCCTGCTGCCTGTTCGTTCCGAGTTGGTGCTCGCTTCGAAACTCGCCGGCATTGCCGCGCCGATCGACGGTGTCACCGCGGATCTGACCGACCCCGCCATCGCTCATGAGGATGCTGCGCATGCTCGAGACCTCGGCATGACCGGCAAACTCTGCATTCATCCCAGGCAGGTCGCCGATATCCGCAGGGCACTTGCACCAGGTGTTTCCGAGATCGCGTGGGCCCGCAGGGTTCTGAGCGCCGGCGATGGCGCCGTCGTCGTCGACGGGGCCATGGTCGACGCACCGGTCAGGATCAGGGCAAGGGCCATTCTGGCCGCCGTTCCGGAGGACACCCGATGACCCTGCCACAGATCGTGCTGATACCCGGGCTCATGAATGATGCCGATCTCTGGCGTGACCAGATTGCGGACCTTCGGGACATTGCCCAACCCCGCGTTGCCGACATCACCCACGGTACATCCCTGGCGGTGCTCGCCGAGATGGTTCTGGCGACGAGTGCCGACACCTTTGCCCTCGCCGGTTTCTCTCTCGGTGGCATCGTGGCCCAGGAGGTGATGCGGCGAGCCCCGGAACGGGTCACCCACCTGGCACTGCTCGACACCACCATGCTGCCGGATACGCCGGAGCGCAGTCGGGAGCGCGAACAGCTCATCACCCAGACCACAAAGCCCGGGCGCTTTCACGGCTTCGGCCGCAAGCTCGCCCGCTCTTATCTCTCGCCGGATAATCAGTCCAACCATGTCCTGATCGACCGCGTTCGTACCATGACCGAACGGCTTGGCCCGGAAGTTTTTGTTCGCCAGTCCCGGATCGAGCGCCCGGACAGCCGTGCCTCGCTCGCCCGCATCACCTGCCCGACACTGGTGCTGTGCGGCCGCCACGACGTTCTGACCCCGCCCGACCTTCACAAGGATATGGCCAGCCACATTCCGGGTGCCGACCTTTCCATTCTGGAGGAGAGCGGCCATCTGACACCAATCGAGGAACCGGACGCCGTGACCGCAAACCTGCGCGCGCTGCTGAGGCGCCGCTCAAGGCTAGGCGCCAAACCTGCCGCTGTGGAAACAGAGACTTGAGCTCAGGCTCTGAATCAGTTTGCCAGCAACCTGAATCAATGCCTGAACCCGGTCCGGACCGAACACTGACTTAGATCAGCGAAAGCAGCACGCCGCCAAGAGCCGACGCCAGGAGCACCCAGATCAGCCCGGCATGAAACCGCAGCAGCAACACGCCGCAAAGCGCTGCCAAGACGGGCACCCGCCAGTCCAGACTGGCAAGATCCGGCAGCCAGAGCGTCAGCCAGCTCCATTTTTCTGCCGTGACATCCGCAAAGAAGACATGCAAGGCGAACCAGACAGACAAGTTCAAAATGACGCCGACCACAGCCGCGATGATCGCGCTGAGAGCCGATTTCAGCCTCGGTTGGGCGGAGATCCATTCCAGATAGGGAGCTCCGGCAAAGATCCAGAGGAAACACGGCACGAAGGTGGCCCAAAGCGCGACCAGGCCACCGGCAAGACCGAGCGCCAGGCCGCCTTCATTGGCAGCGGCGAGAAAGCCGACAAACTGTGTCACCAGGATCAGCGGCCCCGGCGTTGTTTCGGCCAGCCCCAGACCGTCCATCATTTCACCGGCGCTCAGCCAGCCGTGAATGGTCACAACATCCTGGGCCATATAGGCAAGCACCGCATAGGCACCGCCAAAGGTGACCACAGCCAGCTTGGAGAAGAACCAGCCCAGCTCGCTCAGCACCGGCACACCCGTTGCCCCCTCAAGCACAGCGAGCGGTCCAAGCCAGACGACAAGCCAGATGGCCACGGTCCGCAGTGTTCTGGAAACCGGCACGCCAATCGGCGGACTTCCGCTCGTTCCGAGATGCTTTGAGGAGAACACAGCGCCGTAGAACCCGGCCGCAAGGACGATCAGGGGAAAGGGCAATGCGAGAAAGAAGATCGCAATGAAAGCCAGACCCGCGATCACCCATTGCCGCTGTTCCGTCAAAGCCCGCTTGGAGAGCCGCAGGAGCGCTTCAAGCACCACGATGAGAACGGCGGCCTTGATACCGAGAAACAACTGGCTGACCAGCGGCACGTTGCCATAAAGCGCGTAAACCGTTGCCAGGGCAAAGATCGCCAGGGCGCCGGGCACCACGAACAGGAGACCGGCCAGCAAGCCGCCGGCCACACCCCGCAGCTTCCAGCCGCAATAGGTCGCCAGCTGCATGGCTTCAGGCCCCGGCAGGAGCATGCAGAAACCGAGCGCGTTGACGTAGTTTTTCTCCGACAACCAGCCGGTCTCATCGACCAGCTTGCGGTGCATGAGGGCAATCTGGGCCGCCGGTCCTCCGAAAGACAGAAGGCCGATGCCGCCGAAGATGGAAACCAGACGTCCCCAGGAGGTGTCCTGCCCGTCTGACGGCGCAGCGCCAGACACTTCCGGTGCCGTTTTTTGATGTGCAGTCACAACAGTCAGCCCTTCCTGCTCGGCGTCGGCCAGTCATGGCCTTCCTCTACCGCATCCCGGGCCCAACGGTAATAGGCATCATAGAGCCCCATACCCGCCTCGAGTTGCTTGAGATCATCCTTGTACATGCGTGATAGACCTAGGGAGGCGGCGAGTAGCCCGGCGGCCTCGGGCGCCAGGTCGTGCCGGTTGGTATCCGCACCGCGAACGATGGTCGCCAGGCGCAGAAGCGGTTCTGTTGTCAGGCCGAATGCGCTCACCATCGTATCGAAGCTGCAAAACTCTTCCCGGTGGCTCCAGAAGACCCCTTCGACGTCAAACGGCGTGGCGTTGAAGCGTTCGGCCACCCCGGCCACTTCCGACGGCGCGACGAAGAGAAACCTGGCCGACGGATCGACAAACCGCCTGATCAGCCAGGGACAGGCAATCCGGTCGATCTTCGGCCGGTGCCGTGTCACCCAGACGGTCTGTCCCTTTTCATTGCGCGCCGGCAGACTTGCAGCGGGAACCATCGGCAATCCGGCCTCCCGCCAACCCGTTGCGCCCCCTTCCAGGATCTGGGCCTCGATGCCCTCGGCACGCAAAATCGCGGCGGCACCCGCGCTGAGTTTCAGCCCTTTCCAGCAGACCACGACCACCTTCCGCCCGGCCAGGTGCTGCACCAGCGCTTCAACCTCGTTGAAGGGGTGCCGAAAGGCTGAGGGAAGGAAGAAAGGATCGTTGTCAAAGTCCTCGTCGATGCGCACATCGACAATCACCGGTGCGTCCGGCAGGCCTATCAATCTGTTCAGCTGAGAAACTGTAATCGTGTTTGGAGACGGCATGGCGCGTCCTCCCGTCAATTGAGGGTCTATGGACGCGAAACTTCAGCTGACGCCTCACGGGGTGTTCGCATGCCCCATGCGCAGTTCAGTGCCAAATCGGGTTGGGAGTGTCAAGCACGGCAGGCTGGAATGCGCCGTTCAGACCAGCCCGGCCCAGGCCCGGTTCAGGTCCTCAGCGGATACCGCTCCGCCTCTTCGAAAACGTCAATCACCTTGGTTCCCGCCTTGATGATCGCACCATGCTCGGCACCGCTCGGAATGTCATAGATGGCGCCGGGGCCCAGGGTCCGGGTCTCACCGGCAATGGTGAATTCGATCTCGCCGCTCAAGACAGTGCCCCACTGCGCCAGATGGGAATGGGGCGGCAGGACCATGTCTTTGACAAAGTCGAAAAAGACGACGAGCCCGGCATCGGATTGCACGGCATACGACTTGACGACATCCTCCGGAAACGGGACATCAAGTGCTGGAAACCTCTGAATAAACTCCGGAAACTGCATGCGATCACCCGCCCTGTTCGATGAAACAGGGCGAAGTCTGCACCGGCTTTCCTAACCGTTCAAGACATCCTTCACCGTGGTCGCCAGCTGCTTCAGCGTGAACGGCTTGGGCAGGAAGAAGAACTGCTCGCCTTCCGGCAGGTTTTCTTCAAACGCATCCTCGGCATAGCCCGACACGAAGATGATCTTCAGATCAGGGCGGGTCTTGCGCAGCTCCACAAGAAGGGTAGGTCCATCCATTTCCGGCATCACCACGTCGGAGACCACCAGATCGACCTCGCCATCGGTTTCTTCCATCACCTCCAGCGCCTCGTTGCCGGAGCCAGCCTCGTAGACGGTGTAGCCGCGTGAGGCGAGCGCACGCGCGGCAAACGCCCGCACGGCCTCTTCATCCTCGACCAGCAGGATCGATGCGGAACCGGTGAGATCGGCGACCTTCTCCGGTTCGCTCTCCTTCGGCTCCGGCTTCTTCTCTTCTACCACTTGCGGGATGTGCCGCGGCAGGAACAGCCGGAACGTCGTGCCGAGATCGACCTCGGAGGTGCAGAAGATGAACCCGCCGGTCTGCTTGACGATGCCGTAGACGGTGGACAGACCGAGCCCGGTCCCCTTGCCGACTTCCTTGGTGGAAAAGAACGGATCGAAGATCTTTTCCATGATCTCCGGCGGCATGCCGTGACCGGTGTCCTCGACCTCGACCAGCGTGTATTCGCCCGGGGGCATGCCACGGGTGTTGTCGAATTTCGTGCTCTCGGCCTCGGTGACATTGCGCGTGCGAATGGTCAGGCGGCCGCCATCGGACATGGCATCGCCCGCGTTCACGGCCAGGTTGACGATCACCTGTTCCAGCTGGTTGAGGTCGGCCATGACCGGCCACAGATCGCGGCCGTGGATCACCTTCAGGTCGACCTTTTCGCCGAGCAAGCGGTCAAGCAGGATGGAGAGATCCGCCAGAACGTCGTTCAGTTCCAGCTGCTGCGGACGCAGCGTCTGGCGACGCGAGAAGGCCAGCAGCTGCCGCACCAGACCGGCGGCCCGGTTGGCGTTCTGCTTGATGTTCATGATGTCCTGGAAGGACGGGTCGGTCGGCCGGTGGCTGGCAAGCAGCAGATCGGAGAAGCCGATGATCGCGGTCAGGACGTTGTTGAAATCATGTGCAACGCCGCCGGCCAGCTGACCGATGGCCTGCATCTTCTGGCTCTGGGCAAATTGCGCTTCCAGCGCCCGCTGCTGCGTGGTTTCCAGCGCATAGACGATGGCCGCCTCACCGTCGCCCTCGCCTTCCTGAACCGCGGAGACATAGAACGTCGCCGAGCGCGGATCGTTGCCTTCGACAAGCGGAATGTCGACAGGCGCGATTTCGCCGATGCCGTTGGCGGCCGCCTGCAAGGACCTTGAGAGCTCCTCGCGACCATTGTCGGCCACATAGGCTTCCAGCTTGGGCGACTCGTCATCCGTATCGACAGCCCCGAACAGCTTAAGGAAAGGCGCATTGGTCCTGAGCACCCGGCCTTCCTTGTCGAGCGAGGCAATCGCAATCGGCGTGTTGTTGAAGAAACGTGCGAAACGGACCTCAGCGGCGCGCAGCGCTTCGGACGCTTCCTCGCCCCGGGACCGGTTGAGCACCAGCGTCCGGCTGTCCCCGGGCTGGCCGTTCTCGCCGAAGGGCACCCGGTGCAAGAGCCGCACCGGAAGGCCGCGACCGTTGCGGGTGACAAAATCAAGATCGAAGGTTTCGCTCTTGACCTCGCCGGCCTGGCCCTTGAGGGAGCGGATCAGCTCGGTCCCGTCGCCGCGCACGATACTGGAGAGATCGAGGTCACCGGCGTCGAACTGGGCCAGATCATACCCCAGCCAGTCGGCCAGCGTGGCGTTCAGATAGACGATCCTGCCTTCGGCATCGCAGGAAAAGAACCCGGCCGGCGCATGATCGAGGAAATTGATGACCCGCTGCAGCTCCTGGAAGGAGTTTTCCTGTTCGGCGCGGTCGCGGGTGATGTCGGACAGCTGCCACACGGCCATGGGCTTGCCACCGCCCCGTTCCTTGGACACCTGAAGCGGACGCACCGACACCCGGTACCAGCGCGCGGTGCCGTCCGCCCGTCCGAGCGGGAACGGCATGCGGATCTCTTCCTGGGCCCTGCGGCCGTCACGCATCGCCTGGGACAGGCGGAAAATGGCGTCGGCTGCATCCGGATCAGAAGAGAACACCCGTTCAACCACCCGAATGTCGGCAGCGGTCTCCGCGCCGGTCAGATCGGCATAGGCCTTGTTGGCGTAAACCAGTCGCCCGTCCAGATCGGTGATCAGGGCGCCGTCTTCCAGCGTGTCGACAAAAGCGGATGCAAGCGGATTGGATTCACCCGGACGCGCGGACAGGCGCAGGAAGCCGATTGCCCCGGCAAAGAGGCAGAACACGCCGACCACGGCAAGGATGCCCAGAAGCGCAAGGATGAACGGCTGCGCAACTTCACGGTCCATCACCGCAAAGGCAGCTGCGGCGCCGACAAGCAGCAGCGCCAGGCCGATCAGCAGCCCTATATTGCCGGACCGCTCTGGGCGACTGATCATCGGCCCGCTCGGCGATCCGTCCATGTCCTTCATCCGTCCTGTCTCCCCGGCCCGATTCGCATCTGAAAGGGCCGTACATAAGCATTCTGTGCTTAATAGCGTATTTCAACTGATATGCGACCAAGTCCTGTTGAAATTCACCTGTTTGACTTGGGAGCTGTCCTGGCCTGTTGCTTTGATGCCGTCAGTTTGCCCGCCACTTGGCGCGGTTGCGCATGCGGAAGACGAAGCCGATCACCTCGGCAACCGCCTTGTAATGCTCTTCCGGCACTTCC